>JBJESV010000001.1:0-25963 GCA_051882975.1 Emergencia sp.
ACAGCTTATTAAAGTGCGTCCATTTATGGTTTTCCTCTGCTTTCTTTCACACTAACTTCCTCTTTTTACAATACAAAATATCATTTTATGATATCATATTTTTACCGATTGTTCAAGAGTCTGTACATGTATACAAGGTGTAAACGGGAGAACCTGTTTTACAGCTGAAACGCCTCGGAAAGGGCCACCACCGCCTGAGCCTTCTGCGCCGTATCCACTGCCGCGGAAATAGATATCTCCGAAGTGGTTATGTTGTAGTGGCGGATGCCGCCTGCAGCCAGTGTTCCGAAAACCTTTCCGGCCACACCGGTGTGACTCGCCATGCCCGCTCCGACCAGGGAGATCAGGCTCAGATCCTCCTTTCTTGTAATCTCCAGATCCCGCAGGCGCTGGTTTCCTTCGAAAGCCCGGTCTATCTCCTCCATCCGCTCCCTCTCACAGCTGAAAGAGACTGCGCAGATGTCGCTGCTGCAGGTCTGCTGGCTGATCATGTCGATGTTGACCTCCAGATCCCCCAGTACCTCAAAGAGCTCTGCGATTCTTTCCCCTGTGGCCGGCATTCCCTTCAGCGTATAGATCACGATATTGTCTGAAACAGCGATTCCTGCCACTGCACCTTCCTGTACGATAAAGCTTCTGTCCATAATGTATGTTCCTCCTGTCCTTTCCGGTTCAAAGGCCGGTCCCACATATAATTTCACATCAAAGGCTCTTGCCAGTTCCACAGCCCTGCTTTCCAGATCGCTGTCTCCCAGAAGAATCAGTTCCATGGCTTCCTCATAGCTGACAGCTTTCATGACACGTCCGTTTTCTCTGGTGCGGATGCCCTGTGTATTTCCATAGAGGCAGCATTCGCATCCCAGATCCGCTGCGATTGCCGCGGCTGTAGCCGCTGCACCGTATCTTCCCTTTACATCATCCTGTCCGTAGGTTCCGATTCCCTGAAATCCCGCGACTACAGCGACGCCGCCCCGCTGCAGGATCTCTCTGATCTTTCCTGTTTTCAGCTCGTGCCTGCCTTCTGCTCTGTCCACCATATCCAGAGAGTCTCCTCTGATGCATGCCACGGCTTCTGCCGGGACTCCTCTCTGCTGCAGCGCGGCAGCCAGCAGCGCCGCCGTCTGCTGTTCCGCCGCAGAAAACATCATGTCCAGATGCTCTTTTCCTATTTCCGGACCCAGCTGTTCCGCCCGCCGGCTCATGGCTGCGGCAATTTCCTGCATTGCCGCAGCCACGATGACTCTGCCCTGTGCTGTGTCTGATGCCGCCGTCCAGTCGGCGATTGCGGACAGATCCTCCATATTGCGCAGATACTGCCCGCCGTACTTTTCCACTATGTTCATCTTTTACCTCCTCTGCGCTCTTCTGTAAATAAAAAAGCCGTGCAGATGCACAGCCAAACGACACAATATAAATATTGCATGAGATTCAGATAGCGCAACTACTTTCGTAGACAGTCCTACAGCTGTTGACCATAGGCCCACCGGAAAGCCACGCCTGTCTTCCCGATTCGGCGGGGATTGCCTCCGGTACAGTCATCGCCCGCCGGCTCGTGCACCTTCTTCTGCCTCGCTCCTCTATCGTGTTCTTATTTTCTTTCTAATTTTAATGTTTTTTACACCATAAATCAAGAACTTTTTTGTGTACATTGCACAATTTTCCATCCCCGGTCCTGGCGCGGATCCCGGTAGAAGCCGGAGCGGCAGTTCAGCCGGGCACGGGAACAACAGAAGTTGAACCTTTTCCCTCCGTGTGCTACAATATTCACATCTGAAACAGAACGGGAGATACGAACATGAACCAGTTAGAAACCCTTTTCGCCAGGCTGTTTTCCGGCGAAGAACTGATCCGGATGATCTTTTCGGGAAAGAGACGCAAGTCCGATCCGTGCAGCAGAGTCACCATCCGGCCGGTGAAGATATCCGGCAGGAGAATCTTTCAGGCGGAATACACCTTCGAGAAAAAGGTGACCCACGAGAATCTGGAGGCTGAGGCTGCAGAGGCCCTGGCGGACCGTCTGATCTGCGGGGAGTTCAAGCAGATCAATATCTTCACCCGGTCCGAAGACATCCAGGTCCTGGCATCAAAACCGGAAAAGGCAAGAATCACCACCCGCCCCGCATCCAGAGGCGTACCCAGCCTTGAGCACAACCGGACAAAGAACTACATCATCCCTGACGGAAAGCCATGCGACTTTCTGATCCGTCTGGGCGTCATGGACCCTTCCGGCCATGTAATCCAGAGGCACTACAGCAAATTCCGGCAGATCAACCGCTATCTGGAGATCGTCGAGGATGTCTTCCCTTTTCTCCCGGAAGACAGGGAACTGAGGATCATCGATTTCGGCTGCGGCAAAGCCTATCTCACCTTCGCGCTGTACTATTACCTGCGGATCATGAAGGACCGGCCGGTGAAGATCATCGGTCTGGATCTGAAAAAAGATGTCATCGCCTTCTGCCGCAGAATCGCTGAAGATCTGGGTTATGAGGGGCTGGAATTTCTCATGGGGGATATCGCTGACTACACCAGTGATCATGCAGATATGGTGGTCACTCTTCACGCCTGCGATACTGCTACAGACTATGCCCTGATCAATGCAGTCAGCTGGAACACAAAGGTCATCCTGTCCGTCCCGTGCTGCCAGCATGAGCTTTTCAGCCAGATCAGCAGCGACATACACCAGCCCATGCTGAAACACGGTATTCTGAAAGACCGCCTGACAGAATATCTGACAGACGGCCTGCGGGGGCTAAAGCTGGAGTCGGCCGGCTACGATGTGTCCATGATCGAATTCACCAGTCTGGAGCACACGGCCAGAAACATCATGATCAAAGCCGTCCGGACCGGCTCACCGGATTCCGCCCGCGCCCGGCGCGCCCGGAAGGAATACGAGGCGCTCAGGGATTTCTATCATGTGAATCCGACCATAGAGAAGCTGAAATAGTCCTGCGCTGCCCCGGCGGGCGTTCTGCCGCAGAGTACCCTACGGCTCCACAAAAGGAACACCCAGAATGTCAGCAGCAGACAGAGCCAGGTTCCGCCCGATGGACTGGATATTGTCTCTGATCCACTGGGCATCCTGCGGGTTGTCATGGTAAGCCACCTCAACCAGAACCGCCGGCGCCTTTGTTCTCCGCAGCTCCGCCAGCGTGGTGGTCCCCACTGTCGTCACCAGAGACGGATCCGGATAGATCATCTTCAGGTTGTTGGCTATGATATCCGCATCCCGTCTGCCCTGTTCCGAAGTCTGATAGTAGTAGACGTCCGGACCTCTGATGGCTCCCGCCATGTTGGGCGGCGCCGCATTGGAATGGATGGCAAGATGAAAGTCATAGTTTCCGGCATTGGAGGCTGCGATGGAATCGGTCACGGTGCCTTCCGGATTGTTTCTGGTAAAGGTGATGCCGCTTGCCGTCAGATAAGGCTCCATGGCATCTGCAATGAGATTCGCATAGTACTCTTCTGTGCCGCCGCCGTAGAACTGGTTGTACTCCTGGGTTGAAGGACTGAGATAGACACTTGGCATATGATCCCTCCGTTTTCATATTTTTTCTCTCTTAGACTATGCAGCCGGGAGAAAAAAGGTGAGAAACCGGAGGCTTTATGGTATAATTTTTCTGATAAAACTGTATGAAAGGAACCGAAATACATGAAATATACATACCCGGACAGAGAAGATGCTCTGACATGCGAACTGATCATGACAGAATACGACGACGCCTACTGGGGTGTCAGCGAGGAGCGGATCCTTGCACATGCCTTAAAGGCCGCTGAGGAAACCGCAGCAGCCATGAGGGAAGCTCATCCCGGCTGCAGGATTCCTATGCTGGATCTGGGATGCGGCAAGGGCCGCCTCTTTGAAACCTTCGCACCGGCTGCAGATGAGATCACAGGTGTCGAGCCTGACCCGGACCGCTGGAGCGCCGCCTGTGATGCGGCAAAGGAGGTGTCCGAACAGACAGGGACGCCGATCACGGTCCTGAACGGAGACGCCTCTGTCCTGCCGGAAAACGCTGTCTATCCCATCTTACTGTCCAGCCATGTCATGCAGCATATCAGAAAAGACATGAGCAGAGAGCTGATGGCGTCCATAGCACAGCGTCTTGTTCCCGGCGGACTTCTGATCATGACCACCACCCATACAGCAGAAAGCAGCGATCTGTTCTTCTCTGAGTTCTGGGAAAACGGCCGGCGGCAGTGCACACCTGTCAGCGAAGAGGAATTTGACGCCCTCTACGGCAGAGACGGCATCCTGCCTGTCCGTATCTTTGCAGAGCAGACCATCATAGATATGGCGGCTTCCGAAGGGCTGGAGCTTCTGTCGCTCATGCCTTACCACTACAAGAATCACCATGATCCGGAAGAGGATGCCGCCGCCTCAGCTGCAGGCGAGTCCGGAGAAGCCAGAGATGTCCTCTTTCTCTTCCGGAAAGAGGCGAAGACGACCATAGACGGAAATATCTCCTACTACTACAGTTTCAGCATATTCAACGAGGAAACGGGCCTCAGGACAGATGACGAGGGAGAACTTCGCAGCGCCATCCGCAGCGCCTACCCGGATGCGGTGTTCGACGACGACGAAAACGCCCTGTCGGAGCCCTTGTTCAGAGACCTTTCCACCGGGCAGCAGTTTCTCCACGGGGGCGGACTGCCCTTTCACTGCTTTCGGACGATCATAAAGAAATTCGATCTGCAGTTTCCGCCCTATGAGGTGACGCAGTCCACAGTTTTCATGACGGTCTTTCCGGAATCGGACACGGTGCAGGTCTGCATCTGCCTCAGCGTGCGAAATGCCGGTGTGGACGACTTTGTCTATCTGCATCAGGTCCAGGCAAACGGAGCAAAGCTTCGCAATGCAGACGGCGCCCTTTATTCGGTCAGAGAGATCTTCAGCGAGGTTTCTGCCTGCCTGCAGCGCAAAGTGACGGATGTGGAGCCGACCTATATGCTGGAGATCAAGCGGTACGGATCCCTGCAGACGGTAGGAGAGATTCTGGAGAGGAAGAGAGAGCTGTACGGTATCATGGCCGGTGATGAAGGATGGAGACATGTACCGGAGGATCTGGCAGAGAGCAGGCTGGAAAACTGCTGGGGCAGCCGGCGCTTTATGAGATTTATAGCTTTCGGCACCAATTCGATCTTTCTCAATCTGAGCAGAAGCGCCGATGCGGGAGAATACAGAGAATACAGGCGTCTGTATGACCGGACCTACTACGGAGACATGAATCCGTATTTTCTCATGGACAGCGAAACCGCCGGCATCAACCACGGCATTCAGTTCTCCATGGAGATGGTCATGGTCATCAAGACCATCTGCAACAGAATCCTGCGCCGGCAGGCCAGCTACTACAGCGGAGGCCAGGGAACCGGTGTGCAGGCTGATATCCGCAAGCTCAAAGCCTACAGAGGCGAGCTGATCACCACTCTGAACAAGGTGGAAAACCTGGAGATATCGGAATTAGGCGAACTGGAGCATGTCATGCTGAAAAGCCAGCAGATCGCGCCCATCATAGAAAAGATCAAATACCTGCTGGAGCTGCTGGAATCCGAGCTGGACCTGCTGTACCAGACCAGCACCAACCGCCTGATCAATTTCCTGACCGTTGCCGGACTGGTTCTGGCCGCCATTCAGGTTATGCAGGGCATCTTCTGAGGACAGCTCCGGGCAGCCCGGTCAGCCTGTTCAGATGCCGGCCCACTGCAGCAGAACCGGCGTCACCATGCACTCCACGACGGCAGCAATGATGATAAGAGGAATGATAACGAGGACAAAGGTTTTCGCCATCCAGTTGAGCATGGGGAGAATCCTGTCCTCTTTTGCTTTACCCAGAATCTTCAGGGTCAGCGTCCTGCACAGATAGAGGCCCATGGCTATGGCCAGAAAAACGGCCGGCAGTTCAAAGATGCCGTGAGGCAGCAGACCGAAGACCGTCAGCTTCAGAGGCGACAGCCCGGCGGATGCGCTGTATCCGAGAACGGCTCCGGCGGTCAGCGTGTTGGACAGCACCGCAAAAAGGGGCAGAAACAGAAAAGGTATGAACCCCAGCCCCATGCACACGGCGCATGCAAAGACGTTGTTTCTGACCAGCCCGATATAGGAGATTGTTCCGTCCTCAGCGGTCACTTCCTCCAGAGTCGGCTGGAAGTTTCTGATTATCTCCTCTGCCATCTGACTGTCGCCGGCAAAGTAAATGCAGAAAAGGACCGTCAGCACGATGAAGACGGCTGCTGTGACAGCCGTCAGTTTTGCGATTTTCCGCTTCATGTTCTTCCCCCTTTATTCTTTCAGATCCCAGTCCACCGGAGTCTGTCCGCAGCTTACGAGGAAATCGTTGGTACGCGAAAAATATTTTCCCCCGTAAAATCCATTATATGCGGAAAGCGGGCTGGGGTGCGCGCCTGTCAGGATCAGATGATGTTTCCCGGTGATCAGCTGCTGCTTGGATCTGGCGTTGGCGCCCCAGAGAATGAAGACCATCGGTTTTTCTCTTTCGTTGAGCAGTTCAATGACCCTGTCGGTAAAGATTTCCCATCCCTTTCCCTTGTGGGAGTTGGCCTGATGCTCCCGCACGGTCAGGCAGGTGTTGAGCAGCAGGACGCCCTGCTGCGCCCATTTTCCCAGATAGCCGTGATCCGGCGGATCGATGCCCAGATCGTCCTTCAGCTCGCGGAAGATGTTCACCAGGGACGGCGGCTGTTTCACCCCTTTCATGACGGAAAAGGACATGCCGTGGGCCTGCCCCGGTTCGTGATACGGATCCTGCCCCAGGATTACTGCTTTTACATCATCGTAATCGGTGGCTTTCAGAGCGTTGAAGATATCGTGCATGTCAGGGTAGATCTGTCTGCTCCGGTATTCCGCAATCAGAAATGCCCGCAGCTTCTGATAATATTCCTTTTCAAATTCTCCGGCAAGGAGCCGGTCCCATGTATTTCCTATGTTTACCATTATAGTTCCAGCCTTTCTTCGTCAAGCCATCTGACTTTTTTATTGTAGATAATGAAGATCAGTGCACCCAGAGCCCAGGTCACCGGGTATCCCAGCAGCAGAAGGTTCAGCTGATGAGATATTCTGAATACGGCCCAGATCCAGATGATCCTTGCAGCGCACAGGGATGCCAGAGACATGACCATGGCCTCCATGGTGCGTCCCACGCCCCGAAGCGTTCCCAGGGCCACATGAAAGATACCCAGTACCCAGTAAAAAGGATACATGTATCTGGTCATATAGATTCCGCATTCTATCACATCCTGATCCTCTACGAATATTTTCATGATGTACGGTGCGAAGATCAGCATCACCGCCGCTGCGGCCGCAGCATAGACTACGCTCATGCCGATAGACACCTTCATTCCTCTGCGTATTCTGTCCGGCTTTCCGGCCCCGAAATTCTGTCCGGCGAAAGTCGTGCACGCCATGCTCATACTCATAATCGGCAGCAGTATAAATCCGTCCACTCTGTTAAAAGCGGCATAGGCCGCCATGACTGTGGCGCCGAAGCTGTTGATACCCGCCTGGACCACCACATTGGACAGGGAGATCACAATATTCTGGATTCCCGTAGGAAATCCGATGCGGATAATCCTGGACGGGAGATGGCCGTAAAAGCGGATGTCTCTGAATCTGATCCGGTAGGATGCGCTGCTCCGTCTGAGAAAACGCAGGATAAAGATGCAGGATATCATCTGGCTGAGATCCGTTGCAAGGGCGGCTCCGATAACACCGGTCTTCAGAACGCCCACAAAGAAGATATCCAGAAAGATATTGCAGATTACGGCGATCACCAGGTACTGCAGCGAACGTCTGGAATTTCCCACTGCATTGAGAATGCCTGCAGTCATGTTGTAGATCAGTGCGAAAAAGTGACCGGCGAAGAACACCTGCATATAAGCTGCCGCCTGATCAAAGACCTCCTCAGGCGTATCCATGATCCTCAGGATCGCCGGTGTGAGAAGAACACCGGCGACAGACAGAATCACTCCCGCCCAGGCGGAAAGGGCCAGCGTCGTATGTACTGCATGATGCACGCCCTCTTCATTCTCAGCCCCGTAATACTGGCTTGTCACAACACCTGCACCTGCTGAAAGACCGATGCAGAAGCTGATCAGAAGCTGGATGATCGCTCCGCTGGCTCCCACCGCCGCAAGGGCATTGCTTCCCACAATGTTTCCTACCACTATAGAATCCACGATGCTGTACAGCTGCTGAAACAGATTACCCAGTACCAGCGGCGCAGCAAACCGCAGCAGTTCCTTCCATATGGTCCCCGATGTCATCAATGTATTATTCTCCATACTGCTCCTTTACTGATATTTTGCAAAATGTCATATAACAGTATAACCACATCCTGCTATGGAAAGTCAAGCCCCTGTGCAAAGAAAATACAAACTGTTCTTTTTTTCTCTTTCCGTTCATGATAGAATATCATTATGAGCAGAATTTATATATCTGAAAATGCAAACAGAATACTGACAGATTATCTTGCCGGCTGCGGTCACACGCTGGAATTCATATCCTCCAGCGGAATCGTGGATCCGGCTCTTTCCACGCACCCGGATATCTTCCTGTGCAAGATGGGCATCGGGGAAAACGCTCCTGTCTATTTTGCCGAGGAGAAGGATCTCTCCATGGACTATCCCGGCGACTGCGCCTTCAACGCGGCATGTACGGGAAAGTATTTCATACACAATCTGTCTGCCACCAGCGGCAGGCTCCTCCAGGCTGCAGAAGAAGCAGGTATGATTCTGATCAACGTCAGACAGGGCTACACCAAATGCAGCACCGTCATCGTGGATGAGAATTCCATCATCACCTATGACGAGGGCATCGCCAGAGCATGCAGCCCCTATCCTGATCTTCAGGTCCTTCTGATCTCTCCGGGCTTTATCCGTCTGGACGGCTACGATACCGGATTCATCGGCGGCTGCAGCGGCCGTATCGGAGATGAGATCATCTTTAACGGCGACCTGTTCGCCCATCCGGACTTTTCCAGGATACGGCGTTTTATAGAAAGCAGAGGCCTGACCTGCAGGTGGTTTGCAGACTACAGGCTGACCGATATCGGATCCATACTGTAGAAGCCGGAGGGAGGCGGAACACCAGTGAAGAAACACGCGATCATTCCCATCTTCATACCCCACCGGGGCTGTCCCAACGACTGTATCTTCTGCAATCAGAAGAAGATCACGGCAAGACAGCAGGCGGTGAGCGGAGAAGATGTTGAGAAAACCATAGAAACCTATCTGTCCACCCTGGAACCGGCAGGAACGGAAGTCATCGAGACCGCTTTTTTCGGCGGAAGCTTCACAGGGATCCCTATGGAGGAGCAGTCCGCATATCTTTCCATCGCAAAGAGATACAAGGATGCCGGAAGGATCCACAAGATACACATGTCCACCAGGCCGGACTACATCAGCGAAGAGATACTGGAAAATCTGAAACGCTTTGATGCAGACACCATCGAACTGGGCGTCCAGTCCTTCGACGACCAGGTCCTGCGGCTTTCGGGCCGGGGTCATGACAGCAGCATCGTCTACAGAAGCAGTCAGATGATCAGGGACTACGGATTCGAACTGGGGATTCAGCTGATGATCGGACTGCCCGGTGATACGCCGGAGAAGGATATCCGCTCGGCCCGGGAAGCGGTGAAATGCCGTCCCTCCATCGCCCGGCTCTATCCCACCGTGGTCATCGAGGACACGGAACTCTATCAGCAGTACCTCCGCGGTGAATACGTTCCCATGACAGAGGAGGATGCGGTCAGCCGCACCAGGGCCATGTACCGGATTCTCTCAGATGCCGGGATCCGCATCATCCGCGTAGGCCTGAAGAGCAGCGATATCATCAGCGAAAAGGGCCAGACCGCAGGCGGATCCTTTCACCCTGCATTCCGCCAGCTGGTGGAGGGTGATATCGCAAGGGAGGAAATCGAAAAGCAGCTTCAGGCTGCCGGTATCGTCCCTTCCCAGGGAGAGATGATCTCCAGAAAAGACCGGATCAAGGCGGACTTTTATGCAAACCGGCGGTGTTTTTCCAATTTAATCGGAAATTCCGGCCGAAACAGGAAATTTTTCCTTGAAAAGTACCCCGGACTTAACATATTATATAAGGTAAATGACTTATTGCCTGATTACCGTTATGAGGTAAAAATAAAAAGATAAAATATAAAGGAGAACTTACAAATGAATGAAAAGTCAAAAGCTGTAGTGACAGTGATCGGAAAAGATATGGTCGGCATCCTTGCCAAGGTTTCCACAGCCTGCGCCCAGGCCAACGCCAACGTGGTCGAGGTTACCCAGTCTGTTCTGGACAGCTTTTTCTGCATGGTAATGATCATCGACATCACAGAGGCACACAAGCAGATCGACGAGCTCCAGAAGGCCATCGAAGCAGAAGTTCCCGGTATGCAGGTTCATGTCATGCACGAAAACATCTTCAATTCCATGCATAGAATCTAATTAAGGAGGAACGACTGAAATGCTGAACATGAGCGATATCATGGAAACCATCACCATGATACAGGAAGAAAATCTTGACATCAGAACCATCACCATGGGCATCTCTCTGATCGACTGTGCAGACAGCGATATCGACAGATCCTGTGAGAAGATCTACAGAAAGATCACAACACTGGCAAAAGACCTGGTAAAGACAGGCGACTACATAGAAAAGAAATACGGAATTCCCATCGTCAACAAGAGGATTTCCGTCACACCCATCTCCATGCTTGCAGGTGTTTCCGGCGGAGATCCGGTAAAATACGCCCGGGTTCTCGACAAAGCCGCCCATGAGGTCGGCGTCAACTTCATCGGAGGCTTTTCCGCTCTGGTGCAGAAAGGCTTCAGCGCCGGGGACAGAGAACTGATAGAGGCCATTCCGCGGGCCCTGGCAGAGACGGAACTGGTATGCTCCTCTGTCAATGTAGGCTCCACCCGGGCAGGTATCAACATGGATGCAGTGAAACTGATGGGCGAAAAGGTTCGTGAAACGGCAGAGCTGACAAAAGACAGGCAGTGCATCGGCGCCGCCAAACTGGTCGTCTTCTGCAATGCGGTGGAGGATAATCCGTTCATGGCAGGCGCTTTCCACGGCGTCGGCGAAGCAGACTGCGTGCTCAGCGTCGGTGTTTCCGGCCCGGGTGTGGTCCGCAGCGTCCTGTCCAAGATGCCGGATGACGCGTCCATCAATGAGGTGGCAGAAGCCATCAAGAAAACGGCTTTCAAGATTACGAGAATGGGACAGCTGGTAGGCACAGAAGCAGCAGAGATGCTGGGCGTACAGTTCGGAATCATAGACCTGTCTCTGGCTCCGACTCCGGCCGTGGGAGATTCCGTCGCCCATATTCTGGAGGAAATCGGCCTGGAGCAGTGCGGCGCTCACGGAACCACAGCGGCCCTTGCCATGCTCAACGATGCGGTCAAGAAAGGCGGCGTCATGGCTTCTTCCAGCGTAGGCGGTCTTTCCGGCGCCTTCATTCCTGTCAGTGAAGATGCCGGCATGATCGATGCTGCAAGGAACGGCGTCCTTTCCATAGAAAAACTGGAGGCCATGACCGCAGTCTGCTCTGTGGGACTTGACATGATTGTCATTCCGGGAGACACCACCAGCGAGATCATTTCCGCCATCATCGCTGATGAGGCGGCCATCGGCATGGTCAACTCCAAGACCACAGCAGTGAGGGTCATTCCTGCAATCGGTCTCTCTGAAGGGGAAGAACTGGACTTCGGCGGTCTGCTGGGCTACGGCCCTGTCATGCCTGTGCGCAGCCAGTCTCCTGCAAAGATGATCCACAGAGGCGGCAGGATTCCTGCACCGCTTCAGAGTCTGAAGAACTAAGGAGGAAAGATGACACAGGTACGATTAGGCAAAACCGGAATCATTACAGACAAGAACGGCTTCGGCGCCCTGCCCATCCAGAGAGTCTCCTTTGAGGAGGCAGACGCGCTGATCATGCGTGCTCTGGAAGGCGGCATCACCTTTTTCGACACGGCCAGATTCTACACCGACAGCGAAGAAAAGCTGGGCCGCTCTCTCTGCGGCCGGGGGCTTCGGGACAAGGTTTTCCTCGCCAGCAAAACCATGTGCGGCAATACGGAGGAATTCTGGTCCCAGCTGCACACCACACTGAACAATCTGCAGACTGATTATCTGGATCTGTATCAGTTTCACAACCCGTCTTTCTGCCCGAAACCGGGCGACGGCACAGGTCTCTACGAGGCCATGGAACAGGCGAAAAAAGAAGGAAAGATCCGTCATATAGGGATTACAAATCATCGTCTCGCTGTAGCCCGGGAGGCCATAGAAAGCGGTCTTTACGAGACGCTGCAGTTCCCTTTCTCCTATCTTGCGTCTGATGAGGATCTGGAACTGGTATCCCTGTGCAGAGATGCGGACATGGGATTCATCGCCATGAAAGCCATGGGCGGCGGTCTGATCACCCGGGCCGATGCAGCCTATGCCTTTGCCATGGAATACGACAATGTTCTTCCGATCTGGGGCGTACAGCGCATGGAAGAGCTGGAGCAGTTTCTGGCCTGCGGCCAGCATCCTCCTGTCCTGGATGAGGAGATGCGCAGCTTTATCCGGGAGGAACGCAAAGAGCTGTCCGGCGAATTCTGCCGCGGCTGCGGCTACTGCATGCCTTGTCCTGCCGGAATCAGAATCAATGACTGTGCCCGCATGTCGCTGATGATCCGCCGCGCACCGGCAGATATCTACATGAACGAAGAGCACCAGGCGGAGATGGAGAAGATCACGGAATGCGTCCGCTGCGGCCGATGCAGTGAGAGATGTCCATACGGTCTGGATACGCCGGCACTTCTGCAGCGCAACCTGGAGGATTACCGCCGGCAGGTTCAGCTGCGCAGCCGGAAATAGCATAAAAAAGCAGAACAGGCGCTCCCGCACCCATGCGGAACCGCCTGTTTTCTTATTGCCTTATTTTTCTTCTATAAACTGGATCGGCACCCCGTTAGGGTCGTTCACCAGAAAGAAAGCCGTTGCCGGGTTGGGCCTGATTATCGGCGTCGGATCCAGGTATCTTTCGCTCAGCTTCTGATGCCAGCCTTCCAGATCGCTGACCGCAAAGCCGATGGAGATTCCGCTGCCGCTGAAGCTCTCTTCTCTGTCCCCGATCAGCTCTATGCAGGTGTCTCCCTCCCTGTCCGCAAGAAATACAATGTCCAGCGGCCCGTTTCCGCGCAGATCTCTCTGTACAGTCAGTCCGGTGATCTCCTCGTAAAAGGCAACAGACTCCTCTATCCTGCTGCTGTGAATTGTAATATGTCTCATCTTCATCGCGCTTCCTCCTTATCGTCGCAAAGATATCTGCTTCCCCACAGAGCCATCTCGTAAAAGATCGGGTACAGCTCTCTGCCGCTGTCCGACAGAGAATATTCCACATGGGGCGGGATCTCGTTGAACTGTTCCCTCACGATAACCCCGTTCTGCTCCAGTTCTTTCAGGGTGTTTGCAAGCATGGTGCTGGTTATGCCGCCGATCTGTCTTTTCAGCTGACCGAACCGTATGCTGTCGGTTTTGGTCAGCTCGAAAATGATGCGTATGTGCCATTTTCCTGAGAAAATATCCAGCAGCTTCTTCACAGGACATCTGGCAGTCAGATCTGTCTCAGCGACCAGTTCTCTGTATTTTTCATAAGATATGCCCATTTCTGCATCCTCCGTTATGAAAGACCGTATCATAATACGTTTTTTCTTCATACCTGAAATTCTTTTCAGACATAGTATACTTTAAATACCTTTATTCGTCAAGATGCATGATGCGCCGCCTTCCAATGATGCACCGCCTTCCCGTGATGCGCCGCTTTTTCCGCGAAAAAACCCCTCCGCATGGGGAGGGGCAGAAATATCTGTTCAGTTCTCGGTTCAGGCTCAGTCTTCCTTAACCAGTTCCTTCAGTGAAGTCGCAAGGCCTGCAAGGCCGGATATCTCTGACGGAATGATGATCTTGGTCGCCTGGCCGTCTGCAGCCTTTTCGAAGGAGGACAGGCTCTTGAGGGCGATGACCTCTTTGTTAGGCTGGGATTCCACCAGCATACGGATACCGTCCGCCGTAGCCTGCTGCACCATTCTGATGGCTTCCGCCTGGCCTTCGGCCTCTTTGATTGCAGCCTCCTTGCGGGCTTCCGCTTCCAGAATCGTGGACGCCTTGTTGGCCTCTGCCTCCAGAATCACGGCTTCTTTGTTACCTTCTGCGATGAGTACGGCAGATTTCTTTTCACCTTCCGCTCTCAGGATGGCTTCTCTTCTTTCACGCTCTGCACGCATCTGCTTTTCCATGGCCATCTGGATATCTCTCGGCGGTGTGATGTTCTTGACCTCCACACGGTTGATCTTGATGCCCCACGGATCCGTTGCCTCGTCCAGGACCAGTCTGATCTTGGTGTTGATGTGCTCACGGCTGGTCAGGGATTCATCCAGTTCCAGCTCGCCGATGATGTTACGGAGGGTGGTTGCAGTCAGGTTTTCGATGGCATCCATCGGACTTTCCACACCGTAGGTGTACAGCTTCGGATCTGTGATCTGGAAATATACGACTGTGTCGATTTCCATGGTTACATTATCCTTGGTGATTACCGGCTGCGGAGGAAAATCGATGACTTTCTCCTTCAGAGAAACCTTTCTCGCGATCTTATCGATTAGAGGAATCTTGAAGTGCAGTCCCACCTGCCAGGTTCCCTTGTATGCGCCCAGGCGCTCGATCACATATGCTCTTGCCTGCGGCACGATTCTGATGTTGGTCACGATCAGGCCGATCACTATGAGAATCAGCGCGATGATGACGATGATTTTAACGATAGCTGCTACGCCCATCATTATCTTCTCCTTTACTCCTCTGAAGGGACAACAATTGCCTTAACCCCTTCAATCCCTTTAACTTTAACTTTTGTTCCAGCTGGAATCACTGCATCTCCGTCTCCGGCCGCCGCGCTCCATTCCTGTCCGTTCAGCTTGATCAGACCTGTCACAAAAGGCCTGATTTCCGACAGGACCACGGCTTCGCACCCGATGAGCGCATCCACATTGGTCTTCTCCCGTCCGGTCTGCAGCTTTTTTATAAAGAGCTTCCTGGTGCTCAGCAGAAGCACCACGGATACCCCGAAGAAGAGCACCAGCTGCACGCCCAGATCGGCGCCCAGCAGCGCAGCAAGCAGCGCTATGATGCTTCCCCCTGCAAACCAGATTGTTGTCAGACCCATGGTCAGTCCTTCGATGACCAGCAGTATAATCGCAGCAGCCAGCCAGAAAACCGGCATACTGAACCAGCTCATATCAAAGTTCATACTTACCTCCTTCTGATTACGCAAGCCTCTCCTAAAGCAGCATGCTCGCGCCATAAGTGATATATGAAACGATCAGCCCGGCTATGACAACGCCCAGAAGTATGGCAGGAAACGCCCTCTTCAGCCGCATGTCCAGCATGGCTGCGACCAGAGCTCCTGTCCAGGCGCCTGTTCCCGGAAGCGGGATCGCAACCAGGATCACAAGGCCGGCCCATTCGTACTTGTTCACCACCTGAGACTGTTTCTGCGCCTTGCGCTCAAAGCGGCACACCAGCCTGTCCAGCCGTCCGCTCATCTTCCGCATCCATGCAAAAACCTTTCTCACAAACAGGATGATAAACGGAACGGGTATCAGATTGCCGATGATGGCCGCTGCCATTGCCTCCCAGACACCGAGCCCTGCAGCCACCCCCAGAGGAATGGCGCCGCGAAGCTCTATAACCGGAACCATGGCAACCAGAGCGGTCATGAACAGGTTTCCCAGATAAGTTCCCCATAGTCCACTCATTGAGACTCCTTTCAACCCAATTCCTAACTTACTTATATTATACAGTCAGTACCAGTCATTGTAAATAGAATTTATTCTTCCAGAATACGGAGGAGATGCTCCTGCTCCTCCTGCAGGCGTTCCGCGGCTTCCCCGCAGCCTTCCAGCCTTCCGCCCCGCAGCGGTTCCACCAGAGCGCATGCGGTTTCATACATAGGCGTAAGACCCAGATTTGCATACACGCCTTTCAGATTATGGGCATGGGCAAAGGCAGACTCCGTATCCTCCTCCTGCAGTGCTTTCAGCAGTCCGGGCAGAGCCGGCTCCGCCAGCACCTCGTGCAGGCAGTGAAAATACAGATCCGTATCCATCATAAACCGCTTCAGGGTTCCTTCCGTATCACAGCCCCATTCCTTCAGTTCTTCAATGATTCTGTCCACAATGACTCTCCTTCTCCCATGCGAAACATGGATATCAACATAACAGGAACCTCCCGGCGAAGTGTTTCCACCTTTTTCGGGCGGTTCCCTGTAAACTTTCTTTTCTTCTGAACCGGCGTCTCATCGGTTCTCTCTGCTTCGGATCGCAGCCTGAGCCGCTGCGATTCTGGCAGTCGGAACCCGGGACGGCGGACAGGACACATAGCCCAGTCCGATCCGGTGACAGAAATCGATGCTTGCCGGATCCCCTCCGTGTTCACCGCAGATGCCGATCTTCAGGCTGCTGCGGGTGCGTCTTCCGAGTCTGACCGCTGTCTCCATAAGACTGCCGACCCCTTCCTGATCCAGCGTCTGAAACGGATCGAAATCCAGGATACCCTTCATCACGTATTCCCTGATCAGCTCCTTTGTATCTCCTCTGGAGAATCCGAAAATCATCTCCGTCAGATCGTTGGTTCCAAAGGAGAAGAATTCGGCCTCTCTGGCTATCTTGTCGGCAATGACAGCCGCTCTCGGAACTTCGATCATCGTTCCGATCAGATAGTCTATGTCGGCGCCGTATTCTTTCCTGCACTGTTCTGCAGTCTCCACGACGATTTCCTTCACAAAGGACATCTCTTTCTCGATACCTACGAGAGGAATCATGATCTCGGGCATGATATCTATGCTGTTCTCCCTGGAGACTTCGATGGCAGCCTCTATGATGGCTCTGGTCTGCATCCGGACGATTTCCGGATAGGTCACCGCCAGTCTGCAGCCCCGGTGGCCCAGAATCGGATTTTCCTCTTTCAGTTCCTCGGCCATATGCACCAGCTTCTCGTACGGGATGCCTGATATCGATGACAGTTCCCGGGTCTCTGCTTCCGTCTGAGGCAGAAACTGGTGAAGGGGAGGATCCAGGAGGCGGATCGTCACCGGTCTCTCCTCCATGGCCCTGAACATGGCCTTGAAATCGCTCTTCTGGAACGGCAGCAGTCTGTCCAGAGCTTCCTTTCTCTGCTGCTGGGTTTCTGCAAGAATCATCTGCCTGATGGCCGGGATCCTGTCCTCTTCAGAAAACATGTGCTCTGTACGGCACAGGCCGATGCCTTCTGCTCCGAAGAGAACGGCCTGTCTGGCATCTGCCGGGGTGTCCGCATTGGTGCGGACCTTCAGCGTGCGCAGTTCATCAGCCCACTCCAGAATCGTATTGAAATCATCAGAAAATGCCGTCGGTGCCACAGGGATGATTCCCCTGTAGACGACGCCCTTTGACCCGTCCAGAGAAATACAGTCTCCTTCATTAAAAATCTCATCACCGATTTTCAGTATCTTTGCCGCCTCATCCACGACCATGCCGGCACAGCCTGAAACACAGCACCTTCCCATGCTTCTGGCAACTACCGCCGCATGGCTGGTCGTACCGCCTCTGGCGGTCAGCACACCTTCTGCAGCCACCAGTCCGGCAAAATCCTCCGGAGAAGACTCCTGCCTCACGAGAATGGCCTTTTCACCTCTCCGCAGCAGACACGCGGCATCGGCGGAACTGAAACAGATCTTTCCGGCGGCAGCTCCCGGAGATGCCGGGAGACCTCTGACCAGAATCTCAGCCGATTTCTCTGCTTCCTCATCGAAGCCGGGTCGGAGAAGCTGGTCGATCTTTGCAGGATCGATCCTGGATACTGCGGTTTCTTTCGAGATCAGCTTCTCTGCCTTCATGTCCACTGCGGTTTTCACGGCAGACATGGCAGTCCTTTTGGCCGTTCTCGTCTGCAGCATATAGAGTCTTCCCCTTTCCACGGTGAACTCCATATCCTGCATGTCTTTATAATGTTTTTCCAGCACATCTGCGATGCGCTCAAATTCCTTATATACTTCCGGGAAGGTTTCCGCCATCTCGCCGATGGGTTTCGGTGTGCGGATTCCTGCCACAACGTCCTCACCCTGGGCATTGACAAGAAATTCCCCGTAAAGACGCTTTTCGCCGCTGGCCGGATCCCTGGTAAAGGCAACCCCGGTACAGGAGCTGTCCCCCATGTTTCCGAAGACCATGGCCTGAATGCTGACCGCCGTCCCCATGTCATCGGGAATATGATTCAGCTTCCGGTACAGAACAGCGCGTTCGTTGTTCCATGACCGGAATACGGCTCTCACAGCATCTGTCAGCTGCCGGGCCGGATCCTGCGGAAAATCCGATCCGGATACCTCCCGGACCAGATTTCTGTAGGCTCTGAGGATCTTCTTCAGATCTTCTGCGGTCAGATCCACATCAAAGGCCGCACCGGCCTCTGCTTTCTGTTTTTCGAATATCTCTTCAAAACGGCTTTTCGGTATGTCAAGCACCACGTTTGCGTACATCTGGATAAAGCGCCTGTAGCTGTCGCAGGCGAATCTTTCATCTCCGGACTGCTCTGCCAGACCGGCAGCCGTCTCATCGTTCATTCCCAGGTTCAGGATGGTGTCCAGCATGCCGGGCATGGAAAAGACCGAGCCTGAACGGACGGAAACCAGAAGGGGATTATCCCTGTCGCCGAATTTTTTTCCGGTGACATTCTCCAGTTCCTCCATCTTCAGACGGATCTCCTCCACAATTTCTTCGTCGATGGTCTGATGCTCCTCATAATATCGGTTACATGCCCTGGTCGTAACGGTAAACCCGAAAGGAACCGGAAGGCCGATTCTGGTCATCTCAGCCAGATCGGCGCCCTTTCCCCCCAAAAGGGTCCGCATGTCCTTCGAGCCCTCATTGAATGAGTATACGAAATTTCCCATCGTCTCTAACTCCTTTTAAAATACAAGCCGCTCTTCGATGTATCCTCTCACCTCTGAAATCGGCAGTCTCACCTGCTCCATGGTGTCTCTGTCGCGGATGGTCACACATCCGTCGGTTTCCGTATCGAAGTCCACGCAGATGCAGAAAGGCGTTCCGATTTCGTCCTCTCTTCTGTATCTCTTGCCGATGGATCCGGCTGCATCGTAATCCACATTGAAGTACTTTGACAGTTCCTCGTATACAGGTTCTGCAACAGGTCCCAGCTTCTTGGCAAGAGGCAGGACAGCTGCCTTGAACGGAGCCAGTGCAGGATGGAACTTCATCACGACTCTGGTATCCTCCTTGCCGTTTCCGTCAGTCAGCGTCTCTTCTTCATATGCATCGATGAGGAAGGCCAGTGCAACTCTGTCAGCACCTAAAGAAGGCTCAATGCAGTACGGGATGTACTTTTCACCGGTCTCCGGATCGTTGTATGTCATTTCCTGTCCTGAGTACTCGCTGTGCTGTCTCAGGTCGAAGTCGGTTCTGTCTGCGATGCCCCACAGTTCTCCCCAGCCGAACGGGAACAGGTACTCCAGATCTGTCGTGGCATTGCTGTAGTGGGACAGTTCCTCCTTCTCGTGGTCACGTGTTCTGATCTTGTCCATGTTCATGTTCAGGGACTTGAGGAAGCTGATGCAGTACTGCTTCCAGTAATCGAACCACTCCAGATCAGTGCCTGGTTTGCAGAAGAACTCCAGTTCCATCTGCTCGAACTCTCTGGTTCTGAAGGTGAAGTTCCCCGGTGTGATCTCATTTCTGAAGGACTTGCCGATCTGAGCGATACCGAACGGGATCTTCTTTCTGGAAGTTCTCTGAACGTTCCTGAAGTTTACGAAAATACCCTGAGCCGTCTCCGGTCTCAGATATATTTCTGATTTGGAATCCTCGGTCACGCCCTGAAAAGTCTTGAACATCAGATTGAACTGACGGATTCCGGTAAAGTTGCTCTTGCCGCATTCCGGACATCTGATCCCTTTTTCTGCGATGTAGCCCTCCAGCTTTTCGTTGGACCATCCGTCAACAGGCACGACCTCCATGCCGTTTTCCTGCATGTATTCCTCGATGAGCTTGTCTGCTCTGAATCTTGCTTTACATTCTTTGCAGTCGATCAGCGGATCGGCAAACCCGCCCACATGACCGGATGCCTCCCATGTTCTCGGATTCATCAGAATGGCGGCGTCAAGACCCACGTTGTAGCGGGATTCCTGGACGAATTTCTTCCACCACGCCTTCTTGACGTTGTTCTTGAATTCCACGCCCAGAGGACCGTAATCCCATGTGTTGGCCAGACCTCCGTAGATCTCCGATCCCGGATATACGAATCCTCTGTTCTTGGCAAGTGCAACGATTTTTTCCATTGTAACTTCTTTACTCATTAGTGCTTTTTTTCCTTCCGTTCTGTTATATTTTATTCGTCTTCTTTATGCAGTTCGTCGAACTGGCAGTCGTCACATTTCTCCTCGCAAGGCTGTTCACAGTCCTCGCAGTCCTGATCGCACAGGTTCACAAATTCGACTTCCACGTCGTCCTCGTCCCTGTCCTTCATGATCTTCTCTCTGGCGTCTCTTGCCGCATCCTTTGCCTTGGAAAAAGCCTCGCCGCCCTTTTCCTTCAGATCCTCATAGACGCCTGGAGCCTTTTCCTTCAGGTCCTCGTAAAGATCGGTTCCCTTTTCCTTTGCATCCTCGTAGATATCGCCGGCTTTTTCCGTGATATCGATGACAGAGCCGTCATCCTTGACGAATTCGATTCTGCACTTGAAACCGAAGGCCGCAACCACGCCTGCAATCATGCCCCACGGAGCAACCACGCTTCCCAGCACACCTACTGTCAGCGGAATGTTGACCAGGGTCTCGCCGTCGCGGGTCACCAGGATCTTGGAGACATTGCCCTTCTTGACAACTTCTTTCATTCTGGCGATCAGTGCTTCTCCCTGGGCTCCGATCTTCTTTGAGGATTTATCGTCAACCGTTTCCTCGATGGCGATGATCGCATCCACCACGTTTCCATCGGCCGCTTCCAGAGCTTCTTTGGCCTCTTTGTAAGTCACTCCGGTTCTGTCCTTGACTAATTCGATTTTTTCTAACGTAATCTCCATAATGTACCTCCTATAATTCTTCCCTGAAAATACTCTCGCTCTTCAGCGTTCCGATGTCCAGATAATAGGACATGTATTCCCGCAGAATCTGCTGCAGACCATCCGCCGCAGCAGGGTCGAGAGCGATTTTCTCAAATGCGCCGATGGGCGTTTTTGAAAAATAATTCAATATATTAACTATATCAAATTTCGGCTTATAAATCAATGTATCATTGGCGGAATTCCCGCATTTACTGCAGAGCATCCCTCCGTCTCTGATACTGAAAAACGGCAGCGTCCCCTTTTCACCGCACCTGCTGCAGCAGTCCAGTACCGGAAAGCTTCCCAGCAGGGCCAGCGCCTTGACCTCGTAGGCCAGAACCAGCGTCTCATGGCGCTTTTCTCTCCGCTCCACGGCGGTGAGGAAATCCAGCAGCAGATTGAAGAGCCTCGGCTGAGGCAGTTCCTCCGGAAGCATCTTTTCTGTCAGCTCCAGGACAAAAGACGCCTGCATGTATTTGTCCACATCCTCGCCGATGCGGAAGAAACTCTTCTTCACTTCGGCGCTGTTCAGGTTGAAGTAGTCTCTTCCCTTGTAAAGCTCATACTCCCCGTATGTAAAGGGACGCACTGCGAGGGCCGCCTTGCTTTTTCCCTTTTCACTGAGGCTGCTCCCGGCGCTGATCCGTCCGTAGCGCTTTGTGAACAGATGCAGCATGCGCCGTCCCCCGGCCGCTTTAACCTGTCTGAGTATGATTCCTTCCGTAGTCGTGTACATGTTCTAATCCTTGTATCCGAAGTTGGAAAGCGCGAAGTCGCTGTCTCTCCAGTTTTCTTTCACTTTCACCCAGATCTCCAGGAACACCTTTGTTCCCAGCAGCGCCTCGATCTCCAGGCGGGCGCTCTTTCCTATGCC
This sequence comes from Emergencia sp., assembly GCA_051882975.1. Taxonomy (GTDB): domain Bacteria; phylum Bacillota; class Clostridia; order Peptostreptococcales; family Anaerovoracaceae; genus Senimuribacter. The sequence continues at coordinate 22,017 of JBJESV010000001.1, forward strand.
CTTCAGCTTCTTTCCCTGTTTACCGATGATGATCCCCTTGTGAGACTTTTTCTCACAGTAGATGACGGCGCCTATACGGGTTATCTTCGGTTCCTCCCTGAAAGTCTCTATTTCCACAGCAACGCCGTGAGGAACCTCTTCGTCCAGATACTGCAGGACCTTCTCCCTGATGATCTCGCTGACGATGAACCGCTCCGGATGGTCTGTCACCATGTCCTCCGGGAAGAACATGGGGCCTTCCTCCAGAAAGGTCTCTATCTTTGCCAGCAGTTCCGGCACGTTCTTTCCCTCCAGGGCGGATGTGCCGAAGATGCCGTCGAAGATGTCCATCTCCTCGTATTCCTCGTAGATCCCTCTGTACTCCTCAGGGGTCATGGTATCGATCTTGTTGATGACCAGAAGCTTCGGCGTATCCAGATCCTTTATCTGCTCTGTGATGTACCTGTCTCCCGGTCCTTTGCGGATGCTTCCGTCCACCAGGAACAGGATGACGTCCACCTCTTTATATGTGTTGACGGCCATTTCCGTCATGGCCGCGCCCAGCTTGTTCCGGGCCTTGTGGATGCCCGGCGTGTCGATAAACACCATCTGGACGCCGTCTGCCTCCCCGTCTTCATCGAAGCGGGTATAGATGCCGCGTATACTGTTTCTCGTGGTCTGAGGCTTGTCGCAGGTGATGGCGATTTTCTCCCCCAGTATGCTGTTGAGCAATGTGGACTTTCCCACATTGGGCCGGCCGATAATGCCGATAAATCCTGATTTCATCATAGTCTGAATCCTTCCGGCAGTAATTCCTGCAGTGTATATATCTTCAAATGTTCTTCGTCATCGCCGAGGATGACTGTCAGATCGGGCGCGAATTCATAGAGAAACTGTCTGCATATGCCGCAGGGAAAGGCTGTACCGCCGCTGGAGGCGATGGCAATGGCCTCGAAACTGCGCTTTCCTTCGGAAACGGCTTTGACACAGGCTGTCCTCTCTGCGCAGATGGTGGCTCCGTAGGTGGAATTCTCCACGTTGACGCCGGTATACACCTCTCCGGAATCTGTCAGCAGGGCCGCTCCGACCCTGAAACCGGAAAAAGGCACATAGGCGTTGGGCAGCACCGCTTCCGCAGCTCTGAAAAGCTCTCTGTACTCTTCTCTGATCATTCCGCTGTCCTCCTTATTCCCAGATACTCCATGACTTCCTCCTCCCGGCGGCGCATCTCTCTTTTCTCATCCTCCTCCATGTGATCGTAACCCAGGAGATGGAGAATGCTGTGGGTGAAGAGATAGATGATCTCCCGCTCAAAGGAATGGCCGAACTCCTCGGCCTGCTCCGCTGCCCGCTCTCTGCAGATGACCACGTCGCCCAGGCAGATGTCCCCCTCTTCCGGCAGTTCGCTCAGATCCTCAAACTGCGGAAAGGACAGTACGTCTGTTACCCGATCCGTGTCCCGGTAGTCTCTGTTCAGAGCCCGTATTTCCTCTCCGTCTACAAAGGTGACGCTGATCTCACAGCGCTCCTCGTCTATATCTTCCAGTTCCAGGCACCGGCAGGCAGCCCGCTCCATGGTGCCGCGGATTTCCGCACTGACCTGCTGTCCTTCTTCAAAATATATATTCATGCTTCCTCCAGTTCCTCCGGGTGTTTTTTGTAGAACTGGTCATAGGCGTTGATAATCTTCTTGACCAGTTCGTGTCTGACCACATCGACATCCTTCAGATAGCAGAAATCGATCTCCGGCACATTGCGCAGGACTCTTTCCGCTTCTATGAGGCCGCTTTTCTTCCCTCTGGGCAGGTCGATCTGGGTCACGTCGCCGGTGACCACGACCTTGGAGCCGAAGCCCATTCTGGTCAGAAACATCTTCATCTGTTCTCTGGTGGTATTCTGCGCCTCATCCAGTATGATAAAAGAGTTGTCCAGTGTCCTGCCGCGCATATAGGCCAGAGGAACCACCTCGATGACCTCCTTCTCTCTCAGACGCAGGGCGTTGTCTCTGCCGAGAATGTCGTAAAGCGCATCGTAAAGGGGACGCAGATAGGGATCCACTTTCTCCTGCAGATCTCCCGGCAGGAATCCCAGCCGCTCTCCGGCCTCCACCGCAGGGCGGGCCAGGATGATCTTCTGGACCTCTTTGTTTTTAAATGCGTTGACCGCCATGGCGACAGCGATGTAGGTCTTTCCTGTTCCAGCCGGCCCGATTCCGAAAACCACATCTCTCTTTCTGATGCTGGACACATAGTTCTTCTGCCCTATGGTTTTCGGCTTCAGCGGTCTTCCTTTGCTGGTGAAGCAGATGATATCCTTGCTGACGTTGTTCTCCCGATAGGACAGCCCCTGTTCCTTCAGGCTGATCACGTAATTGACCTTCTGCACGTCCAGCTTTTCTCCGACACGCAGGATGTCAGCCAGTTCCCTCAGGATGCCTTCGGCCAGCTCCAGCTTGTCTCCGCGGAGCAGCAGGCAGTCGTCCCGCTGGAAGATCTCCACTCCCGTGCTCTCCTGAATCAGGTTCAGGTTGGCGTCCAGGTTCCCAAACAGCTCCACTCTGTCCACATCGTCTTCAATCTGTATTTTCTTCAGTTCTTCCCGTTCGTTCGTCAATCGCACTCTCCTTTTCTTCTCTGGTTATCTTTCTTTCCACGCCCACCTGCTGGCGGGTCTCTACTGTTCCATATACCCTTATTATATTTTTTTTCTCATAAAAATGAAAGTCTTTATTTAAAATTTGGGCCTCCGCAGGCACATTTTCTTTGATCCACTGGCGGAGCATCGTCTCCGCCTGGCTCTTCAGATGCACAGTTCCGTCGACGTCTGTCTCCGGTTCTATATAGAACGAAAAATAGTAAGGCACTCTTGCCGCGATCTTGCCCTCGGCATGGACGTAATGCTGCATCTCCTCATCTTTTTCCGGCTGATAAGAGGGATGTTCGACGGGAACAATGCCTGATATAAGTATATCCCCTTTTCGCACAAAATCCTCTTCTTTTACCGCGCCTCTTCCTCTGTAGACCAGAATTCTTTCGATATAGCAGTCTTTTTCCGCCACGATATGGCACGGCTCGCTTCTGTCCGCGCTGCCGCCTGCCGTCTGTCGGCTCTCTGCGATCTCCACCTGGACAAAGCCTCCCTGCCATGACACCTTCGCCCACACCACGCTGTCGAACTCTGTGAAGAGTTTTCTCTCTATGCTGTCACAGTCAAAGCGCTTCAGGGCACCTTCGTAAAGGCCTTCCTCTGCGATGCAGCTGCGGATTTCGCTCTCCGGAATGCCGGTGCACCCCGTCACGCTGATTTCTCTGATAAAGAGGGACTGGACGGCAAAAAAAGCCGCAAAGATCACCACCCCGGCTATGGCCGCCTTTGCGGACACAAGTCTTCTCCATGCCGGCCGGTATCCGCCTTCGCCGATGACCGTGAGCCTGTATCTGCTGCCGGCCATCTTTTTCATCTCGCGGAAATCCTCTTCTGCCACGGAAAGATACACTTCCGTCTCGTCCCTGTAACAGATTCTGCGCAGGGTGATACCCTTTTCCATGGCCCGGGATATCAGCCGCTCCGTCTTAAAGCCCTGCAGCCTGACCCTTACCCAGTGTCTTGTAAAATTCGATTCCCGTGATGTTTCCCTCAAGCTCCATTCGCCCTTCCCAGATCTCACTGATGACAAAACCGCTGCCGCTGACTGTAACGAAAAAACGCCCCGTGTCCACCGTCACAGAACTGTCGCTGATGAGGAGGACCTGCCGCACGTTTTCAATGACCGCGGCTCTGCCGGATGCTGTGATTTTCGGCCCGGTGATATCAAAGTCGTATGTAAATTCATTGATCAGTTTCATGGTGTAAGTATATGAGCGCACCTGCAGGTTTATGCGGGGGAAGACAGGCGCAGTCTCTCCCGCTCCACGTAAAAACAACCTGGCAGATCTGCCAGGTTGTCCGTTTTCAGTGTATGAAATTAT
>JBJESV010000002.1:0-1538 GCA_051882975.1 Emergencia sp.
TTTCGATTTCCTTCTGCAGCTGCCTCTTGGAATCTCCCCGGTAGAACCTTGCCTCCAGCCCCATCTGGTCAAGAAGTCCTGCATACAGCCAGCGCGGTGTCAGCTTGGAATCCGACAGATACAGCAGCATGTATTTATCCTTAGGCAGCCTGCTTTCAAACATTCGGATCAGGGTAGATTTCCCACATCCCGGGTCTGCGGTCACCACCGCAAACAGCTGCCTGTCTGCCACGTATGTCAGTCTTCCCAGGGCATCTTCTATCTGCCTCGAACTGTACAGCCTGTCTGCCGGAATGTCTCTTGTAAACGGCGTATACATCAGCTCAAAGAATTCCTCATACATGACTGCCACCTGCCTTTCCGTAATCCCCAAAGGAAAGGGCATTCGCCATCAGCCTGTGATCTTCTCTGTATTTCTTTTCCAGTGCATCCAGAAACCGCGATGTTTCCGGAACCTGCCCCGTCATTCCAACCGGTATATCCGGTGTTTTATCACAGAAAGCTCCAATACTCACCCGATGTGCAACAATCGGTTTCATGTCCTGATACAGAACCTTTATGGTCTCAGTATTCATGGGGTCATAAGCGATTTCCACCTCGGCATTTGCAAGGGCTGTACTGGCCTCATATTTGACATCTCCAAAGGAGAAACATCCTGCGTTATCCAGTTTTCTTGTCTCATGATGCAAAAAGGCTTCGCTTACCACTGTGGCATCCAGAAATATCAGTCCTCTGGTGTCCCTGTTAAACTCCTGCATGGGGGAGATTCCTTCTGCCGGAACTTTCACCCCCTGGGATTCATAATACTCCCTGATCCCGTCATGGGCTTCCTTCTGATAATCCTGCTCCAGAAAATACTTCCATTTCTGATTCAGTTCCTCCAGGGAATGTACCTTTGCCACCCTTACTTCTGCAATGAACTGGTCTACCTTCTGGTGAAATTTTTCAATTTTTCCTTTGGCCTGGCAAGCCCTCGGTTTCGCATGAAGAACGCGGATTCCAAGTCTTGCAAGGGCTGTGTGAAGCTGATTTGTGGTGTACTGTGTCCCATTATCGAGATAGCAGGCATCACATTTTCCGTGCTTTAAGATTGCCTTATGGAAGGTATCCTCCACCACTTCCTGACGCTGGTTATCATAGAACTCTGACTGCACAATGAATCTCGAATGGTCATCAATCAACGATGACAGGTAAGTTTTTATCAGCGTTCCGTCACTCAGGCGGATATCCGGTCCGTACTTGATATCTCCCTGTAACAGTTCCATTCTGTGCGGTCTGCAGAATCGTCTCGAGGAAGTCTCTCTCTTCTCCGTATAGCGTTTCATCTGCTTCACACCCAGTCCTGCATTGTACAGATATCTTTGCAGCGTTGACGCCTTAAGTACTCCCGGCGCAGCATAACCTTCTATCTCCAGAATCTTGATGATCTGGCGGACACTTCGCTTTGGCACCTCCCTCTTTAACTGGATTGCCTCTCCAACGATCTCATCATAGTTCTCCGGCAGTGCCTGACTGCGTCTCTTTTCACGGTTCATCGG
>JBJESV010000003.1:0-25659 GCA_051882975.1 Emergencia sp.
AGAAGATTCTCCGCCAGGCGTTCTCCCTTTTTACTTTGCCTTTTTATCAGCTTTTATCAGCGCAGCAGAGGCAGACTTCCGGACAGCTTGTTGATCAGCTTCTTCGGTCCGCACATGGCCAGACCCATGTAGTTCAGATCAGAAAGACTGTTCTTTGCCATCTTTTCCTCGTACTCCCCATAGGTGTTGCAGCTCTGGGCAAGATCTGTGAAGCCGACCCAGCTTACCTCTGCGAAGGCCGGGTCATGGAGTTTTACCGCCAGTTCCTTGAGCAGATCGGGGTTGCCGCGGAGAATCGGAAGCGGAAGGAGAATCACGCCCTTATGCGTGTTTCCGTCAGCATCCGTGATGTCCGGGCCGACCAGCTCAGGTACCTCTTTTCCAAGAGTCAGACCCAGAATGGCTGCAGTGTTTGCGATCAGACCTGTAGGCTGATGTTCGTCTATTACGATGACGCATTTTGTATTTTCCAGATTCATTTTTCTTCCTCTCTTCTCTGAAATATTTTCTGATACATGCCGGGAGTCACACCTGTAAAACTGGTGAAATACCGGCTGAAATGGCTCTGATCCGTAAAACCGGAAGCAGCGGCGGCTTCCGCCGGAGAGACGCCCTGTGCCAGAAGTTTTCTGGCGTGGTTGACCCGCACGGTTTCAAGATAGCGATAAGGGGTGATGCCCATGGTTCGAGTGAAAGTCCGCAGCAGAGTGGATTTGCTCATGGCGGCTTCTCTGCACAGCTGATCCAGGGAAATATGCTCGGCAAAATGCTCCTCTATGCAGCGGCACACAGAAGAGATGTCCCCGTCGTTTTCCGATTCCGGTACGGAGCCGTTTTCTGCACATACTTCCAGGAGGAGTGATGTCAGCGCCAGCAGCAGTTCCTCTTTTTCGAATTCCCGGCTGCTCTGAAATATCATCTCGTTGAGCCGGCCGATCATTCCCGAGATGCCGGGATGCCTGTGGACAGGCGACGCAAAGACCGGCAGGAATGCTGATCCGGTGATTTCCTGTGTCAGTGTTTCCATGACAACGGAAGGAATGTTGAGACCCCAGAAACAGAGGGGCGAATTCTCATAAGGCATGCAGGTGTGATTCTGCTGAGGATGAAGCAGTACGATATCATCTGCGTACAGATGGTAATCGGTATTTCTGCAGGTCATGATCCTCTGTCCTTCCCGGATAAATCCGACCATGTAGTGCTCGTGGAAGTGGTTGGGGAAAGGATGAAGAAAGCCTTCAAAACGGTAGGCCTCTATCTTCAGATCCTCATCGTAGCATATGGTTCTGATCTCCTGATTCAGCGGACTCACCTCTTTTCTGTAAAAAGCCTATCACAAAAAACCGCTGTCTGGCTTGTAAAATATACTCATTTTTTTCTTCGCTGAATAAAGACGGTATCATTCTCCTATCTCTGCCAGCTCTTTATACTTGGCATCGATCTCTTTCAGCTTTTCTATGATGCCGATCTTCTGCGGGCAGTGGGATTCACAGCTTCCGCATCCGATGCATGCGCTTGCGTTGGGCTGGATGGCGTTGTACTGGCCGGAGAGGGAACCCCATATATAATGGAAACCTTTTGCACTTGCCTCGTTGTAGAGGCTGAAGATCTTCGGAATGCTGATTCCGGCAGGACATTCGTAGCAGTAGTTGCAGCCGGTGCACGGCACCAGAATGTCCTCCTGCAGTGCGGCTGCAGCCTTTTCAACAGCGTTCTTTTCCGATTCTGTGAGAGCCGGACCGCCGAAGATCTCTATGTTTTCCTTCAGCTGGTCCATGGAAGACATGCCTGACAGTGTGCAGAGCGTGTTCGGCAGTTCGTTGACGAAGCGGAGCGCAAAGGATGCGCAGCTGGCTCCGGTTCCTGCAGAGGCGAGAATATCACGGGCCTTCTGGCTCATCGGCGCTGCCAGCATGCCGCCTCGGATCGGTTCCATAATGACCACAGGCTTGCCGAATTCCACAGCGACCTGGTGAAGCTCCTTTGCATTCTTGTATTCCCAGTCCATGTAGTTGAGCTGCAGCTGGATGAATTCCAGATCATCCCCGTATTCGGTCAGAATCTGGCGCAGCAGCTCGGGACCGCAGTGGAAGGATGCGCCCAGATGGCGGATCCGGCCTCTGGAAAGTTCCTCCCGAAGATACTCGACCATGTGAAGACGGGGGATGTCAGGCCAGCTCTCCTCATCGATGCTGTGCAGCAGATACATGTCGAAGTATTCCGTCCGGCATTTTGAAAGCTGGTCTTCGAAAATTCTCCTCGCATCCTCTTCTGTCTCACAGAGCCAGGTCGGAAGCTTATCGGCCAGATAGTAGCTGTCTCTCGGATGCTCTGCCAGGGCATCCGCCAGAGCAGGCTCCGAGTCGCCTTCGTGATATTTATAAGCTGTATCGATGTAGTTGATTCCGCTGGCCAGGGCATAGTCGACCATCTCACGGGTCTGCGACTGATCGATCTTTCCGTTTTCATCCATCGGCAGCCGCATGGCGCCGAAGCCCAGTGCAGAGATGTTCATATCTTTAAATTTTCTGTATTCCATAATATTCCTCCTCGTATTCCTGATAAGAACAGTATAGCACCAGGAGACCGGATTGCGCCACGATAAGTTTCGGTTTCCGGGAAAAAAACATGGATCATACACTTTTTCCGTTGCCACGGGCGGACAGATTGGAGTATACTATACGAAGTGAGGCGAGGAAAAGAACTATGAAACTGAAACATTACAGAGATGCGATGGAATGCTGGAGCGGAAGAACAGACAGCACCACCGACTATGACGCCTTCCGCTGGCATCAGTGGGTACAGCCGCTGGATCTGCGAGATGACTGTCTGGAGCCCTTTGCGGGACCCCTGGGATTTGCCTTTATCGGATTCTGCAGCGAACAGGGTGTACGAAGGAACAAAGGCCGGGTGGGCACAGCCCTTGCGCCGGATTTCATCAGGAAACAGATGGCGGGGCTTCCCTGCACATTCTCAAAGGAAGTCAGACTGTTTGATGCAGGGAATATAATCTGCGAAGGGATGTCACTGGAGACGGGGCAGAAGCTTCTCGGAGAGGCTGTGGAGATAATCCTGGATCTGAACCTGTTTCCCATCGTTCTCGGCGGCGGTCATGAGACCACCTTCGGTCATTATCAGGGTCAGCTGGCTCACGCAGAGAAATCGGAAGCAAAGCCTGACCTTGCCGTCGTCAGCTTCGACGCCCATTTCGACATGAGACCCTACGACCAGGGAAGCTCTTCCGGATCCATGTTCCGGCAGATCGCGGACATCTGTCAGGAAAGAGGGCTGAAATTCGGCTACATGCCTCTGGGCATCCAGCAGCACAGCAACACCATCAGTCTGTTCCGTACGGCGGAGCAGCTGGGTGTGAAGTATGTGCTGGCAAAGGAAGTGCAGAGCGGAAGCCATGCCGTCATTCTGGAGAAGGTGGACACCTTCCTCTATCAGCATAAATCAGTATATATCACCGTATGCACCGACGTGTTCTCTTCGGCCTTTGCGCCGGGAGTCAGCGCCACCCAGTCTCTGGGTCTGGACCCGGAAGTGGTGCTGCCGGTTATCAAGCATATTCTCAGGACCCGGAAGGTAAGGGGCTTTGACATCTGCGAGATCTCACCCCGCTTTGATCAGGACAACACCACGGCCAATCTGGGGGCGGTCATCGTCTTCTCGGTGGTCAACACCCTGTGCCGGCTGCACGGTCTGGGGGTCACCATGGATGAGGCGCTGTTTTAGGAGGAATTATGAGCGAGAAAGGAAATCTGTCCCAGCGTACAGCACAGACACTGAGGGACATGATACTGAAAGAAAAGATATACAGACCCGGCGACAAGCTGCCCAACGAAAACGAGCTGTCGGAGAAGCTGGGAATCAGCAGGACAACCTTGCGGGAAGCCATACGCACGCTGACATCGGAGGGACTTCTGACTGTACGCAGGGGTCTTGGGACCTTCGTCAGTGAAGAGATGAACCGGTATGCGGACAGCTCCATGGGACTGCAGGACTTTGCAGACAGGAAGATCACGCTGAGGGATCTGTACGAGGCCCGAATGATCTTTGAGCCTGAAGCGGCGGCCCTTGCGTGCAAAAGAGCCACAGATGAGGAAATCGCCCGCATTCTGGAACTGGGAGAGGAGTGCCAGAAACATGTGAAGGAAAATCCGGCGGGACAGGAACGGATCGCTTCAGAGAGCGCTTTCCACGGCGCCATTCTGAAGGCCTCCCACAACGACTTTCTCAGCCAGTTCATTCCGGTGGTGACGGAAACCATCGAGAACACCTTTGCGCTGAATTTCGACTTTGAAGTCATCGCGGAGGACGCCTACAAGGATCACATGATGATTATGAACTTCCTGGAGAAGAGAGATGCCCAGGCGCTGAAGAGCGCAGTGACCATTCACCTGCACCACGCCGTCTGGAACGAAAATCTGCCATGGAAGAACGACTGAAAAAAACATAAAAAAGATATAGAAAAATACAGAAAAGTGCTTGACAAGAGCATTAAATGGTTTTACAATGTTGTCATACAACATAGACTTAGATGTAAGACAACAATAAAACATAAAATTCATATACGATTCAGGAGGAGAGAAAGATGGAAAAAGCAAGAATTTTTTACGAACAGGACTGTAATTTATCATTATTAGACGGAAAGACCATTGCCATCATCGGATACGGCAGCCAGGGCCATGCTCATGCACTGAACCTGAAGGAATCCGGATGCGAAGTCATCATCGGTCTTTATGAAGGATCCAAATCCTGGGCTAAGGCTGAAAAGCAGGGCCTGAAGGTATATACAGCTGCTGAGGCGGCAAAGAAAGCTGACATCATCATGATTCTGATCAACGATGAAAAGCAGGCTGACATGTACAAGAAAGACATCGAGCCGAATCTGGAAGAAGGCAATATGCTGATGTTCGCACATGGTTTCAACGTTCATTTCGGATGCATTGTACCTCCTGCTGACGTAGACGTTACCATGATCGCACCTAAGGCTCCGGGTCATACTGTACGTTCCGAGTATCAGGCCGGCAAGGGAACTCCTTGTCTGGTAGCTGTTGAACAGGACGCAACAGGCAAAGCTCTGGATCTGGCTCTGGCATATGCAGCAGGAATCGGCGGCGCAAGAGCAGGCGTTCTGGAAACCACATTCCGCACCGAGACTGAGACAGACCTCTTCGGTGAACAGGCAGTTCTCTGCGGCGGCGTATGCGCTCTGATGCAGGCAGGCTTCGAGACTCTTGTTGAGGCAGGTTATGACGAAAGAAACGCTTACTTCGAATGTATCCACGAAATGAAGCTGATCGTAGACCTGATCTATCAGTCCGGCTTCGCAGGTATGAGATACTCCATCTCCAACACTGCGGAATACGGCGACTATATCACCGGCCCTAAGATCATCACTGAAGACACCAAGAAGGCTATGAAGAAGATTCTGTCCGACATTCAGGACGGAAGCTTTGCAAAGGAATTCCTCCTCGACATGTCTCCGGCAGGTCGTCAGGTTCACTTCAAGGCAATGAGAAAGCTGGCTTCCGAGCATCCTGCTGAAAAGGTCGGTAAGGAGATCCGCAAGCTGTACAGCTGGAACAACGAAGATGATCTGCTGATCAACAACTAATGCTTACATATAATCATCTTGAAAAAGCAAAATCCTAAAAAATAATCCTATAAACAAGCAAGGGGCCGCTGCACATGGTGCAGCGGCTCTTTGCCTGCAGCCGCCCGGAGAAAAAGGATAAAATTTTTACGAAAAAATTAGCACTCACCTCTTGACAGTGCTAACAAAAGTGATATAATTATAATTGTCAAAAGGGAAAAGACAAATAAGAGAAACTGACATCAATGGCCGGCAGGACCGGCATCTAAGGAGGGATACGATATGTTGTTACCAAGCATTTTTGGAGAGAGATTATTTGATGACTTTATGGATTTCCCTATGAGGGGCCGCATGGAAAACCAGATGATGAGAACCGACGTCAGGGACGCAGGCGATCACTTTGAGCTGCAGATGGAAATGCCGGGCTTCAAAAAAGAAGACGTGAAGGCACAGCTCAAAGACGGGATGCTTACTGTAAGCGCAAGCACATCTTCTTCGGACGATCAGCAGGACGATCAGGGAAGATACATCAGAAGAGAGCGCTTCAGCGGATCCTGCAGCAGAAGCTTCTATGTAGGTGAAAACGTGACCCAGGAAGATATCCGGGCGAAATTCGAGGACGGCATTCTGAAGATTTCCGTGCCGAAAATCGAAGACAGACCGCAGATCGAGGAAAATAAATATATTGCCATCGAGGGCTGAGGGATATAGGGATTAGAGACGCGTGCCTGCTTCCGTTCACGGATGGCATGCATTGAAAAGACGGAAAACGCCGCCAGGTATTGTGAAAGATGCCGGGCGGTGTTTTTTTTACGGCGAATCAGGCCGGAAACTTCCGGCATATGGTGTCGAAAAAGGGCGAAAGTCTGCAGAACTTGCTTGTGTTTGGGCGTCAGAAGACCGGCATGCTGTGCTAAAATGAATAGAGCAGCAGAAGGAGAAAATGATGAAGAACGCAGTGGAAAAAGAAATACAGGAAATGTATGAAAGAATCCCTTTCGGTGTTGTGGTGTTCAATGCATACGAAAAGGGAAAAATCCTGTTTGTCAACCAGAGGGCAGCCCGGTGGATACCTGCAGAAGGATACCTGTATCAGTGTGTCAGCCCGGTGGACGGCAAACAGCTGCAGGTCAGAGCCCAGCGCTTTCTGCAGGCCTGGAAAAACCGGAACGAAGCGGATGAGGACGTTTTTGTGCCGGAATTCCAGATGCACATACAGACTGCCGGAGGAATCAGGCTGACCGCTGTGGTCAGGCCGGCCGCCGGTCCGGGAGGCAGGGGCGAAAAGACAGAGAATGTGCAGGAGGATCTGATGGAGATGTATCTCTATCAGGAGCACAGTCATTCCGCCGTGCAGACCTATATCCAGGATATTGCAGATGAAGCCTTTCACGGAATCTATATCATAGAAAAGGACACCTGCCGGCTCCTCTATGCCAACGAATCCATGAGACTCTTCCTCAACGGAAAGAGTTTTGCCCACGGGAAAACCTGCTACGAGGCCCTCCAGAACCGGGAAACGATCTGCCCTTTCTGCACAATACAGCAGGAACTGGATGACGGGCAGTCCTGTGAAACAAAGATGCCTGCCACAGGGCAGATCCTGCTGAGCAGAACCAGAGAAACGAGATGGGACGGAAAGCCTGTGTACATCAGATATGTGAAGGATGTCACGGAGGAGACAAAGAACCGGGTAGAGAAGGATCGACTGGAGCAGTATTATCAGACCCTGATCCGGAATCTCCCCGGAGGCATCGTGGTATCCGTATGCAGAGATGGAGAGATAGCGCCGGAATTCTTCTCGGAAGGCTTCGCAGAGATGACAGGAATGGAAACAGAGGAAGCTTTTGAATTCTACAAAGACGGGATCCTGAGCAGAGCACATCCCGACGAAAGAGAATCTCTGACTGCAGAGCTTCGCTCACATCTTGCGGACAGAGACGAGACCTGGGAGAACATCTTCCGCCTGCAGAAAAAGGACGGAAGCTATATCCACGCGAAGATCCGGACCAGTCCGATTTCAGAAGGAGAGACCACCAGACTGTATGGTGTGATAAGCGATATCACAACCCATGTGGAAAAAGAGGAAAAGCTGAAGCGTAAATACAACAGCATGCTCTGCACCCACTATCAGTCCTCATCCGGCGATGCGATTATGTCCGGCCACTTCAACCTGTCTCAGGGACTCATGCTGGGCTTCCACGATATCACGGACAGCGGGCTGCAGGATCTTTTCGGATGCAGACAGGATGATTTTTTCTTTGGATTCAGCAGTTTCATCACCGATGCCGGAACGCGGGAGACTTTCAGAGAGAAGTTTCTGATGAAGCCGCTGACAGAGGCCTACTGGAGAAGGGAATTCCGTCACGAGATGGAATGCTTTGTGAAGCTGCCGAGAGAGAATCAGGGAAGATATGTAAGAGTCAGGATCAGTCTGGTCCGGTCGCCGGAGAACGATGATATCATCGGCTTCTTTTCGGTCAGCGATGTATCGGAGCGCAGAATAGCAGAAGCCATGCTTCTGCGCATGGCTGCAGTCACCTGCGACTATATCTGCGACCTGGATCTGGACAGGGATCAGTACAGGCTTCTGTCCATGAACGAGGATGCCTCCGTGCTGCCCGGGAAAAGCGGCAGCTTTCAGGCGTACTGGCAGGGACTGGTGCGAGACTGCGTTGTGGAAAAGGACCGGGAGCTGTGCATTGCGATGTTCCGTCCTGAGTATATCCGCAAGCGTCTTGCCGATCAGGTGTCCTACAGTTTCAGCTATTCCATCACTGATGACTGCGGCAGGATCCTGCACAAAAATGTGCGGGTCTTCTATATCGACAGACGGCTGAGCAGAGTCTGTCTGGTCCGCAGCGATATAACGGAAGTCATGGAAAAGGAAAGAAAAATCAAGGAGGAACTTCGGAGCGCCCTGGCTCTGGCCAGGGAGGCAAGCCAGGCCAAGAGCAGCTTTCTTTCCTCCATGAGTCACGATATTCGCACCCCGATGAACGCCATCGTGGGCATGACTGACATGGCTCTGGCGGACAGGAACAACCAGAAGCAGATAGATGAGAGTCTGACGGTCATCAAGGCTTCTGCGGATCATCTGCTGCGTCTCATCAACGATATTCTGGACATGGGACGCATCGAAAGCGGGCGCGGCATCGAGACCGAGGAGCCCTTTAACCTGCGGACGGAGATGAACCGGCTGGAGTACAGGAACCGGGCCATGTCCCGGAAAAGAGGGGTGGAGTTTCTCTTCAGAATGGACATACAGAAGACCCACTGCATCGGAGACATCGTCAAACTGGAGAAAATCCTGGAAAACCTGATAAGCAACGCTTTCAAGTTCACGCCCCGGGGCGGAACAGTGGAGCTGGAGATCTGCGAGGTTCCCGAGAGAAGCAGACCTCATATAGGATGGTACAGGTTCACGGTGAGGGATACGGGAATCGGGATCAGAGAAGACGAGATGGAACATATTTTTGAGCCGTTCTTCAGGAGCAGCGGCGCCGTGGAGGGAAATATCGAGGGAACGGGCCTGGGGCTTCCTATCGTGAAGAACCTGGTGGAATCCAGAGGAGGAACCATCAGCGTGGAGAGCAGAGAAGGACAGGGTACCGTATTCACCGTGGAAATGCCTGTGCGGCTGGCGGATCCCCAGCCCAAGATCATTGCCGGCAGACCGCCCAGCATCAGCGAAGATCTGTCCGGCATGCGCATTCTTCTGGCAGAGGACAACCGTCTCAACAGGCTGGTGGCTACCAGGATCCTGGAATATGCCGGTGCAGAGGTGGTTCAGTCCGTAAACGGCCTGGACTGCTTCGAGATCTTCCTCAGAGAACCGGAGGGCGCCTTCGACATGATTCTGATGGATGTCCAGATGCCGGTGATGAACGGCCTGGATGCGGCAATGTCCATACGGAGCTGTGCCCATCCCGATGCAGAGACCATCCCTGTCATTGCCATGACCGCCAACGTCTTTACCAGTGATATAAACGCCTGTCTGGAAGCGGGAATGAACGGCCATGTGGGAAAACCGGTGGAGGTGGACAGCCTGCTCTCTGCGGTCTGCAGATGCAGAAAAAAATAAAAATTTCACTCTATGCTGAAAAGATGAAATGTGTTAAAATATACTATTATCAGAGGTGTCATCATTTGCTTTACAGGGTTTCGGTCTCCCGTGCGAGGGAATGGACGGTTCGCAGGCGGAGATAATTAGGGCAAAAGCAAGATATATTGTAAAGGAGACATGACAAATGAAATTTGAAATTGCAAAAGAAGTATTCGATCTGCTCCCTAATGCTTATTTCGGCGTAGTTGCGGTAAGAGGAATGGACAATACGAAGGAGATTCCGGAGCTGGAGGCAATGCTGCAGGACAATATCAGCCAGTGCGAGAAAGACCTGGAGGGCGTCAAGGTCAAGAATGCGGAGATGATCGTTCCGTACAGAGAGGCCTTCCGTGCCATGGGAATCAATCCTAACCGGTACATGTGCTCCATAGAAGCGCTTCTGGACCGCATCGCCAAGGGTAAGGGATTCCCTCACATCAACGCGGTGGTAGACCTTGGAAATGCTGTTTCCATCAAGTACAAGCTTCCTATCGGAGCTCACGATATGGCAACCATCGACGAGGCTCTGGAAGTCCGCTATGCTGACAGCGAGGATACATTCATTCCATTCGGCAACGGCGAGATGGAGAAGCCGGAAGAGAAGGAACTGGTCTACGTTTCCGGTCATGAGGTAAGAACCCGCCGCTGGACCTGGAGACAGAGCGAAATCGGAAAGATCACAGAGGAGACCAGCGATGTGCTGTTCCCGATCGACGGATTCACCGATCTGAACAGGGATGAAGTCGAGGCAGCAGCCCGCGAGCTGGCAGATCTGGCTGCGAAGTATTTCGGTGTGGAGGCAAAAGTCGGTTTTATCGACAAGGACAACAGAGTCTTTGACGCCGAGTAAGCTGCGGCATTTTCTGCAGAGCGGTCAGCGGCAGGCCGGTCCGCCGTATTGACAATACGAAGAATTGTGGGATAATTGTACTGTAGTACAGAACCGTGCTGCAGTACAATTTTTTTTCCGGTGCTGCAGAGAGGCAGAAAACCTGCGACAGACTGCAGCGCAGAGTGATTCAGGAGTGATGGAATGGATAACAGAACATTTGAGTTTTTGAGAAAATACGCGCTGGAGCTTTCCGGCATGGAAAGCTGTGACGAAAACACCTTCAAGATCATGGTAAGGCTGGACGGCCGGATCTACGAGACTGCAGACGGCTGTGATTTTTCCTCTCTGAAGAGACAGGATGTGGCTGTTGTCTGCGGAAAGAGCCGGGACTATCCGGCGGAAAGAGGTCTTCTGGAAAGCCGGGAGGACATACAGGCGGCAGTCCTTTCCAGTACGCCTTACTGCCGCAGAACAGCTGCGCTGGGAAGGATTCTGGTGCCGGCTCTGGATGACATGGCTCAGATTGTTGGAGGACAGGTCAGGACGGTGGATTACAGTGAAAAAGCCGTGGTGCGCGCCCTGTCCAGATCTGCGGCATGTCTGGTGAGAGACCGGGGGTACACCATCACCACGGGGCGCAGCCTTTACGAGGCGGTGGTGGCTCTGACCGTTCTGGAGAAATCTGCCGAGGTCAACCTGAAGGCGGAGGTCCTCGGAGGGGCCAAAGCCATTCCGAAGGCCGAGGTGGGGCTGATGCGGTATTTTTATAAACAGAAGTATTCAAAGGCCGAACAGGCCGTCAAGTCTGAAGAGGGGAGAGGATGACTGTGGACGAAAGAACATGCCGCCTAATGCTGGCGGAATACGGCATAAAGCTTCTTGAAGAGGGGCTTGTGCAGGGCACATGGGGAAATCTGTCCATGAGGCTGGATGACAGATATATGCTTGTGACGCCGTCAGGCCTTGACTATAACCGGCTGACCGGAGATGACATGGTGAAGGTGGATATCCGGACCCTGGAATACGAGGGAAAGCTGAAGCCCACATCGGAGAAGGGGATTCACGGAGCTGTTTTCAGAAACCGGCCGGAAATAGGTGCGGTCATCCATACCCATTCCAGATACTGCAGCATCTTTGCGGCAGCGAGGGTTCCTGTGCCGGTGGAGACACCGGAGGCCAGGGCTGTTTTCGGAGACAGGGTGCCGCTGGCAAAGTACGGCCTTCCGGGTTCGAAGCAGCTGATGGAGCACACGGTGGAAGCCTTTGGAGAAGGTTACGGCTGCATCATGTCGGCTCACGGCATGATATGCGCAGGGGGGACCATGGAGCAGGCTTTTGAAAACTGCCGCCTGCTGGAAAACTGCTGCAGAGAATACATAGAGAGCCGGATCAGAGAGGGGAATTTTACATGGATATCAGAGAAACAGTAAAGAGACAGAAAGAATATTTTGAAACAGGAGAGACCAGAAATCTGGACTTTCGCCGCAGGGCGCTCAAAGCTCTGAGAAAGGGAATCCGCACCAGAGAGGAGGAGGTGCTGGCAGCCCTGGAACAGGACCTGGGGAAATCCTCTTTTGAGGCATATGCGACGGAACTTGGCATGGTCTATGAGGAGATATCCTACATGCTGAAGCATCTGTCCGGACTGGCGGCGCCCCGGCGGGTCAGAACGCCGCTGATCAGCTTTCCGGCGAAAAGCGCCGTTTATCGTGAACCCTACGGTCTGGTTCTGATCATGTCGCCGTGGAACTATCCCTTCCAGCTGGCCATGGTACCGCTGGTCGGAGCGCTGGCTGCCGGCAACTGCGCCGTGGTGAAACCGTCGGCTTATGCGCCTGCCGTTTCAGCGGTCATAGCGGAGATCCTGGACGATGTGTTTCCGCCGGAACACGTATCCGCAGTGACAGGGGGCAGAGAGGCCAACAGAGAGCTGCTGGATGAGAAGTTTGACTATATCTTTTTCACCGGAGGAAAGGAAGTGGGCAGGACCGTCATGGAGGCGGCGGCAGTACACCTGACTCCGGTCACGCTGGAGCTTGGAGGGAAAAGCCCGTGTATCGTGGATGAGACCGCAGATATCCCGATGGCGGCAAGACGTATCGTATGGGGAAAATTCCTGAACAGCGGTCAGACCTGCGTGGCGCCGGACTATATTCTGGTGCACAGTTCTGTGAAACAGCGGCTTCTCAGAGCCATGGTCCGCAATATAGAGGCCCTTTACGGCAGTGATCCCCTTGCCAGCCGGGACTATTCGCGCATCGTGAACCGGAAACACTTCGACCGTCTGCAGGCCATGGTCGAAGGTGAGGAACTGTATTATGACGGAGGCTCGGATCCGGAGAACCTGAGGATGGGACCGGCTGTCATCGCCGATGCTGACTGGGACTGCAAAGCCATGGCCGATGAGATTTTCGGGCCTGTGCTTCCGGTTCTGGAGTTCAGCAGTCTGAAGCAGGTGAAAGAGCAGATCTGTGCCCGGCCGCGGCCTCTGGCGCTTTATCTGTTTACAAGTTCCGCAGCGGCGAAGCGGTATGTGATCAGGAACATACCTTTCGGAGGAGGCTGCATCAACGATACGATCATGCATCTTGCCACGACCCGTATGCCTTTCGGCGGAATCGGAGAAAGCGGCATGGGAAACTACCACGGAAGCAGCAGTTTCCGTACCTTCTCCCACGAGAAAAGCATTCTGTCCAGAGGCAGTCTGGTGGACATCCCGATGCGTTATCCGCCTTACGGAGACAGCCTGAGGCTCCTGCGCATGCTTATGAAATGAGGCGTCTGCGCCAGCTGAACGAAAAGAGAATCTTTTATTTCCGTTGGAAAGATGGTATAATCTGAAAAAAGAACAATTAATACAGGAGGAACTATTATGGGAAGAGGAGGAGGCAGAAGCGGAGGCGGAGGAATGAGCCGGGGCGGCAGCCGAGGGTTTTCCAGCAGCCGGTCTTCCTCGGGAAGCTCCAGAGGAGGATCATCCTTCGGCGGCAGCTCCGGCAGATCTGCATCTTCGCCGGGCAGAAGCCCGTCGCACAGAACGAAAACGGCAGGAACTGTGTTCAGGCCGACTACGGTATTTATAGGATCCGGAAGAAGAAACAGTACATACGGCGGCGGAACTTCAGGCGGTCAGCAGAAGCCGTATCCGCCGAAGAAAAAGAGAGGTATTCCGGGATGGTATAAATTTCTGTGTATTGTCATGACCCTTGTGGTGATCTTTCTGCTGTTTTCTGCAGTTCATGCCAGAAATGCCGCTGCAGATACCGTGACGAGAGAAAAGCTGGGTGCAGAAGCGTGCATCAGCACAGACCAGGTCATAGACGATCAGCTGGGCTGGCTTACGGACAAAGGAACGGTCAGATCGGCCATCAGCTATTTCTATGACAAGACCGGTGTGCAGCCATATCTGCTGCTCTGTGACAACCTGAACGGTAAAGGCGGAGAAATCACCGATGCGGAAGCGGAAAGCTTTCTGGAAGAACTGTACGATTCCCTTTATTCTGATGAGGGGCATATGATCTTCGTGTTCATGGAGTATGAAAGCTCGGAATATGTCACCTTCCTCTACACAGGAAGGTCGGCGGACAGCGTCATGGATGCCGACGCCAGGGGGATTTTCCTGGACAATGCTGACAGATACTATACCGACAGCTCTCTGAGTGATGAGGAATACTTTGCGAAGATATTCCGTGCATCGGCGGATACTATCATGGAGGATGCCGCAGGAAATGCCAGATCGGCACTGATCTATGTGGTTCTCAGCGTAGTCATTCTCGTTGTTATGGCAGCAGGACTGATTCTCTTTAAATCTGCCGAGCAGAAACGCAGAGAAGCGGAAGAAATGAGGAAAATTTTAGAGACTCCGGTAGGAGGCACAGGATACTCGCCGGAAGAGGAAGAACTGATCAATAAATATTCTGATGAAAATCAAGGAGGAAACAACTGATGGCAGGAATTTTTGAACGTATGGGTACAATCGTAAGGGCCAATGTCAATGAACTGATCGACAGGTTTGAGGATCCGGCGAAGGTCGTGGACCAGACCATTGCCGATGCAAAGGTGGAATATGCGAAGATCAAGAAAGAGTCTCTTTCCGTGCTGGCCAATGAGAATATGACGAAAAAAGAGCTGGATCGTCTCACGGCAGAAGCCGGCAAATGGCATGAAATCGCTGCGAGCGCACTGAAGGCAGGAAATGAGGACGATGCGAGAAAGGCTCTGGAAAAAGAAACGGAATTCAGAAACAGTGCAGTAAAACAGGAGGGTATTTACGAAAGCGCCAGGGCGGCTGCTGACAAACTCCGCGGCAAGCTGCAGGAGATGGAGACCGAAATCAAAGATATGGAAAGTAAGGCTGCCCAGATCAAAGCCATGGCGGTTACGGCCAAAGCCACAAAGGCGGCAGCCAAGGTGGCAGACAAGAGCATAGACAGAGGTGCATTTGACGCGTTTGCCCGGATGGAAGAAAAAGCTGAAAAAGAACTTGCTGAGGCCGAGGTTCTGGAAAGTCTGAATAAGGACACTGTCGCTGAAGAGGAGAAAGCTCTGGAGGAGAAATACGCCTCTGGCGGCGTGCAGGAAACCGATGAGGCTCTGGAAAAGCTGAAAAAAGAACTGGGGCTATAAGAAGGCAGATCACAGGCGCCGGGACAGGAAGCAGTTCCGGCGCCCCTGTTTCTGTGCGCATAGAGGCTGCATGCGGCAATTGACTCTTTACTATTTGAGGATAAAATGATAAAATGGAAAAGTTAGGACAATCAGAAGCTGCCTGAATGCAGCATTTTAATCGGGTAATACTTTTTGCGGCGGAGTGATCTGCCGCGGGAGGTTGACCTATAAAACTACTTAAAATCCTTTGGAAAACCCCTGTACGGCGCCGGCTGCACAGGGGTTTTTCCATAGGTGTGCCGGCACGGCGAAAGGCGGCGGTTCAGCAGTCTTTCAGCAGCCGGAAGCGCCGGCGGTCCGAGTCAAGTACTCCGTCCTGTTTCAGCAGGCGGATCTCCCGCATCATGGCTGTCCGGTCCACACACAGATATTCTGCAAGGCCGCCCAGTGTCATAGGTATTTCAAAAGGCTGGCTGCGGGATGCTCCGCTCAGGCTGCGTGCATAATGAAGATAGGCCAGCAGCTTTTTCCGGGTCGTGTGCTGGCTGAGAAAGCTGATATGCAGAGAAAGCTCCTGAGACTTCTGGGCAGTCATCAGGAAGAGGTTGCTGATCAGCCGGGAATGGTGCGCACATGCCTTCTCGCAGGGGGTGATGAGGTGATCGTAGGAGATGAAAATCACCCGGCAGTCCGTCTGAGCAGAGACGATGTATTCATAATTGTCAAGAGGAAGAGAGAAGATCTCTCCGAAGATATCTCCGCTTCCGTAGACCTCCAGCATGCTGGAATCGCCCTGCTCGTCTATGTAGTGCAGTGTCGCATCGCCTTCCAGAAGGATGCCGATATGCTCAGGACTGTCTGAATATGCCAGTATGGTCTCTCCTGCAGAAAAGGATCTGAACAGAGGGTCAAAGCAGATGATCATCTGATCCAGAGATTCTGCAGATATGCCTTCTGTGAAAATGCGTTTTTTCATGAATTTCCGCCTCCCGCACATTTTTTTTCATTATATCACAAAAATGTGGCAAATGCCACAACTTCGAAATTTTCAGATAAGTATAATATAAGAAAAGTCACACATATGGTCAGTGCAGGAACAGCCTGCAGATAAGCGAGGAGGTTATCAATGTTATACAGAACAACGGAGCAGCATGAGGAATTCAGGGCGAAAATCAGGGCTTTTGCTGAAGAAGAAGTCAAACCGATTGCTTTCATGCTGGATCAGAACAACGAATTTCCACATGATATGGTGAAAAAACTGGCGGAGATGGGCCTGATGGGCATCCCGTACCCGAAGGAATACGGCGGTGCGGGTCTGGATGTGCTCAGCTATGCCATTGCAGTAGAAGAACTTGCCAGAGTTGACGGCGGTGCAGGAGTTATTCTTTCCGCCCACGTATCTCTCGGGTCCTATCCGATCTTTGCATACGGAACGGAAGAGCAGAAGCAGAAATATCTGGTTCCTCTTGCAAAGGGAGAGAAACTGGGCGCTTTCGGCCTGACCGAACCTAATGCGGGCAGCGATGCCGGAGGCACCGAGACTACAGCCGTGCTGCAGGGAGATCACTACATTCTCAACGGCGGGAAGATATTTATCACCAATGCGCCGATCGCAGACACCTATGTGGTGTTTGCAGTTACCACGCCAGGCATCGGAACCAGAGGGATCAGCGCTTTCATTGTAGAAAAAGGATGGGAAGGATTTGACTTTGGCGACCATTATGATAAAATGGGAATCAGGTCTTCTTCAACAGCAGAACTGATCTTCAACGATGTGAAGGTTCCGAAAGAGAATCTGCTGGGAAAGGAAGGAGAAGGCTTCAAGATTGCCATGTCCACTCTGGACGGCGGAAGAATCGGCATCGCATCTCAGGCGCTGGGCATTGCTCAGGGAGCTTTTGAGCATGCGGTCGAGTATGCGAAGGAGAGAGTGCAGTTCGGCATTCCTATCGCACATCAGCAGATCAACTCCTTTAAGATCGCAGATATGGCCACTAAGATCAGATGCGCCAGATTCCTGGTATACAGTTCTGCAGAGCTGAAAGAGGCCCATGAGCCTTACGGCATGGAATCAGCAATGGCCAAGATGTACAGCTCCGACATCTGTCTGGAAGTAGTCAATGACGCGCTGCAGATGTACGGCGGCAACGGCTTCCTGAAAGGAATGGAAGTTGAGCGTGCATACAGAGACGCCAAGATTTGCACGATTTACGAAGGAACCAACGAGATCCAGAGAGTGGTCATCGCATCCCACATCATCGGCAAGGCACCGAAAACAAATGCGGCGCCGGCTTCTCAGAAAGCACCGCTTACCGGACAGAGAAAGAAGATCGTCTTCGCAAAGGGAACCGCGCAGGAAAAGGTAGATGCGCTGGTTGAAAATCTGAAGAACGACGGATTCGACTTTACCGTAGGCATCGATCCGATGACACCGATCAGTCTGGCAGACCGGGTTGTCAGTGCAGGAAAGGGAATCGGAGCGAAAGAGAACATGAAGCTTATAGAAGATCTCGCATACCAGGCAGGAGCAGCAATCGGCTCATCCAGACCGGTGGCGGAATCTCTGAAATACGTGCCTCTGGACAGGTATGTAGGCATGAGCGGACAGAAATTCACAGGCAATCTTTATATCGCCTGCGGCATTTCAGGAGCCGGACAGCATCTAAAGGGCATCAAGGATGCGACTACGATCGTGGCGATCAACAACAATAAAAATGCACCTATATTTAAAAACGCCGACTACGGCATCGTGGGCGATCTGATGGAGATCCTGCCGCTTCTGACGGCAGCTCTCGATAACGGTGAGCCGAAGAAGGAAGCCCCTCAGAAGGTGAAGATGCGCAAGGCGACCATCAAAAAAGAAGCTTCGCCGTGGACCACCTATGTCTGCAACGGATGCGGATACGAGTATGATCCGGCGGCAGGAGACCCGGAAAACGGCGTAAGCCCGGGAACGGTCTTCGAAGCACTTCCGGATGAGTGGATCTGTCCTCTCTGCGGAGAGTCTAAAGAAGCATTTGTCGTAGTTGATAAGGAAAAGGAGGAAGAATAAGATGCAGTGTGTCAGAAAGGTAACTGATAATTTATACTGGGTGGGGGCTAATGACAAGAGACTGAATCTCTTTGAGAATATCCATCCGATTCCAAGAGGAACTTCATACAATGCCTATGTGCTTCTGGACGAGAAAAACGTCCTCTTCGATACAGCCGACTGGTCTGTATGCAGACAGTTCATCGAGAACGTGGAATATGTCCTGGACGGAAAACCTCTGGATTACATGGTCATCAACCATATGGAGCCGGATCACGGTGCTTCCATTGAAGAGATCCTGATCAGATATCCGGATGTCCAGATCATCTGCACATCCAAGGCGGTTATGATGATGAACCAGTTCGGTTTCCCTGTAAAGAATATCATAGAAGTCAAGGAAGGCGACACCATGTCCTTCGGAGAGCATCAGGTCGTGTTCGCAATGGCTCCTATGGTCCACTGGCCGGAAGCCATGGTCACCTTTGACACCACAAACGGCGTCCTCTTTTCTGCAGATGCCTTCGGATCCTTCGGCGCTCTGGACGGCAGACTCTTTGCAGACGAGGTCAACTTCGAGAGAGACTGGCTGGATGACGCCAGAAGATACTACACCAATATCGTAGGAAAATACGGCCCGCAGGTCCAGAAACTCCTGAAGAAGGCGGCTGGTCTTGACATCAGGATCATCTGCCCGCTGCACGGACCGGTATGGAGAGAGAACCTGGGATGGTTCATCGACAAGTACGACAAATGGTCCCGTTATGAACCGGAAGAAAAGGGCGTGCTTATCGCATATGCATCCATGTACGGCAATACGGAAAGCGCCGCCAACATTCTGGCGGGAATGCTCTGCGAGAGAGGAATGACCAACATCTCCATGTATGACGTATCCTGCACCCACGTGTCCTATCTGATCGCCGATGCGTTCAAGTACAGCCACATGGCTCTGCTGTCCGTCACATACAATCTGAAGGTGTTCCCTGTAATGCAGGCCTTTATCGACGATATGGCTGCTCTGAATCTGCAGAAGCGTGTTGTGGGCGTGGTCGGAAGCGGCACATGGGCGCCGCAGGCAGGCCCTTCCATGGTGGAACAGCTGGATAAATTCAAGGAGTTCACCGTGCTCAACGAGCAGATGACCATGCTGTCCTCCCTGAACGATGCCACTTACCAGGAACTTTCCGACCTGGCAGACAGCATCATCGAATCAATGAAATAAAAGCAGACAGACCTCCGGCGCCGCATGATCCTCCGGGAGAACGGCGCCGGAGTTTTTTGTTGCGGTTAAACAAAAAACAGATTGAAAAAGAAAAATTTGTATTATACTGTATCCAATATCTATTGACAATAATATGTCAGACAGTATAGAATGTTCTCTGAGTGAGTAACAATTTAAGAAAGGAGAGTCACTGCGGCCGGCAGGCCGCGGTGGGAGAAATGATGCTGGAACGTGAGTATTATGAAAAAGCAGATGAAATCATCGCTTCCTACAGTCTGGAGCAGGCTTCTCTGATCCCGATCATCCAGGAGATACAGGAAGAATACAGATATCTGCCCCCGGAGCTTCTGAGCTATGTGGCAGAAAAACTGCACATCCCGGAATCCCAGGCCTACAGTGTGGCAACTTTTTATGAGAATTTTTCCTTTGAACCGAAAGGGAAATACCTGATCAAGGTATGTGACGGAACAGCCTGTCACGTGCGGAAATCCATTCCGATTCTGGAGGCCCTTCTTGCTGAGCTGGGCCTTTCCGGAGAAAAGCGCACGACAGACGACATGCTGTTCACCCTGGAAACTGTATCCTGTCTTGGTGCATGCGGACTTGCTCCCGTGCTGACTGTGAACGACAAGGTATACCCGGCAATGACGCCGGAATCAGCCGTTGCATTGATTAACGAGTTAAGAGGAGCTTGAGGATATGGAAAAAATTAAAGACAGAGCATCTCTTGAGACAGCCCGCAGAGATTTTGAAAAGGAAATAAAGGGCAGCAGATGCAGGATCCTGATCTGTGCCGGAACAGGATGCATGGCCGGCGGCTCAGGAGAGATATATGAGAGGATGTGTCAGCTTGCAGAGCAGCATCCTGATGTAGAGGTCCGCTTCGGCGAGGAAATCGCCCACGGTGAGGGCATTGCGGTGAGAAAAAGCGGATGTCACGGCTTCTGTGAGATGGGGCCGCTGATGCGCATAGAGCCCCACGATGTCCTTTACACAAAGGTCAGGGTGGAGGACTGCGAGGAGATTTTCACGCGTACTGTACAGGGCGGAGAACTGATCCCGCGCCTTCTGTTCAAGGAAAACGGCGTGGAGTGTCCGAAACAGGAGGACATCAGCTTTTACAGGAAACAGACCAGAAATGTTCTGAAAAACTGCGGACATATCGACGCGGAACATATACAGGAATATATCGCCATCGGAGGATATCAGTCTCTGGCAAAGGCACTCTTTGATATGACGCCGGAAGAGGTCATCGGCACCATTTCCGACTCCGGTCTGAGAGGCAGGGGCGGAGCCGGATTCCCGACAGGAAAGAAGTGGAGCCAGGTGGCAGGCCAGAAGGAAAAGAAGAGATACGTGGTCTGCAACGGCGACGAAGGAGATCCGGGCGCATTCATGGACAGAAGCATCATGGAAGGCGACCCGCACAAGATGATCGAAGGTATGGCGCTGGCCGCCTATGCAGTGGGAGCTGACGAGGGGTACATCTATGTCCGTGCGGAATATCCGCTTGCTATCAGCCGTCTGAAGAATGCCATCGCTCAGGCTGAAGAGTGGGGACTTCTGGGAGACAGCATCCTGGGAACGGATTTCAGTTTCCATCTGCACATCAGCCGGGGCGCAGGCGCTTTCGTATGCGGTGAAGGAAGCGCTCTGACAGCATCCATAGAAGGAAACCGGGGAATGCCGAGGGTAAAACCTCCAAGGACCGTGGAGCAGGGACTCTTTGACAAGCCGACGGTTCTGAACAACGTGGAGACTTATGCCAACGTGCCGATGATTATCGGACAGGGCGCAGAGTGGTTCAAAAGCATCGGAACCGACAGAAATGCGGGAACAAAGGCTTTTGCTCTGACCGGAAGTGTCAGACATACCGGCCTCATCGAGGTGCCTATGGGAACGACTCTGCGGGAGGTCATCTTCGATATCGGCGGCGGCATCAAGAATGACCGTGCATTTAAAGCGGTTCAGATCGGCGGACCTTCCGGCGGATGTCTGACGGAACAGCATCTGGATATGAAGCTGGATTTCGATTCTCTGAAGAAGATCGGCGCCATGATCGGCTCAGGCGGCATGGTAGTCATGGACGACCAGACCTGTATGGTGGAGGTTGCCCGTTTCTTCATGAACTTCACACAGAACGAGAGCTGCGGCAAGTGCGTGCCGTGCCGTGAGGGTACAAAGCGGATGCTGGAGATTCTGGAAAGAATCGTAAACGGCAAGGGCGAGCCTGCAGATCTGGATATGCTGGAGGAACTGTCTCAGACCATTACGGATACAGCGCTCTGCGGACTGGGCAAGTGCGCTGCGCAGCCGGTCATGAGCACTCTGAAGTTCTTCCGTGAGGAATATGAGCAGCACGTGATTGAGAAGCGCTGCGTATCCCGCAACTGTGAGGCGCTGCGGAAGTTTGTCATCAATCCGGAAAAATGCAAGGGATGCTCCAAGTGCGCGAGAAACTGTCCTGCACATGCCATCAAGGGACAGCTCCGCAAGGCCTATGAAATCGATTTTGACACCTGCATCAAATGCGGCGCATGTCTGGCCGACTGTGCCTTCGATGCTATACATATTGAATGGTAGGAGGAAGCACTATGGGATATATGACAATTGACAACAGAAAAGTGGAATTTACCGATGAGAAAAACGTTCTGTCGGTCATCCGGAATGCGGGTATCGATATTCCGACCTTCTGCTACCATTCCGATCTGTCTACCCACGGCGCATGCCGCCTGTGTGTGGTGGAAGATGAAAACGGCAGGGTCTTCGCTTCCTGCTCGGAAAGACCGCGGAACGGCATGGTGATTTACACGCATACACGCAGACTGCAGCATCACAGAAAGATGATCATCGAGCTGCTTCTGTCGGCTCACTGCCGCGACTGCACCACCTGTGCGCCTAACGGCATCTGCAATCTGCAGGAGCTGTCCAAGCGTCTGGGTGTCAGCGAAGTAAGATTCGACAACTACAAGGAACGTCTGCCGCTGGACACCACGTCTCCGTGCGTGGTCCGCGATCTGAACAAATGCATACTCTGCGGAGACTGTGTCCGCATGTGCCACGAGATCGAAGGCGTGGGCGTGCTTGGTTTTGCACAGAGAGGATCCAGGATGATGATCACGACGCCGTTCAAGCGGGACCTGGCCGATACCAACTGTGTGGGATGCGGACAGTGCCGCGTGGTATGTCCGACCGGCGCCATCACCATCAAGCAGGATATCAATCCTGTCTGGGACCTTCTGGAGGACAAAAGCGTACGCGTAGTGGCACAGATCGCTCCGGCAGTCCGTGTGGCTGTGGGTGACTATTTCGGTCTGGAAAAAGGCGCAAACGCCCTGGGCCATCTGGTGGCTGCCATGCGTTACATGGGCTTTGAAGAGGTCTATGATACCGACTTCGGCGCGGACCTGACCATCATCGAAGAGGCGAAGGAACTTGTGGAGCGTCTGGAGGCGGGGGACAACCTGCCGCTGTTCACATCCTGCTGTCCTGCATGGGTCAAGTTCTGTGAGGACAGATATCCGCAGTTTGCGAAGAATATCTCTACCTGCCGCAGTCCGCAGCAGATGTTCGGCGCAATGATCAAGGAAGAGGCAAGAATGAATAAAGACAGGGACGGAAGAAGAACCGTGGTGGTATCCATCATGCCGTGCACAGCCAAAAAGGCTGAGATCCTCCGTCCGGAACA
Organism: Emergencia sp.; assembly: GCA_051882975.1. GTDB lineage: Bacteria > Bacillota > Clostridia > Peptostreptococcales > Anaerovoracaceae > Senimuribacter. The sequence continues at coordinate 23,086 of JBJESV010000003.1, forward strand.
CTATACCGACGGTGAACAGAACGTGGACTATGTTCTGACAACCACCGAAATCGCCGACATGATCAAGATGGCCGGAATCGATCTGGCTGACATCACGCCGGAAGCGCTGGATATGCCGTTCGGCATGTCATCAGGAGCAGGCGCCATCTTCGGAACTACCGGCGGTGTGACTGAAGCGGCGCTCCGTTACCTGACCAGCAGCACCAGACCTGGAGAGATGGATGAGATCCGGTTCTCCGGTGTACGCGGCAACGACGCGGTCAAAGAAGCGGTTGTCAGAGTGGGAGACAGGGATGTGCGCATCGCTGTGATCAACGGTCTCGGCAATGCGGCCAAGGTGCTGGATCAGATCGAAGCCGGAGAGGTTCAGTATGATTTCGTCGAGGTCATGACCTGCCGCTACGGCTGCGTCAACGGAGGCGGACAGCCTGTGGGTCTGGGTCTGGAAAACGAGACGAAGGTTGCAAGACAGAACGGGCTCTACCGTTTCGACAGCCGTTCCCAGATCAAGTCCTCCGGTCAGAATCCGGTGGCTCTCAGTCTGTACGACGGCATCCTGAAGGGAAAAGAGCACAAGCTTCTGCATAACGAGAGATAAGCGGAAGAATATCATAAAAGCAATTCAGTTGTGTCACCTTTCTTAAACAATACAGGGATGCGGCACTGATGGAGAATAACCGTCAGTGCCGCATCCCTTTTTTGATTCAGAAAATACTCAGATCCAGTTTTGCACTCAGCTGTTCAAGCATCCTGATGCCGGCGATGCTGTTGCCTTTTTTGTCCAGTGCGGGAGAATAGATGCCGATACCCATGCGGCCCGGACAGTCGGCCATGATGCCGCCGCCTACGCCGCTCTTTGCGGGGATGCCTACGGTGGTGGCAAACTCGCCGGAACCGTCATACATACCGCTGGTTGTCAGGACGGCGTTGAGAAACACTGCCACTTCTGAAGGCATGAGACGCTGCCCCGACACCGAGACACCCCTGTTTGCCAGGACAAAGCCCATACGGGAAAGATCGCAGCAGTTCACACGCAGGGAACACATGGCGAAATAGACATCCAGCAGGGATTCCACATCGCCTTCAATCATGCCGGAATTTTTCAGCAGGTAGGCCAGAGCCCGGTTTTTGTTGCCCGTTTCTTTCTCTGAGAGATAGACATCCATATCTATGGACAGCGCCGGATTGCCCGTTACCGATCTGGCGAAGTCCAGGAGACGGGCCAGCCTTTCACGGTTGTCAGCCGCTCTGACCAGACTGCACACGGCGATGGCGCCGATGTTCACCATGGGGTTGATATGCTCCCGGAGCAGAAGCGGCTCCGCATAGTCGATGGCATTAAAAGGCTTGCCTGTGGCTTCCACGCCCACATGTGACTTCACCTCGGCTATACCGTTGTCCATGGTGGCAAGGGCGAGAAAGACCGGTTTGGCGATGCTCTGTATGGTAAAAGCTTTGCGGGCATCTCCTGCGGCAAAAGCGCCTTCAGAGGTTGTGACGCATACGCCTATATCCCGGCGGTCAGCTTTGGCAAGTTCCGGGATATAATCGGCCAGATCTCCGTCAGAGGTGAAATGCCGGCATTCCTCCAGAGTCTCAGTTAAAATTTCTGTAAGATCTGTCTTGTTTTTCTCAGTCATTTTCCTTTTCTCCTGTTTCCTTTCCGCCGGCGGAATCTGTTTTTCTGCACAGCCTGCAGGCTGTCGGTGCGGCCGCATTGCCGCCCAGGGCGGTTTCTCTGAATTCCGCCGGAAGTGAGCATCCGGCGTGATACATGGCGTCAGCCATTTCGTCAAAAGGGACGAGATGGTTTATGCCCGACAGGGCCAGCTGGGCACAGGTGAAGCTGTTGGCTGCGCCGATGGCGTTTCTGCTCTGACAGGGGGCCTCTACCAGCCCGCCTATGGGATCGCATACCAGCCCCAGCAGGTTGGACATGGCCATAGAGGCTGCGGACAGGCACATCTGCGGACTGCCGCCGAAGATTTCTGTCAGAGCGCTGGCGGCCATGGCGGAAGCTGCGCCGACTTCGGCCTGACAGCCTGCCTCCGCTCCGGAAACCGATGCATTGCGCATCAGAAGGTATCCGATGGCGCCGGCATTGAGCAGACCGGTGAGCAGTTTCTCATCGCCGAGGCTGTAATGTTCGCAGGCGCCCAGCAGCACGCCGGGAACCACTCCGGAAGAACCGGCTGTCGGAGCCGCAACGATGAGGCCCATTGTGGAGTTGACCTCCAGGACTGCCATGGCGTATGTTATCGCCTTTGTCAGAGGTTCTCCGCAGAGGAGCGGAATCCCGCCGTTTTCAGCAGCATCGGAGATTCTGCGGGCTTCTCCGCCGATCAGTCCTCCCAGAGAAGGGGAAGGGCTGCTGACAGGGTCATGGGCGGCTCTCTTCATAATCTCCAGTGAGCCGGACAGTCTCTGCAGTACGGTTTCCTCGCCGATCTCACCCAGCACGGTTTCCCGTCTGAGCATGACTTCTGAAATGGTCATATGGTTGTCCTGACACAAAGCCAGGAGTTCTTTTCCGTTCTTAAAATCCATGATATTCAAGCCTCCCTTTTTCTATAT
>JBJESV010000004.1:0-1512 GCA_051882975.1 Emergencia sp.
AATGATCTGCGCCCTGGGGCTGTCAATGGCAGAGGAACCTTTGGCAAGGTGAATCCCGTCCCCGGCATACCATGCGGAAATATTACCGCTGTCCTCTTTCAGACCAAAACCGCCGTGGTAGACCTGCTTCAATGTCTGGGCGATTTCTTCCACCGGCTTCTGCTTCATATAGTCCAGCACTACGATTTTTCTTGCATCATCGGTATTGCTGCCGAGCAGAAGAAAGTGGTCAATTTCTTCCTGAGAAAAAGAAAAAGCAGAGGGCTTTCGGCTCTCTGCTTCGTCGATAAAACGGATTTGTTCTTCTTCTGTGAGGAAAAGGTTCAGGGTCAGCTGTTGATAAGCTCCGTCATCACGACTTCCTCCGCCTGTGCTTTCAGGCTTTCCATGTGCTGCACCCACGCCATCTGCTGTGTCTCTTTGTCCGGTGCGGGGTTGTTCTTCAGGTACTGGTTCATCAGGAGTTCCACTCTGGCTTTCGCCGTCTCCTCGATCTCCCACAGATGGGGGAACAGGGTCTCCGTCAGAATCATGTCGTTCAGGAGCATCGGATTGTTCTGCTCCAGGAACGTCCTTCTCATCCTGCCGTACTTGCCCAGCGGTCTCGCTTCCTCGTTCTCCAGCCTGATATTCGGGATTCGATAATCCCCGGCCTGTCTGTAAGTCATTTCGCTCATAATCTGCGCTCCTTTCAGCAGTTCTGTTCTGCTCGTATTCACCAATCGCTTTTTCGATTTCCTGAAACATCCGTGAGCTGATTGCATTGACTGCGGTGCCGAGGGCATTTACCGTCTGGCGGGTGTTAAAGTCAAAGACATTCAGGAAATCCTCATGCTCGAAGTAGTTGTCAGGGTTTTCGACCAGTCGGCAGTACATCGCATAGGATACGCTGTTTGCAACCGCTCTCTTGAAAGCCACTTCGATGTTAAGTTCATCATACTCCTCAAGGAAGCTATTCGCAACGATGTCGAGGATCGGCTTTTTATAGTCGTCCCAATACTCAGCAGAAAGAGACAGCGCAATCTCCTCAAGCTGTGCTTCCAGCAATCCGTCTGCGGTGATTCCGAATGTACGCTCCATGGCATCCATCACATACGCTCGGTTTTCCTCTGTAACCTCCCACGGTTTCAATTCGGGAGAGGAACGGCGAACACCGGTATCAGCCACATCGAACACATAACGCAGATAGGGCTTTTCCCTGTTGGTCACAAACAATGCAATGCCCGTGGAACCCCGTCTGACATACCTGCGATAATTTTCATCATTCCACTCGTCATACGGCTTGCAGAAAGTGGCGTTGGGGCGCTGGGCATAGATCATCACCTGTTCCGGGTAGGTGAACTCATAATTCCGGGACATCGTTACCAGAAAGGAAGTCCAGTTATCCTTATTCGATGTGATCTTCCCGATGGTCTCTTTCGCCAGCCCGGAATAAAATCGCTCTTTAGCGTTCATCTTTTCCCTCCAATCCTTAAAAATCCGGATAAAGGTTCAGCTCATCAAAAGTCTCAT
>JBJESV010000005.1:0-19401 GCA_051882975.1 Emergencia sp.
ATTTTCCGGCACACTCTCCCCCTTCCCCTTGACATTCAGGGACTTTTCTGCTTTAATATATTATTGTGATAAACTATTATGGAAAACTATTTAGAGAGGTGCGGAAATGAAAATCATCAAGAAATCCAGAGAAAGAACGGCAGAAGACAACCGCGCCCTGCGGGACAGTGTTACTGCCATCATCGACAACGTATGCGAAAACGGAGACAGAGCGCTCCATGAATATAATGAGAAATTCGACGACTGCCATCGGGAGACCCTTCGTGTCAGCCAGGCGGAGATTGACGAGGCCTATGCCCAGATGAGCGGTCAGGAGATTGCAGACCTGAAAGAAGCGCTGGGAAACATAGAGAGCTTTGCGAAAGCCCAGCGCCGGACCATGACGGAACTGGACAGATTCTCACCGAAGCCGGGCATCTATCTGGGGCACAGAATCATCCCTGTATCCTCCTGCTGCTGCTACGTGCCGGGAGGCGGCTATCCCCTTTACTCTACGGCTCTTATGCTGATCACACCGGCAAAGGTGGCGGGAGTCAGAAGGATCGCGGCCTGCTCTCCAACGGTCAAGGGCACATCGAAGATCCACTACAAGACACTGGTAGCCATGGATCTGGCTGGAGCTGACGAGATCTACGCTGTAGGCGGCGCTCAGGCTGTCGCGGCTTTTTCCTACGGAACAGAGGAAATCCGTCCTGTGGATATGATCGTGGGCCCTGGAAACCAGTATGTGGCTGAAGCAAAGCGCCAGTGCTACGGGCAGATCGGCATCGACTTTGTGGCAGGTCCCAGCGAGGTGCTGGTCATAGCCGACGACAATGCTGACAGCCAGACCACAGCGGCAGACCTTCTTGCTCAGGCAGAGCACGATCCTAATGCAAAAGGAATCCTGGTCACCACCAGCGAAGCTTTCGCGCGACAGGTCATCAAAGATGTGGAAAATCAGCTGGATGTACTCCCAACCGCAGGCATTGCCCGCAGATCCTGGGACGATTACGGCGAAGTGATCGTCGTGGACTCCCTGGACGAGGCGGTTGACATGGCCAACGACTATGCGCCGGAGCACCTGGAGGTCAATGTGGAAAATTCGCAGCAGCTTATAGAGAAGCTTTACAACTACGGCTCCCTGTTCATCGGCGGAAATACTGCAGAGGTCTTCGGAGACTATGCGTCGGGAACCAATCACACCCTGCCGACGGTCAAAGCGGCCCGTTACACGGGAGGCGTATGGGTCGGAACTTTCCTGAAGACCTGTACCCACCAGTACATGTCCTCAGAAGCATCAAAGGCTATCGCTCCTCTGGTGGCACGTATGGCCTACGGTGAAGGACTGGTCGGTCACGCCAGAGCAGCCGAGAAACGGCAGCAGTCCGAAGCGGATAAGTAAGGTAAGAAAAAAATAAGAAGAAAAAAACAGCAGCGGCTCTCCTCTGCTCTGCATTTCAGTGTGCAGAACAGACGGAGAGCCGTTTATGTTTCGTACAGAAACCGGATCTGAGCATAAATCTCCCCGAAATCGATCCGGCACTTCCCATCGAAGATGGCCACAGGAACCTGATCAGTGAAACTGTAGATAGAAGGAAGAAAATCATCCTCTTCGAACACATAGGTGACGATGCGCTTCCTGTCCGGATCCACCAGCCAGTATTCTCTGACCCCGGCATCGGCATATTTCTGAAGTTTGATCAGAGAGTCCTTCCTGCCGGTGGATGGCGAAAGTACTTCGATGATGAAATCCGGTGCGCCTTCCAGCCGATGCGGGCCGATCTTGTCACGGTCGCAGACGATGAAGACATCAGGCTGAACCATGGTCTTCTCATCCATGTTCAGACGGACATCAGTGGGAGCCACGCTGCAGATGCAGGATCCGCCGCTGCCGCGGATAAAACTGTTCAGTTCATAGGCCATTGCTAAAATCATCTGCTGATGGATAAAGGACGGTGCGGTCATATCGTAGAGGATGCCGTCGATGAGTTCTGCTCTCCGTTCCTCGGGAAGAGCATAGTAATCCTCCAGAGTGTATTCTCCCTGTTTCTTCGCGGTGTATGCAAAGCCGGATTCACACACCTCGGAGACGCCGGAATCTGCAGAAACCGCCGGGTCCCCGGCCGCTGCATCCCGGAAGAACCTGTCCAGCGCCTGCAGGGTATCGTATCTCGGATGCCGGGTGATGCCGGCAAAGATCTTCTGCACTGTGCCGAGAGGAACGCCGGACAGTTTCGCAACCTGTTCGTTGGAATAGCCCAGTTCGGCCTTGCGTCTTTTCATTTCCTGGATATTCATGAAACGCTCCCTTCCGATATAATACCTTTATTGTACCGAAATTATTCCGTAAAGTCAACTTAAATCCAAAATAATTCCATAATAAAACCATTCTGCTGTAAAAAAAGCATGCCTTCATCAGCTTATGCTGATCCGGCATGCCTTTTTTCAGACTGGCAGCCAGCCAGTCAGTCAATCATTCATCATACCTCGTCTGTCTCCATGCCAGGCGGCAGTTCCGCTTCCGGTGCGTCAGGATCCGTCTCAGGCGGCTGCGGCGCCCTGACCTGCACTACAGCATACTTGTTTTTTGTCTGATACGGCGTGTACAGATTCTTCACCGAGTAGCGGATCTTGTAGACACCGGCCTGAGAGAAGACATATTTCTTCGCCTTGGAGGCGGTCAGTTCCTTGTACTCCGATGAGCCTGGAACCTTGACGGCAACCTTGATGCGGCTGGTCACATCCTTGCCGTTGTGAGTGGCGCGGGCGCCGTCCAGCAGATTCCACACGGCATCCTGATCCACAACCAGAGGACTGGAGGAAGTGGTTCCCTTCAGTCCGGAAGGAAGGGTGATCACAGGATCCTTGTTGACCGCACCGGCTTTTGATGTGATCGTTATGATCTTGGAAGCTTCCTTATACGGCGAGTATTTGTTCTTCACAACGTACTTCACCTTGTATTTTCCCTCTTTGGAGAACTTGTAGTCCTTTGCCTGGGAATAGGAGTATTCTTTGTAGGAGGACTGGCCCGGCGCTTTGATGAACACGCGGATGGCCCTGGTCCGGACAGCAGTGGCCTGCTTTGCAGTCACGTCTCCCGCAGCATCCCGGTCTCCCCATGTCACAGTGCGGCTCTTCGCGCCGGAGATGACAGGCGCCTTCAGGTTGTCGACCACTTTGATCTTGATGGTCTTATAGGTGCATCCGCTGTACGGATCGTTTACCTTGTATGTAATCTTGTAGGTTCCCAGCTTCTTTGTGGAAAAAGAGGCTTTTACATAGCACTTCTTTGAAGAAGACCATTTCCGCACTTTGCTCACCGTCAGCCTGTCTGTCAGGCTCATGAAGGTGTTGGGATCCCTGGCGGTCACTTTGCTCTTCAGGTTGTATGTGCTGCCGTACTGGACATTGAGCACTTTCCTGGAAGAAACGGTAATAACCGGCTTCTTCAGCTTGTAGTACGGGTTGGCAGGGTCCGGATCTGTGGGATCCCAGTACTGGTAGCGGCTCTGGGATACGGTGATTCCGGCCGGCTTTCCCAGGGGTCCGGGACTGCTGCTGCTGTAAATGGTGACCTTGGTGCCTATGCAGCAGTTCTCATAGATCCACTTGGCGTCCATGACCGAAAGGCGGACGCATCCGTGGGACGCCGCATAGCCCAGGCTGTTGAACTGGGCTGTAGGCTGGGACTTCTTGTCATACTGTTTGGTGTAGTAGACAGAGTGGAAGAGGATATCCTCTGTGATGTGGGTGCAGTACTGGCCGTACACGTCGTTCATCAGCTCGCCCCAGTTCCAGCGCCCTTTCGTGTAAAAGGTGCCCGACGGCGTTGTTCCGCCCACGCCGGTGGAGCACAGCATGGCGCGCACAGGCTTCCACTTGCCGTCCACTTTTTTATATGCAGTAACCACATTGCACTGTTTGTTGACCTTCAGCCACCAGGTGCCGGAGTAGTCCGATGCTTCTGCCACAGAGGTAGCTGAGAAAAGCATGGTGAAGGTCAGAGACAGGATTAGCAGTATGGAAATTGTTCTTTTCTTTTTTGTCATAAATCTCTCCCCGTAAGCATGTATATTTCTTTCGCAGGGATATTATACCACTGAAAGAAAAAGAAACATAGGGTCAATCTGCATATTTATTTAAAAAAAACCGCCCGCCGCCGCACTTTTTCTGGTGCAGAAAGATTTTTCCCCGAAGGGTAAAAGGCAGGACGCCCGCAAAGGGCATTTTTTCAAGGTTTTCTGTCAGAAGAGGAATCCCGGACGGCAGGCTTTTATAAATATACACAATAAAGTTATAAAGAAGTAAAGCGATAAAGGAAAAAAGGATATACAGATAATGGTAGAGAATTTTCTGAAATCGGGGCTGAAAAGCCTAAAATTTTCAGTTTTTTGTAAAAAAAGTATGGTCTATACTTCGGAAAAAATGTATAATATTAGGTAACTGATAAAAGTGGATTAGTGTTTATAAAGATGCATTTATATGCATAAGTTTACAAAAGATTGGAGAGATATTATGGCAGTTATTATCAATGGGCATGACCTTACAGTTGAAGAAGTTATCCGCGTCTGCCGCGGAAACGAGAAGGTCGAAATCGCGCCTGAAGCACAGGCAGCCGTAAACAAGGCAAGAGCATATATCGAGAAGAAGCTGGAGGACGGCGCCATCATCTACGGCCTGACCACAGGTTTCGGAAAATTTTCCAATGTTTTCATTTCTAAAGAGGAGACCGCTGATCTGCAGAAGAACCTGATCATCAGCCATACCTGCGCACTGGGCGATCCGTATCCGAGACAGTATGTGAGAGCCGCCATGCTGCTGCGGTGCAATGCGCTGTCCCGGGGCAACTCCGGTATCCGCCTGTCCACCGTGCAGACCCTGGTGGATATGCTGAACGCAGGCATTCATCCGCAGATTCCGAGAAAAGGCTCCCTGGGAGCTTCCGGCGACCTGGCGCCTCTTTCCCATATCGCACTGGGACTCATCGGCCTGGGTAAAGTGGAGTACAAAGGGGAGATTGTCGATGCGAAGGACGCCATGGCAGATGCAGGCATTGAGCCGGTTGAACTGGCGGCAAAAGAAGGCCTGGCGCTGAACAACGGAACCCAGATGATGACCGCGGTGGGCGTCAACGTTCTGTGGGATGCGATGAATCTTCTGAAGGTGGCTGACATCGCAACAGCCATGACAGCAGAAGCCCTCCACGGAATCACCAAGGCCTATGACCACAAGGTCCATGATCTGAGAGGACATCAGGGACAGAAGGACACTGCAGAAAATCTCCTTGCGCTCCTGGAAGGCAGCCGCAATGCCCTTCCGGAACAGCCGACCAAGGTGCAGGATCCGTATTCCCTCAGATGTATCCCGCAGATTCACGGTGCATCCAGAGATGCCATACAGTATGTTTATGACGCAGTATCCAGAGAGATCAATGCGGTTACAGATAATCCGATCGTATTCCCGGACGACGACGAGGTTATCTCCGGCGGAAACTTCCACGGACAGCCGATGGCACTGGCCTTTGACTTCATGAAGATGGCCATTTCCGAACTGGCTGACGTTTCCGAGAGAAGAGCGGAAAGACTGATCAACCCGGCTCTGTCCGAAGGTCTTCCGGGCTTCCTCACAAAGCACGGCGGCGTATGCTCTGGATTCATGATCGCCCAGTATGCAGCGGCATCCATGGTATCGGAGAACAAAGTGTACGACCATCCTGCATGCGTGGACTCCATTCCGTCCTCCGGCAATCAGGAAGACCATGTTTCCATGGGAACCACATCTGCAAGAACCGCTGCCATGGTTCTGGACAATGCGCAGAAGGTTATCGGCATCGAGATCGCCGCAGCGGCTCAGGGAATCTGGCTGAGACAGGAGATCGGCGAAAGCGATATAGACAATCTGGCCCCTGCAACCAGAGCTGCATATGACTACATCAGAACCCTGTCGGATCCGATCGACAACGACGTGATCATGCACGACGAGCTGGTCAAGTTTGACGAGATGATCAAAGACGGAAGCCTTCTGGAAGCAGTAGAGAAAGTCGTGAAACTGAAATAATAAACAGAATAATAATATAGAAGGAGGAATTGAGCGATGTTAGACAATAAGGCAATACAGGGCGCTATGACGATCCAGCTGGGCAATGAATATCCGGACTATCCGGAGTTTGTCGAAGGAATCAGAAGAGCGCCGGACAGAGGATTCAGACTGACAAAGGAACAGACAAAGATCGCCCTGAAGAACGCGCTCCGCTACGTGCCGGAAGAGCTTCACGAGAAGCTGGCTCCGGAATTCATGGAGGAGCTGACCACCAGAGGCAGGATCTATGCTTACAGATACAGGCCGGAAGGCAGAATTTACGGAAAACCGATCAATGAGTACAAGGGCAAGTGCCTGGCCGGAAAGGCTTTCCAGGTCATGATCGAAAACAACCTGGACTTTGAAGTGGCACTGTATCCTTACGAACTGGTTACATACGGAGAGACAGGCCAGGTCTGCCAGAACTGGCTTCAGTACAGACTGATCAAAAAATATCTGGAGGAACTGACTGACGACCAGACTCTGGTTGTGGAATCCGGACATCCTCTGGGGCTGTTCCCTTCCAAGCCGACAGCGCCGAGAGTCATCATCACCAACTCCATGATGATCGGCATGTACGACAACCTGGATGACTGGGAGATCGCAGAGGAGATGGGCGTTGCCAACTACGGACAGATGACAGCCGGCGGCTGGATGTATATCGGACCGCAGGGAATCGTCCACGGCACCTTCAACACCATCCTCAACGCAGGAAGAAAATATCTGGGCGTGCCGGAACAGGGCGATCTGGAAGGACACACCTTCGTATCCTCCGGTCTCGGCGGCATGAGCGGCGCACAGCCGAAAGCAGCCAATATCGCCAACGCTGTAGGCATCTTTGCCGAAGTGGACTACTCCAGGATTGTCACCCGTCACGATCAGGGATGGGTTGACGTTATCATGGATGACATCGATGAAATCTTCAAGCTGGCACAGGAGAAGGTGGATGCAAAGGAGAGCATCTCCATCGCATATCACGGCAATATTGTAGATCTGCTGGAGGCAGCTGTGGAGAAGGATTTCCACATCGATCTGCTGTCCGACCAGACCAGCTGCCACAATGTATATAACGGAGGCTACTGCCCTGTAGGCATGACCTTCGAGGAAAGAACCACCCTGCTTCACGAGGACAGAGAGACCTTCTGCAGAGAGGTAGACAAGACCCTTCACAGACATTACCAGGCCATTAAAGCTCTGACAGAGAGAGGAACCTATTTCTTCGATTACGGCAACTCCTTCATGAAGGCCATGTACGATGCCGGAATCAAAGAGATTTCCAAGAACGGATACGATGACAAAGACGGCTTCATCTGGCCTTCCTATGTGGAGGATATCATGGGACCGATCCTCTTTGACTACGGATACGGACCTTTCAGATGGGTATGCCTGTCCGGCAGACCGGAAGACCTGGATGCCACAGACAAGGCGGCCATGGACTGCATCAATCCGGAAAGACGCGCGCAGGACAGAGACAACTGGGTATGGATCAGAGACGCAAAGAAGAACAAGCTGGTTGTCGGAACCCAGGCCAGAATTCTCTACCAGGATGCAGAGGGAAGAAGAGACATCGCCCTGGCATTCAACAAGCTGGTTCGCGAAGGAAAATGCGGACCGATCATGATGGGCAGAGACCATCACGATGTATCCGGAACCGACTCTCCGTTCAGAGAGACTTCCAACATCAAGGACGGCTCCAACGTCATGGCCGATATGGCTGTACAGTGCTTTGCAGGAAATGCGGCAAGAGGCATGTCTCTGTGCGCACTGCATAACGGCGGCGGCGTAGGCATCGGAAAAGCCATCAACGGCGGTTTCGGACTGCTCCTGGACGGAAGCGAGAGAGTTGACGAAATCATCAAATCCGCTATGATGTGGGATGTAATGGGCGGCGTTGCCAGAAGAAACTGGGCCAGAAACGAAAACGCCCTTGCCACATCGGTGGAATACAATAAGAACTATGCAGGACAGGGACACATCACCATCCCGTTCCTGGCTGATGACGATCTGGTTGCAGAAACCGTGGACAAGTTCGTAAAATAATTCAGAAGGAAAACCGGGGGCTGCAGACCGCAGCCCCTTATTACAGAGGAGAAATCCAAATGGCAACATTATTAGTGAAAAATATCGGAACCCTGCAGACACCCACAGGCAGTTTCAGCCACAAGGGTCCGCAGCAGGGCGAGAATCTGAAGCTCCGCAATGCGGCCATCCTCATAGAGGACGGCATCATCAGAGCCGTCACGGCAGACGGAAAGCTTCCGGACGGAGCAGAAGAAGCCGACACGGTCATCGATGCGGAAGGAAATCTGGTCACGCCGGGTCTGGTGGAAGGACACACCCATATGATCTTCGGCGGATACCGGCAGCACGAGATCCCGATGAAGCTGAAAGGCGCCGGATATCTGGACATTCTGCGGGCCGGCGGCGGTATTCTGGACACAGTAAGAAAGACCAGGGCAGCCTCCTTTGAGGAGCTGTACAATAAAACGGAAGGGTTCCTGGACGAGATGATGGGGCTTGGCGTCACCACCTGTGAGGCGAAGAGCGGCTACGGTCTGGACTTCGATACCGAGGTGAAAATGCTGGAGGTCCTGAAAAAACTCAACGAAGATCATCCGATGGACGTGGTGTCCACTTTCATGGGGGCCCATGCCATTCCGGAGGAATATAAAGACAGAGCCGATGCGTATATCGACATGCTCTGCGAGGATCTGCTTCCTTATGTGAAAGAGCATGATCTGGCAGACTTTGCGGATGTCTTCACAGAGGACTCTGTATTCAACTATGACCAGAGCAGAAAATATCTGGAGCGGGCCAGAGAACTGGGATTCGGTCTGAAGATCCATGCCGACGAGATAGAAGCCATCGGCGGATCTGTCCTTGCCGGCGAGATGGGTGCAGTCAGCTGTGAGCATCTGATCGCCATCAACGAGGAAGGCCTGGCGTCCCTTGCCAGGGGCGGCGTTACAGCAATGTGCCTGCCTGCAACATCTTTCTATCTGGGCGCTGATTTTGCTCCGGCGAGGAAGATGATAGAGATGGGCATTCCTGTAGCCTGTGCATCTGACTTTAACCCGGGCTCCTGTCCTTCCCTGAACCTGCAGTTTGTCATGAACCTGGCATGCATTAAATACAGAATGCTGCCGGAGGAGGTTCTGACTGCGGTGACCATCAACCCTGCCTGTGCCATCGGCATGGGGGACAGAGTGGGAACCCTGGAGGAAGGCAAGCAGGGAGACCTGGTCATCTGGAATGCGCCTGACATGGACATGCTCTGTTACCGTTTTGGATCAAACCTGGCTTTACAGGTAGTTAAGAAAGGAATACTGGTATAATGAAACTGATCGATATGCAGGTAAAGGAATACCTGGAAATACTGAAATCTGATGCACCTGCTCCGGGCGGCGGTTCCGTAAGCGCACTGGCTGGAGCTCAGGGCGCGGCGCTGTTCATGATGGTGGCGGATCTGACCCTGGGAAAAGAAAAATATGCGGACTGGCAGGATGTATGCAGAGAAGCGAAGGAGAAAGGTGCGGCAATCTACGAAGAACTGACCGCTGCCGTTGACAAGGATACGGAGGCCTTCAATCTGGTGGCGGCCGCTTTCAGAATGCCGAAAGATACAGATGAAGAAAAGGCTGCAAGGAAGCAGGCTATCGCCGACGGAACGCTGGTTTCCACTCAGGTTCCGTTCAGAACCATGCAGCTGGGCTATGAGGGTCTGATGCTGGCAAAGAGCCTGATCGGAAAATCCAATCCAAACGCTGCCAGCGACCTGGGCGTGGCTGTTCTGAATCTGACCGGCTGCATCAAAGGGGCATGGCTCAACGTGCTGATCAACCTGCCCGGCGTGAAAGACGAAGAGCAGAAGAAGTATTTCGAAGAAGAAGGAAAGAAGATGTACGACGCTGCTGATGCAGTAGCAAGCAGCCTTTACGAAGAGATTGCAGCCTCCCTTTAAGGGGCGCAGAGCGGAAAACGCCGCAGAGCCGGACGAGGGAAAGAAAGCCTGACAGCCACCCTTTGTCCCAAACCAAAAAAGAAGAAAAAGGAGAAAGAATCAAATGGCACAGATTATCGAAAGCATCCCTAATATCAGTGAAGGAAGAAGACCGGAAGTCATCGAAGCCTGCGTGGATGAAATCAGAAACACGCCGGGCTGCACCCTGCTCAACTATTCTTCTGACGAGAGCCACAACAGAACTGTCATCACCTACATCGGCGATGCAAAAGGCGTGGAGGAGGCCAGCGTGAAGCTGGTAAAGAAGGCCGCGGAGCTGATCGACCTGACAAAGCATACAGGAGAGCATCCGAGAATGGGCGCCGTGGACGTCATGCCGTTCCTGGCCATCAAGGACTGCACCACAGAGGACTGCGTGGAGCTGTCAAAGGTTGTCGGAAAGAGAATCGCCGAAGAGGCCGGCGTTCCGGTATTCCTTTACGAGTATTCTGCAGCCAGACCGGAGAGACAGAACCTGGTGAAGATCAGAAAGGGCCAGTTCGAGGGCATGGCGGAAAAGGTGCAGGAGCCTGACTGGGAGCCTGATTTCGGCGGCAGAAGGATTCATCCGACTGCAGGTGTCATGGCAGTGGGTGCAAGACCGCCACTCGTGGCATACAACCTGAACCTGAACACAGACGACGTACAGATCGCCAAGAACATCGCCGCCATCATCAGGGAAAAGGATGGAGGTCTGAAGTGCGTCAAGGCAATGGGCTTTGAAATCGAGGATGAGGAAACCGGAAAGAAGTATGCGCAGGTGTCCATCAACATGACCAACTACGAGCAGACACCGCTGTACAGAGTGACCGAACTGGTCAAGGCTGAGGCGAAGAGATACGGCGTGGTGGTCACAGGTACAGAAATCATAGGCCTGTGCCCGATGAAGGCGCTGGTGGATTCTGCTGAATATTACCTGCAGATAAAAGATTTCGATTTCCACACACAAGTGCTTGAAAATCACATTTTATAGTGTTATAACTATATATTGAAAGAGAATTTTGAGCAAGGAGCATCTGATACATGACTGAGGGTAATAATTTTTCTAATTCTTTCTCGCTGACCGACGAGATCGTCGATATCATCCGGGAGCGGATCCTGAAGGGCGAATATAAGATCGGAGAGAAGATAAAAGAAAACCAGATTGCCACGGAGCTGCGGGTGAGCAGGACCCCGATCAGAGAAGCATTTAAGCAGCTGGAGAATGAAGGCCTGATCGACTACATTCCCAATCGGGGATGTTTTGCAAAGGGATTCACGCGGCAGGACATAGAGGACATCTACGCTGTCAGAAAAGCTCTGGAAATCCTGGCTGTGGAATGGGCTGTAAACCGGATCACGCCGGAGCAGATTCAGAACCTGCAGGAGCAGAGCGATCTGATGGAGTTCTACACCACCCGGAAAGACAGCAGAAAGGTGCTGGAGATCAACACTGACTTCCACGATATCATCTATAATGCCACGGGAAGCCGGTTCATGGCACAGGTGCTGCGCTCATACAAGGAATACATAGAACAGACCCGCAAGGTTATCTTTTACGAACAGAGCTATCTGGAGCAGATTTTCCAGGAGCACCGGACTGTGCTGGAGGCTATCAAGGCAGGGGATACAGCCGGGGCGAAGGAGGCCATGGCAAAGCATCTGGACGGTTCCCAGCGGCGGGCTGAGCTGATTTACAATATCAAATAGAAATATTAAAAGCAGGATCTGAGGTCTGCGCATGTGGACCGGGAACCTGCTTTTTTTTCTGCCGGGCATGCAGCTGTACAGGCAGGTTATGGACGACCGTAATACATTTCATAAAAAATTTAACGATAAACGTAAAATTAGTCTTGACGGATTGGAAACTCTGTGTTATATTCAATTTAATGATAAACATTAAATTTTTTATGAAATACATGGGGGTAATAACATATGAACACTACAACAGTAAAAAGAATCAACAAGTTCGGCAGAGTCGGAAAGATCGTGACTGTCGTTCTCATCGTGATCATGCTCATCGGAACTGCAGCGGCAGCTGCCGGATCCGTATTTCTGTCCAGACTGCCGGAAGACGCGGTATCTGTGAAGGTGGCCGGCAGAGCGGAGATCCGGGCGGATGAGAATTTCTTTCAGAAGTATTTCGGGCTTTTCACCGACGGCTTTTCCTATTCGACCGATGAGCTTTCAGAAGAGGATCTGGAGAATGATATGACAGCGCTGCCTGATGAGGGCAGGGTGGATATGAAGATGTCTGTCAACGGCGCTGAATTCTCCAAAGCGGTGATGCGTTCAGAAGACGGCAAGAAGATCTTAGAAGCGGAAACAGGAGAATACGAATACAGAATAAAAGATCTGATCATCGTGCTGGTATCAGCCATTCTGCTGATGCTGTCCGCTGCGGCGGCTCTGTTCTTCCTGAGAAAGCTCTTCGCCTGCATCGAGACATGTGAAACGCCTTTCAGCGAGGACATCGTGAAGGCACTGCAGAGGTTTACCGTGTCGCTGGTTCCTGTGGCTGTGATCTCATCTGCGGCAGAGACTCTCTCAAATTCTCTGCTGATACCGGGAGCAGGGCTGGATATCAAGCTGGACGGCGGCATGATCATCGCATGTATCGTGGCATTCTGTCTGGGAACCGTATTCAGATACGGCGCACAGCTGCAGAAGGAATCCGACGAAACGCTGTAAATAAAGGGGGAAATATTTTGGGACATATCATACTCAGACTCGACCGGGTCATGGCTGACCGGAAGATGAGCCTCAATGAGCTTTCTGAAAGAGTAGGCGTTGCCAATGTCAACCTTTCCAAGCTGAAAAACGGCCATGTCAGTGCCATCCGCTTTTCCACCCTGGCGGCCATCTGCGATGTGCTTCAGTGCCAGCCGGGAGATATTCTGGAATACGATCCGGATCCGGAAGAGGAATAAAAATGCAGCAGGAACGATCCCTGGCGGACCGGACCTGCTGCATTCTGTTTTTTTGCAGCGATTATTTCTTTCTGTATACCCATTCCAGCGTATCGCCGTCTTTCAGGACCTGCTGGTTCTCGGGCTCATCGCAGAGCTCTCCGTTCAGTTTGTATTTCCAGATGCGGCTGCTGCCGTAATCGCCGTTTTCCACGCCGGCAATGCCCTGCACATCCCCGCCGGTAGTCTCAACGGTGATGTTCATATCGTTGACATTGCAGTAGAGCTGGATCGCATCCAGAACAGTGGAATCCTCCTCGATCTTAAAGAGCTCTTCGGAGATATCTTCCATTTCTGCCTTTTCCGGATAGGTGATGCTCAGCGTTATCTCTATCGGATTGACGATAACGGTCTCCTCCGCTTTATCTCCGCAGCCTGCCATGATCAGCACGCTGCTGCAGAGAAGAAGACATATGATTAAACTGGTAAATAATTTCTTTTTCATTCAGACTCCCCCAAATATTTGTTACAGCGGTTTCAGTATCAGTATACCCCGTTTCTGCCGGGTTATAACTGCATGGAACGCATCAGATCGTACATTTCGTCTGCAGAGGCCTCGTCGGCGTCATAAACGATGCTCCCGTCCACGACAGTCATGTCTGCGTGCATTCCGGAGAACCGGTGAAGACCTGCATCGAAAGGATTTTCTTCGAAAACCGTAAAATCCGCGATCCGTCCTCTTTCGATGACGCCTAAGGTCTTGTCCATACCCAGGATCTGGGCTGCACGGACAGTCAGATTGTCGATGGCCTCTTCAACCGTGCTGACATGTCCGAAAACGGAACGGTTGAGATAATCTGTCGGCCAGGTGGACATAAACGGCGCATCCTCGTCAGGCTTGCTGTCGGAGGCCAGGGTCAGTGCGCTGCTCCTGCATCCCTTTGCGCGGAGCATATCAAAGGTCTGGCATGCCTGTTCAAAAGAAGCCCGGTCCAGAGCATCCAGATGGATGTCGAAACCTCGCTCGGCGGCCAGCAGGCAGATGGTGTCCAGCGCTTCCTGAGGGAAGAAAGCCAGATTTTCGTCCTGGCTGACCTCCAGCTTCAGCATATTGAACTGCAGCTGTCCGTCAAGCTCTGTACAGTTGGTCTTTTCTGTGGAAAGCTTGTGCAGGATCAGTTCCGGATTGATCGGCCTGTTGATGTACAGACTTCCGAAGAATCTCTGCCGGATATCTTCCCCTTCTCCGATCATGGCCAGGAGACAGTCCTGATAGATCGTGCCGAAATAGTCCGGAGAGCAGAGATTCAGTACAGAGGTAAAGCCTCTGTCTGCCAGATCACTGGTCTGCTGCAGGACCATGGATTCCACTTCTTCAAAATCAAAAGGCGGAAGCTGGTTCAGAATATAGCCTGCTGAGACAAATTCCAGACCTTCCTCTTCGGCTGCGGCGCTGATGATTTCATAGGCTGCAGTGTTGAGCCAGCAGTGGAAGCCGCTGATGCCCAGAAGAACCACAGGACGCTCACCTTCTGCGCCGTCCAGAAGCTCTCTTGCATCTTCTGAACTGTAATCCTCCAGAATGTGCTCGTTATATCCGTAAGCGAAGACGATCTCACCTTCGTACATTTCTGCGTAGTCGGTCACCTCCTGCACCACGGTGTCCAGATCCCAGACCGGATCCAGAAGGAGATATTTTCCCTCAAAGGCCTGCATGACCGGCGTGCCGTGAACGTCGATGAAGCCGGGGAACATGTAGCGTTCCTTCAGATCCACGATCTGCGTATCCTCGGAGATGATTCCGTCCATACCCTCAAAATCACCGACTGCCATGACTCTGCCGTCTCTGCAGGCCACAGACTCTGCCCACGGGAACTGGGGATCCTGGGTATATATGTGCCCGTTTCTGTAAATGATATCTGCCGCTTCTTTTTTCTTGAATATTCCAAAAGCCATGTTGAACCTCCAGTGTTTACTATATTTCCATTGTACCACAAAATCATTTTGTGGTAAACTTGAACTATGAAGATCGAAACATTTGAAAAGACTGTCAGCACCGCTGACTATATCGAAAACTATGTAAATGTGGAGGAGTTCCTGCAGTGCTGCAGGGTCTGTGAGAACTACGGCAGAAAATGGTCCTGTCCGCCCTATGATTTTGAGCCGGTGAGGGATTACTGGCAGAAATACGGCAGTCTGTACATCATCGGAAAGAAAATGATCCTGAAGGAGGAGGAAAAGGAAAACTGGGAGAATCTGATGAGGCAGGTCAAAGAGGAGCTGACGGAGATTCTTTGTGCAGAAGAGAAAAAGCATCCGGGCAGCGTGTCTCTCAGCGCTGGAAGCTGCAGTATCTGCGGGGAGGACAACTGCAGCAAAAAAAACGGAGATCCATGCAGATTTCCGGAAAAAATGAGGTATTCTATTGAAAGTCTCGGCGGCAACGTGGGCCTTACGGCAGACAGGCTGCTGGGCGTCCCTCTTCAGTGGATAGAAGAAGAAAAGATACCCGATTACTTCGTTCTGGTGGGCGGTCTGCTGTATTAGCACGGGATGTCGCCCACGCTGTCGAGAATCAGACGGGGCCTGTAAGGGAAGTTATCCACTTCGTCTCTGCTGGTGACGCCGGACAGAACCAGAATCGGATCAATGCCGCTTTCTACGCCGCCGATAATATCTGTATCCATGCGGTCGCCGATCATGGCGGCCTCTTCAGAATGAACGCCTAAAAGTCTCAGACCGGTGCGCATCATCAGCGGATTCGGCTTGCCGACGAAGTAGGCCTGTTTTCCTGTTGCCATTTCTATAGGCGAAATCAGAGCTCTGCATGCCGGGATGATGCCTCTGTTTGAAGGGCCGGTCATATCGAAGTTGGTTCCGATGAGCTTGGAGCCGTTTCTGACCAGGGTCACCGCTCTGCATATTGCCTCGTAGTTGTACCCCTGACTTTCTCCGACGATGACATAGTCGGGATCCTTGTCGGTGATGGCCACACCGCACTGATACAGAGCGCCGACCAGTCCGGGCTCTCCGATGACATAGGCGCTGCAGTGCTCGGTCTGTTCGCTGACGAACTTGGCTGTGGCAAGAGCGCTGGTATAAAAGTGGCTTTCGTCAATATCCAGGCCCATGGTCTGCAGTTTCAGACGAAGCTCCAGCGGCGTCTGACCGCTGTTGTTGGTCAGGAACAGGAATTCCTTGTTCTCGCGGTACAGCCAGTCTACGAACTCTTTCACGCCGGGAAGCAGTCTGCCGCCCCAGTAGATGACACCGTCCATATCGCAGATGAAGCCCTTTTTTGCTCTTAACTGTTCCATAATATTATCACTTCCTTTCTATCAGCCAGATTTATTCATTGTTATTATACTGATTCAATGTAAAGGATTATACCCGGTTTCTGTTAAAATTCTGTAAAAAGTGAAAGCGCATACCTTTCCGGCATGCGCTTCCTTTGAATTAAAGATATATATTTTAGAGACATTATGCTATGCTTCCGCTTTCTTCGGTTCCGGTTTTTTTTCGCCGCGAGCCTGTTTCACCAGTTCTGCGCCCAGATGCATGGCTTTCAGATTCATAGCCTCCGTTCCCTTCGGGATGTGATTGACCACAGCCTCTTCAAGGGATTTCACAGAAGCCAGCTTCAGAGCCTCGTTGACTGCTCCCACAGAGATAATGTTGGCAGCCATCGGATTGCCGATGACGTCTCTGGCCGAGCTGAGGATCGGCAGAGAAAGGACCTCATGTTTTGCCTTCAGGCGGAGAGGAACATCGATTGTATCATCGACCACGATGACAGTCTCCGGACCGATCTTTCTGGAAAACTTGTTGAAGGAGACCTGTGTCAGGGACAGAAGAAGGGTCGGGATGTCGACCTTGGTATAGTGAATCGGTTTTTCGTCTACGATTGTCTCAGCCTTGCACATGCCGCCTCTGGCTTCCGGCCCGTAGGACTGGGACTGGACCACTTTCCTGCCGTCGAGGAAGGCGGCTTCTGCCATGATGATTGTGCCCAGAATGACTCCCTGACCGCCGGAGCCTGTGAATCTCAGTTGTTCTTTTGTCATTATCTATCGCCTCCTGCTTTGCGGATGATCTCATCGTACAGTTCAGTGTATTCCGGAAGAACCTTTCTTGACATCTCTCCTGTGACGATCTTGCCCTGCAGTTCTTCCGGCGTCATCTTTGACGCTTTTTTTATGTCTATGCAGTTTTTCTCCTGCCAGTGCATCATGTCGACGGCGCTTCCTTTCTTGTTCTTGCGGCCGTAATAGGTCGGACAGATGCTCACGCCTTCGATGACGGAAAAACCTTTGTTTTTGATACCGTCTTCGATAAGCCTGATCATCTGGGGAACATGGAAGCAGTCGCCTCTGGCTGTATATGTGGCGCCGGCAGCTTCCGCCAGCTTCGGAATATCGAAGTCTCCGTCGATATTTCCGTAAGGGGCCGTGGTTCCCTTTTCGCCGGTAGGGGTGGTCGGGGAATACTGACCGCCTGTCATTCCGTAGATGCTGTTGTTGAAGACCACAACGGTCAGGTCGATGTTTCTTCTGGCCGCATGGATCAGATGGTTGCCGCCGATGGCGGTGGCATCTCCGTCTCCGGTGATGACGATGACATGCATATCCGGCTTTGCCATCTTGATGCCCGTTGCAAAGGCGATAGCCCTGCCGTGGGTTGTATGCAGCGTGTTGTAGTTCATATATCCCGCAGCTCTGGATGAACATCCGATGCCGCTGACGATGCTGACTTTTTCTCTCTCCAGACCCAGATTTTCAATAGCCTGGCAGACATCCCGCATCAGAATTCCGTGGCCGCAGCCGGGACACCAGATGTGGGGAAGTCTCTTTGTACGCATGGTGTTCTGTACTAACTGACTTGGCATTCTACTCATCCTCCTCTGCTATTTTCTTGTAGATCTCCCTCGGCGTGATGGTAGTTCCGTCCACCTTGCCGATGAAGTCGATCTTCGTGTCTCCCTTGATGATGCCTTCCACTGTCAGAAGGACCTGACCGTAGTTGTGCTCCACGACGATCAGACGCTTCAGCTGTTTTGCGCGCTCGACAAGCTCGTGCTCAGGGAAAGGCCAGAGGGTGACAGGGCGGAACATGCCGACCTTGTAGCCGTCTTCTCTCGCCATATCGATGGCGCCCTGGACAGCTCTGGTGGTGCCGCCGTAGCAGACGATGCCGATTTCTGCATCCTCCATCTGTTCCTCTTCGTATTCCAGTATGCCGCTGTACTTGTAGACTTTGATCTTTTCCATCAGTCTGGAGCCTTCTTCTCCGGCAATTCTGTTGTCGTTGGTCGGGAAGCCTGCCTCATCGTGGAAAAGACCGGTGATATTGTAAAGATTTCCTTCACCGAAAGATGTCATATGAGGCACATACTGGCCTTCGCCGAATGCATAAGGCATAGAACTGATCATCTTGGTGTTTCTGTTGTGGATTTCCAGTTCCTCTGTCGGAATCAGTTCGCAGCCTTCTCTCATGTGGCCTACGATTTCATCCATCAGCAGGATGACCGGAGTTCTGAATCTCTCTGCCAGATTGAAGGCTCTGACAGTCTGATTATATGTATCCTGAACGGAGCATGGACAGATTGCGATGACAGGATGGTCGCCGTGGGTCCCCCACTTTGCCTGCATGACATCTCCCTGGGAAGGGGAAGTCGGCAGACCTGTGGACGGACCGGAACGCATGACGTCGACTACGACGATGGGAATCTCTGCGATGGTCGCATAGCCGATGTTCTCCTGCTTCAGGGAGAACCCCGGACCCGAAGTGGCCGTCATGGATTTGACACCTGCGACGGAAGCGCCCAGGGCAGCCGCGATTCCGGCGATTTCATCTTCCATCTGCATGAACTTACCGCCTACCTGCGGGAGACGCACTGCACTTCTTTCCGCGATTTCTGTTGAAGGAGTGATGGGATATCCCGCGTAAAAACGCATGCCTGCAGCGATGGCGCCTTCGACACATGCCTCGTTTCCCTGAAGAAGCTGGAATCTTTTCTGCGGTTTTGCCATTTACATCGCCTCCTTTTCAACCCATATCGCGTAGTCAGGACAGCGCTGTTCGCAGAGTCCGCAGCATATGCATGCTTCCGGATGGGCTACTGTAACCTTTTCATGCTCCAGAGTAAGTACTTTTTTTGGGCAGAACTCGACACAGTATCCGCACCCTTTGCACCAGGACGGTTCTGTGACGAGCCTTTTACCGTTAGCCATTTTTTTCACCTCTTGATTAGATTTTTATTTGTTAAATATTATCCTGCTAATGAATATAACACATATTTTTTGGAAATAAAGGGAAATACATTTTCTGTACGATTATACATTAAACGAAATCTGTAAAATCTTTTATCCTTGTAAAGTGTTGAAAAACAGGGAAAAGGAAGACCTGGCGCGATGCATCGCAGCGGCCTTGCCGATTCCGCGCGCAGAAGGTCCA
>JBJESV010000005.1:19501-24739 GCA_051882975.1 Emergencia sp.
CCTGACGTTTTCAGTATATATGTGTCCGGGTGCGCTCAGGCAGTGATCTTCAGGAACAGAGGCGGAAGGCCTATCTGTCCTGTCCCGCCAGGATCAGGACTTTCTCTGGGGAATCCACAGGCGGCAGGCACTGGTGCCCTTTGCACAGATAATACATGGCGCCGGAAGCAGGAATCGGATAATCTGCCGCGCGAGGCACAGTTTCGGCCAGCACTTTCCGGGCATCTGCCGTCAGCAGCAGGATATCCATATCCAGATTCTGAAGGCGCTGGAGTCCGGCAGCTTCAGGAGAGGCGGCGCAGCAGATCAGGACGGAAGAGTCTTTCTGCTCATGCACAAGCTGCCAGAGAAGGCATCCGCTGCCCTGAGGCGCATCCGCTGCAGCAGACAGCATAAAACTGCGCTGCTTTTCACAGGCATCCAGCCAGAGATTGTCTCCGGTGAGGCGGGAAAGCCTGCTCATGACCAGCAGAGCTGCTGAATTTCCCGAAGGCATGGCACCGTCCCAGGTTTCCTTGGGCCGGACGAAAAGCTGATCCACGTCTTCTGCATAAAGCCAGCAGCCGCCTTTCTGCTCATCGAAGAAAAGCTTCAGCATGCTGCGCCCGATGAGATCAGCCTGCCGGAGATACTCCGCGTCAAAAGAAGCGGCGTAACACTCCAGCAGTCCCCAGCAGTAGAAAGCGTAGTCATCCAGGATCCCTTCGATTCCGGCATCGCCGTCCCGCCAGCGGGAAAGAAGCCTGCCGTCCTCTCTCCTGAGATGATTCCAGATAAAATCCGCAGACCGCAGAGCAGGTGCGAGATATTCCGGCCGTTTCAGCTGACGGGACGCCCGTGCCAGAGCAGCAGTCATCAGGCCGTTCCATCCGGTCAGGATCTTGTCATCTTTGTGAAGCGGCATCCTGCCCGCCCGGTACCTGTACAGCAGAAGAAGGACATAATCTTCGGGCATGGTTTCGAAGTCGTCTGATTGCAGCAGAGACGGCACACTCTTTCCTTCGAAATTTCCCTTTTCTGTAATATCAAAACGGCGGCAGAACTCGTCTCCCCGGACCTTTCCCAGAACCGTTCTGATCTCTTCCGGCGTGAAGACGTAAAAGCTGCCTTCCTCTCCTTCGGCATCGGCGTCCTGGCTGCAGTAAAACCCGCCGTCTCTGTCTGTAAGCTCCCGCAGGACATAGCGGACGATCCTGTCCGCAATCCGGCCATAAAGCGTTTTGCCTGAAGCATGTGCCGCCTGTGCATAGGCCATGAGCAGCAGGGCATTGTCGTAGAGCATCTTTTCAAAGTGGGGGATCAGCCATTTCTCGTCGGTGGAATAGCGGCAGAATCCGCCGCCGATGTGATCAGAGATGCCGCCCCGGTACATCTGGATGAGGGTTTTTTCCGCCATGGATACGGCCCGGCCGCTTCCTTCCTCCAGAAGAAAAAGCAGGTTGTGGGGCGAAGGAAATCTGGGAGCGCGGCCGAAGCCGCCGTTTGATGTATCGAAAGTGCGGGAGAAATACTCCAGTCCGCGGCGGATGAGCTCTTCAGGGTCGGAGGGCGCTGCTTCACCGTTTTCGTCTTCCTGACTGCGGGCGCGGATCACCTCGGCAATATACTTTCCGTGTTCCGTAAGAGACGGTCTGTTTTCGGACCATTCCTTTTCTACGGCTTTCAGTATATCTGTCAGTCCGGCCATGCCCGGACGACTGTTTTTCGGGAAATAGGTTCCTGCGAAAAAAGGTTCCTTCTGCGGGGTCATGATCACGGTCAGAGGCCAGCCGCCGGAGCCGGTCATCGCCTGGCAGACAGACATGTAGACGCTGTCCACATCGGGGCGTTCCTCCCGGTCCACTTTGACAGAGATAAAGCTGCGGTTGAGGATTTCCGCCACTTCCCTGTCTTCAAAAGACTCTCGCGCCATGACATGGCACCAGTGGCAGACGGAATAACCGATGCTCAGGAATACCGGTACATCCCTGCGTTCTGCCTTCTCAAAAGCTTCTCTGCACCAGGGATACCAGTCTACAGGATTGCCCGCATGCTGCAGCAGATAGGGAGATTTTTCGTTTTTTAAATGATTCATGGTTCGCCTCCAGGGGAAATATATGGGTTTATTCTTCCCCGGAGCAGAGAAAATAAAACAAAAAAACTGCCGCATCAGGTTCAACCCGATACGGCAGGTGTTTTTTCAGCAGATAAAACTTAAATAAGCGTAAAGATTCTGATTGCGAAGAGTACTGCTGCGATCCACATTACAGGAGGAACTTCCTTCACTTTTCCGGTCAGGACCTTCAGGATAACCCATGACAGGATACCGAACATGATACCGTTTGCGATGGAATAAGTGAACGGCATGATGATCAGGGCCAGGAATCCGCCTACAACGTCTGCGATGTCTCCGTCGAAGTGCATGTTCTTTACTGCGCCGATCATCAGCAGACCGACCCATACCAGAGCAGGTGTGGTTGCAAAGGACGGGATTGCCAGGAAGATCGGAGACAGGAACAGAGCGATGATGAACAGTACTGCAGTTGTTACAGCTGTCAGACCGGTTCTTCCTCCGTTGGCAACGCCGGCAGAGGATTCAACATAGCTTGTTACTGTGGAAGTACCCAGGCAGGCACCGACGATGGTACCGCATGCGTCAGCCATCAGAGCGCCCTTTGCCTTCGGCAGGTTGCCGTTCTCGTCCAGCAGGTTGCCCTTTGATGCAACACCGATAAGTGTGCCTACCGTATCAAAGAGGTCAACGTACAGGAATGAGAATACGATGACGATGAACTGAATGATGTTGTCTGCGATCCATGCGAAGTCGAATTCGAAGAAGGCAGGGGATGCAGGAATAAAGCTGTTTCCGCTGAAATCAGGGAACAGAGAGTAGACGCCTGCTTCCACATCGACAACATACCAGCCTGCAGCCTGTGCGATCATGCCCAGAACCCATGTTGCCAGGATGCCGATGAGGATGTATCCCTTGATATTAAAGTGATACAGAACAGCAGTAAGAATCAGGCCGACCAGAGCCAGAACCACCTGCGGTGATCCGAAAGAGCCCAGGTTTACAAGGGTGGAGGCGTCGCCGATGACGATGCCGGCACCTTTCAGGCCGATCAGTGTAATGAAAAGTCCGATACCGGCTGTGATGCCGTACTTCAGGTTGGCCGGAACATCGTTGACCAGTTTTTCTCTGAAGTTGCACAGAGACAGCAGTACGAACACGATACCTTCTACCAGGACAGCGGCCAGAGCGATTCTCCATGGATCAGTAACGCCGGCTTCTGCCAGAGGGATGCATACGGAGTATGCGAAATATGCATTCAGGCCCATGCCGGAAGCCAGAGCCACCGGATAGTTGGCGAAGAATGCCATAAACAGGGTTGCAATTGCAGCAGATACTGCTGTAGCGGTAAACACACCGGCGCTGTCCATGCCTGCTGCTGCCAGCATGCCCGGATTGACCGCCAGGATGTAAACCATGGAAAGGAACGTGGTGGCACCGGCGACGATCTCAGTCTTCACATCTGTGCCGTGCTCCTTCAGCTTGAATAATTTCTCCATTTTTTACAATTCTCCTTTTATCCTTGAAATAATGAAATAGAATTACACACTACATTATATATGGAAATGGTGCAAAGGAAAAGATTTTGTTTGTCTTCTGCGGCAGAAAAAATCGAAAAAAGAGATAGTTACCCGACGGTAACCGCGAAAACGCGAACGTTATAACGGTATAGAGAAGCGAACATTCGTAAAAATACAGAAAACGACAGGCCGACCCGCAGGCGGATCAGAAGATCGCCTGCGCAGACAGCCTGCCGCACATAAACCGAAACCGGTCAGATCACCAGGGTGATGATCCTCAGAACGAACAGAACGCTGGAGATCCACATGACAGGAGGAATCTCTCTGATCCTGCCGGTTATCACCTTCAGAATGACCCATGTCAGGATTCCGAACATGATGCCGTTGGAAACAGAATAGGTGAAAGGCATCATGACGATGGCGAAGAAACCGCTGACAGTGTCTGCGATATCACTGCTGAAATCGATTTTCTTGATAGCGTCCATCATGAGAAGCCCTACCCAGATCAGGGCCGGCGCAGTTGCAAAAGACGGAATCGCCAGAAATACCGGTGAGAAGAAAAGGGCAGCGATAAACAGGACCGCGACGGTAACGGATGTCAGGCCCGTTCTTCCGCCGTTGACAACCCCTGCACTGGACTCTATATAGCTTGTAACGGTGGATGTGCCGAAAGCGGCGCCGGCGATGGTTCCACAGGCATCCGCCAGCAGAGCGCCCTTTGCCTTGGGAAGATTGCCGTTTTCATCCAGCATATCGCCCTTTGAGGCAATGCCGATGAGACCGCCCACCGTGTCGAAGAGATCCACATACAGGAATGAAAATGTGATGAAGCAGAAGTGGATGATATGATCAGCCACCCAGCTGAAATCAAAGTCCATGAAATGAGGAGCGGCAGGCATGGAGATTCCGGACGATACGGAAGGGAAAACGCTGTAGACGCCCGCCTGCGGATCAGGAACGTACCAGCCTGCGGCTTCGGCCAGCATGCCCAGGCCCCATGTGGCGAGGATGCCGATGAGGATGTACCCTTTCACATTGAACCTGTAAAGCACAGCGACCAGAATGGTTCCGGCGATGGCCAGGACAAACTCGGGAGAATCAAAAGAACCCATGTCCACCAGGGTGGAGCTGCTGGGAACGATGATTCCTGCGCCCTGCATGCCTATGAAGGTGATGAACAGGCCGACACCGCCGGTTATGGCGTATTTCAGGTTGTCCGGCACATCGTTGATCAGCCTTTCTCTGAAATTGCAGAGGGACAGAATGACGAAGACGATGCCTTCAACAAATACTGCGGCCAGAGCCACCTTCCAGGGCTCGCTGATGCCTTCAGATGCCAGTTCTCCGCATACAGAATAGGCAAAATAGGCGTTGAGCCCCATGCCCGATGCCAGTGCGATGGGGTAGTTGGTGAAAAATGCCATGAAAAGGGTGGCAAGTGCAGCTGACAGTGCAGTGGCGGTGAAGACCGCAGCGCTGTCCATTCCTGCATCCGCCAGCATGGCCGGATTGACCGCCAGAATATAGACCATGGAAACAAATGTCGTTGCACCGGCCATGATCTCTGTCTTCACAGTGGTGCCGTGCTCCTGAAGCTTGAATAATTTTTCCATCAGAGTATTCTCCTTGTATTATCAGATTATCGAATCATACAGACTCACTGTCGTA
>JBJESV010000006.1:0-27291 GCA_051882975.1 Emergencia sp.
CGAGCGAAGCGAAGGCTGATTGGCAGAATCCTACGGCGAAGACCTAACCCGGTTTTCCGAAGGAAAACCGGTTAATAAAACAGTAAAAAAATTAAATTATATATGTAGAAAGGAAAACCAATGGAAAAGAATTTAGCGAAGACATACAATCCAAAGGATTTTGAGGACCGCATCTATGAGATGTGGGAGAAGAGCGGTTCCTTCAGAGCGGAGGTGGACAGGGACAAGAAGCCTTTCACCATCGTGATGCCGCCTCCGAATATTACAGGACAGCTGCATATGGGCCATGCCCTGGACCAGACACTGCAGGATGTGCTGACCAGATGGAAGAGAATGCAGGGCTACAGTGCGCTGTGGCTGCCTGGTTCTGACCATGCCAGCATTGCGACAGAAGTAAAGGTGGTAAACAAGATCAGAGAAGAGGAAGGCAAAGAGAAAGAGGACCTTGGCAGAGAGGAATTTCTCAAACGCGCCTGGGCATGGAAAGAAGAATACGGCGGAAGAATCACAAGACAGTGCCGCAAGCTGGGCGATTCCTGCGACTGGAGCAGAGAACGGTTCACCATGGACGAGGGATGCAACAAGGCGGTAAGACATTTCTTCGTAAGACTCTACGAAAAGGGGCTGATATACAGAGGAAACCGTCTGATCAACTGGTGCCCGCAGTGCGGAACTTCTCTTTCAGATGCAGAAGTTGAACACGAGGACAAGAACGGAATGTACTGGTATTTCAGATATCCTGCAGCAGAAGAGGGCGGCAGAGACATCATAGTTGCAACATCCAGACCTGAGACCATGTTCGGAGATGTGGCAATCGCAGTACATCCGAGCGATGAAAGATACAGAGATATGGTCGGAAAGAAGGTCATCCTGCCGCTGGTGGGAAGAGAGATTCCGGTTATTGCTGACCCGTATCCTGATCCGGAAAAGGGAACCGGCGCCGTCAAGATCACACCGGCGCACGACCCTAACGACTTCGAGGTGGGCCAGCGAGCCAACCTGGATGTCTTGAGCTGCATCAATCTGGATGCGACCATGAACAGCCTGGCCGGAAAATACGAGGGCATGGACAGATATGAATGCCGGAAAGCATGGGTAAAGGATCTGGACGAGGCAGGCTATCTGGTAAAGACCGAAGAGAAAGTAATTCCTGTAGGAGAATGCTACAGATGTCATACTGTTATCGAACCGATGCTGTCTGATCAGTGGTTTGTAAAGATGGAGGATCTTGCAAAACCTGCTATCGAGGCTGCAAAGAGCGGTGCGCTGCAGCATGTGCCGGAGAGATTTGAGAAGACTTATCTGCACTGGCTGGAGGAGATCAGAGACTGGTGTATCTCCCGTCAGCTGTGGTGGGGACACAGAATCCCTGCGTGGTACTGTCAGGAATGCGGTGAACTCATCGTTGCAGAAGAAGATCCGACAAAATGCCCGAAGTGCGGTTCAACGGACCTGAAGCAGGATGAGGACGTGCTGGATACCTGGTTCTCCTCTGCATTGTGGCCGTTCTCAACACTGGGCTGGCCGGACAAGACAGAAGATCTGGAATACTTCTATCCGACCGATGTACTGGTAACAGGCTACGATATCATCTTCTTCTGGGTAGTCAGGATGGTATTTTCCGGCTGTGAAGCCATGGGAGAGACTCCGTTCCACCATGTATATGTACACGGACTGGTAAGAGACGCCGAAGGCCGCAAGATGAGCAAATCTCTCGGCAACGGCATCGATCCGCTGGAAATCATCGATCAGTACGGTGCGGATGCGCTGCGCTTCATGCTGACCACCGGGATCACACCGGGCAACGACATGCGTTTCAAGACAGACAAGCTGGAATCTGCAAGAAACTTTGCCAACAAGCTGTGGAACGCTTCCAGATTCGTTATCATGAATCTGCAGGACGAAGACGGCAATTTCAGAGAGATGGCAAAATGCTGCGCTGACTGCTGCGGCATGGCCTGCGGAGATACCACTAATTTCAGCAATATCGCCCTCAGGGATGAAGATAAATGGATCATCAGCAGAGTCAACGATGCGGTGGACTATGTGACAAACGCCCTGGAAAAGTATGACCTGGCCCTGGCAGGTCAGAGAGTTTATGAGCTGATCTGGAATGAATACTGCGACTGGTATATCGAGCTGGTCAAGAAGAGACTGTGGGGCGATGACGAGGAGGACAAGAAAGTCGTCAGATTTGTTCTGGTCATGGTCCTGAAGAACATGCTGGAGCTGCTCCATCCGTTCATGCCGTTTATCACAGAAGAAATCTGGTCCTTCCTGCCGCATTCCGACTGCGAGAGAGAAGACAATCCGGACTGCTATCTGATCAGGGCAAAATGGCCTGTGGCTGACGAGAAGAGACACTTCGCAGCAGAGGAAGAGAGACTGGAACTGGCCATGGAAGCCATCCGCGCCATCAGAAACATCCGTGCAGAGGCAGAGGCGGCTCCGGGAAAGAAGCTGACTGCAGTGATCATGGCTCACGGCGAGAAGCTGGAGGCGATCCGGGCAGGCGAAAGATATATCAGAGACCTGGCCAACATCACAGAAATCACCTTCGTGGAAGACAGAAAAGACGTTCCGGAAGAAGTCATGTCTGCAGTGATCGGCGGTGTGGAGATCTTTATTCCGCTGGATGATCTGGTGGACTTCAGCGCTGAGTACGACAGGCTGACCAAGGAGAAGAAAAAGCTGGAAGGCGAGGTTGCCAGAGTCAGAGGAAAGCTGTCCAATCAGGGCTTCCTGGCAAAGGCGCCGGAAAAGGTCGTGAACGAAGAAAAAGAGAAGCAGGCCAAGTACGAGGATATGCTGGCCAAAGTGGAAGCCAGACTGGAAATGGTCGCTAAAAAGATCGGAAAATAAAATACAGATAAGAATAGACAGAAAGTGGAATATCAATGGATGCAATCAGCAAGATTCATGAGTTTTTAAGATTCGGCAGCGTCCTTGGGCTGGAAAGGATGGAAGTCCTTCTGGAAAAGCTGGGAAATCCTCATCGGGATCTGAAGGTGATCCATGTTGCCGGAACCAACGGAAAAGGCTCCATCTGCAGATATGTCTATGAGGTACTACAGGCCGGCGGATATAAAACCGGCCTGTATACTTCTCCGTATCTGGAGGTTTTCAACGAGCGAATCGAATTTGACGGAGCATATATTACGGACGACGAGCTGGAGGAGTGCTCCGCTTCGGTCCTTGAGAAGGCAGAGGAAATGGTCGCCGAAGGGCTGGAGTCTCCGACTGAATTCGAGGTGGTGACCGCTGTCGCATTTGTATTTTTTCAGCAGAAGCATGCGGATTACGTGGTTCTGGAAGTGGGGCTTGGCGGCACAGGGGATTCGACCAATGTGGTAAAGAACCCTCTCTGCTGCATCATCGCCTCCATCTCCCTGGATCATACCGACCGGCTGGGGGATACCCTGGAGCAGATCGCCGGAGAAAAGGCAGGCATCATCAAAGAAGGATGTCCTGTGATCACAGGAAGCGATCAGCCGGATGTCATGGAGGTTTTCAGAAAAAAGGCGAAAGAAATGAACGCGCCCCTTTATGACAGCAGAAAGCTGCCGTGCCGCATCGTAGAAGAAACGGTAAGCGGATGCCGATTTGAAAGCCGGGTCATGGGAAAGACCTATGAGCTGGAGATTACCATGGCCGGCGAGCATCAGGTGAGAAATGCCGTAGAGGCACTGCAGGCAGTGGTGCTTCTGAACCGGGAAGAAAAGATACAAATCAGCGATGATGCCATCAGAGAAGGATTCCGGACGGCAAAACAGATCGGCCGCTTTGAGATCATGCAGGAAAACCCCTATGTGATTCTCGACGGCGCCCATAACCCGGACGGGGCGGCATCTCTGGCGGAGACCGTGCTGCGCCGTTTTGCGGGAAAGCGGATTCTCATGGTGACAGGGATCCTGGCTGACAAGGAAGTCGACCAGGTGACAGATACATTTCTGAAGATTACCGGAGATTTCATCATTACAGAGCCGGATAATCCGAGAAAACTGGATGCAGATGCGCTGGCGGAAAAGTTCGAATCAAAAGGCGGACGCTGTGAGGTTTGTCCGGTGCCGGAGGAGGCAGTCCGCCGGGCACAGGAGAAATCCGGAGATTACGATGTGGTCCTGTTTGCCGGATCACTTTATCTGATAGGAGCGATAAGGGGGATGCTGCATGGATAAAGTCAGGAAAGTCATACTTTTTTATAATCCCAATTCGGGAAACGGGATGTTCAAAAATAATCTTGATCACATCATCGGACGGTATCAGGATGCCGGATATCTGGTGGTGCCGATCAGAGCCGCCCACGGTCATACGATTTTCGACTATCTGGCGGAGCTGGACAAAGAAACGTACAGAGAGGAATACAGGCAGATCATCGCAGCAGGCGGGGACGGAACGATCAATGTCTGCGTCAATGCCATGATCCGACATGACATCGACCTGCCTCTTGCCATCATGCCGGCAGGAACGGCCAACGATTTCGCCTACTATTTCAACATTCCCAACGATATCGATCAGATGCTGGAAATCGCAATGGGCGATAACTATACCTATGCGGATGTGGGCAGAGTCAACGACCGCTATTTCATCAACGTGGCGGCCATCGGCCAGGTGGTTGGTGTCAGTCAGAAGACGGATCCGACGCTGAAGAACACCATCGGTGTTCTGGCGTATTATCTGAAAGGACTTTCAGAGATTCCGGGCATGAAGCCTGTAAAGGTGACCCTGACCACGCCGGAAAAGATATACAGAGAGAAAATGTATTTCATGGTGGTCATGAACGGAAAATCCGCCGGAGGATTCAAAAAGATATCCCCGGATTCGGAAATCAACGACGGCCTTCTGGATGTGCTCCTTTTCAGGAATATGTCCCTTCTGGAGATGCCCGGAGTATTCATGAAGATCCTGCAGGGCAATCATCCCTCCAGCAAGAAAGTGCTTCATTTTCAGACCAGCAGTCTGAAAATCGAGACCACAGAGACCCTGCCTACGGACATCGACGGCGAACACGGAGAACGGTTCCCGATGGAATTCAGCGTGCTGCATAACAGATTGAGAATACATACTCTGGAAGATAACATGGGGGAGGAATAACTATGCTGAATCTGATTATGAAACAGACAGATGAATACGAAAGACTGGTGAAGTTTTTCGTGGAAAATGAGCTGGAGTTTGACGGCGATGAAGAGGTCGACACGGACATCGTACGGTGCTGGAAGGTCACCCACGGTCCGGACGGGGACCTGATCGGCGGGGTCGTCCTGGCCAGGAGGGAAGGAGAGTATATCATCGACGGAATCGCGGTGGACAGGCTTTACCGGAAGATGAAGGTGGGAGATATTCTCCTGAAGAAAGTGGTAAAAACCGTGAAGGAACTGGGAGGAGACCGCATCTATCTGGTCGCCCGCGCGCCGGAGTTTTTCCGGAAGAACGGTTTTGTTACCGTGGATCCGGCAGAAGCGCCCAACTTCTTTGAATGCCGGTATTGTCCGCAGTACCAGACAAGCTGTCACCCGGAGGTAATGAGACTGGAGATCCGGCAATGAAAGATGAATGCAATTATGACAGAATCCTGCAGGGGATCCTGGATGTGGGCGAGGAAATGATCTGCTGCGGCGCAGAGGTCAGCCGGGTGGAGGACAGTATCTACCGCATGTGCGAGAGCTACGGAGCGGACAGAATCAATGTCTTCATCATCACCAGCAACATTCAGGTGACCATGGAGGCGCCGGACGGCAGGATCCTGACCCATATCAGGAGAATCGTCCGCAGTGAGGTCAACTTCGACAGGCTGGACTATCTCAACGATCTTTGCCGGTACATCTGTGCCTGCAATCCCGACGAAAAGGAGATTTCAAAAAAACTGACGGAGGTTCTCAACCGGCCGGAGCAGCCTCTGTGGCTGAAATTTCTGGGGGCCGTTCTGGTTTCCGGAGGTTTTGCGGTGTTCTTCGGCGGCAGCTGGCTGGATTTTGCCGGAGCAGCCGTGGTCGGAGCGGTCATCATACTCTTTGAACTGTTTCTGGCAAAGCGGGAGAAAAACGCCATTGTATATAATTTTATCGTTTCAGTTGGAGCGGGCATTGCTTCCATACTCCTGGTTCAGCTGGGTCTGGGTGAAAACACAGACAAACTGATGATCGGCGGGATCATGCTGCTGATCCCCGGCATTGCAATGACCAATGCTGTCAGGGACATGCTGACGGGAGATACGGCGTCCGGACTTCTCAGGCTCTGCAATGCGGTTCTGGTGGCTGCAGCCATCGCCTGCGGATTCGCTCTGACCATTTTTCTTTCAGGAGGTGCAGTATGATAATCCAGCTTCTGGCAGCCTTTATCGGCTCCATCGGATTTGCCATATTCCTGAAAATCAAAGGAAAACAGATACTTTATGCCGGAATAGGCGGCATGGTGACATGGGGAATCTATCTCCTCGCCTTTGAGCAGCTGCACAGCGACTTCCTGTGCAATCTCATCGCCGCGGTCTTCGTTGCGCTTTATGCAGAGATTATGGCCAGGGTGAATAAAGCGCCGGCCACCATCTTTCTGACTGCGGCGGCAGTGCCTTTGATCCCCGGAGGCAGACTGTACTATGCTCTCTACGGACTGGTGACAGAAAACCGGCAGCTGTTCGTTGAAAGCGGGGTTTCCTGCATCATCATCGCCCTTGCGATCTCCCTGGGCTTTGTGGTGGTCACAGTGATCAACAAGTATATAAACAGGATTCTTACAAAACTGTAAGTCTGCTGTCACAGGCGGAAATGGCAGAAAGAAGCCCTCCTCGATATAATAAAGATATCAGAGGAGGGCGTTTTTATGGACAGAGTTTTAAAATCGATGATTAATCTGACGCTGGCGGCGGTTCTGATCGCGGGAATCATCTGCGCACCCGTGGCAGTGAAGGGATATATGCTGTATCAGAGCGTTCTTTCAGAAGAACCGGTCAGAGAGAAGATAGATGAGATCAGAAGCGATGAGGATTATGTCCGGCTGGAGAATATCTCGCAGGGATTCAGAGAAACGATTATCCGGTCTGAGGATAAGAGGTTCCGTCTCCATTTCGGCCTGGACCCTCTCGCCATCATCCGGGCTGCCGGAAACGATATTCTCGCCGGAAGCTTTGTGGAGGGAGGAAGCACCATCACCCAGCAGCTGGCGAAAAATCTCTACTTTGATTTTGACAAAAACTTTGTGCGAAAGGCTGCAGAGGCCTTCATGGCCGTACGGCTGGAACGGATACTGACCAAAGATGAGATTCTGGAGCTGTATCTGAACTGCATCTATTTTGGCGAAGACTGCTACGGCATCAGAGAAGCGTCGGCCCATTACTACGGCAGCAGTCCCGATGCCCTTTCGGAAGATCAGTCCAGAGCCCTGGCCTATACCATCAGATGCCCTGAGGAATACAATCCCAACCAGATGAAACAGGCCGTCTGAAACACAATCCTGGCATACTTTCCCTGACCCGGAATAGAATATAGTAATGCGAATTTCGGGAGGGAAAATATGATCAATCAGCA
The DNA here is from genome assembly GCA_051882975.1 of Emergencia sp. Classification (GTDB taxonomy): domain Bacteria; phylum Bacillota; class Clostridia; order Peptostreptococcales; family Anaerovoracaceae; genus Senimuribacter. Next base: position 7,521 of record JBJESV010000006.1, read on the forward strand.
AGGCGGCAATTACAACGTCAACACGAATATTGCCCATATCTGCGGTGAAGTGATAGATGAACCGGTTTTAAACCACAGAACCTACGGGGAGGCCTTTTATACTTTCTGCGTCGGCATCTGCAGAAGCAGCGGATACGAGGATCAGGTCATCGTCATGGCTTCAGAACGGATCCTGAGCACCTTTTCTGTTACGGCCGGTGTTCAGGTGGAGATACACGGACAGATACGTACATATAACGAGGATGTGGATGGGCATAACCGGCTGAACATCGTCGTCTTTGCACGGGAACTGTCCTGCACAGGCGGTGACCTGGAACCGGTCAATGACATCAGTCTGGAAGGCTTTCTCTGCAAAAAGCCGATTTCACGGACCTCTCCCATGGGACGGAAAATCTGCGATCTGATGCTTGCTGTCAACCGGATGTACAACAAATCCGACTATATTCCATGCATAGCATGGGGACGGAACGCCGTGTATTCCGCCACGCTGAACGTGGGAGATAAGATCGCTGTCTGCGGCAGACTGCAGAGCAGACAGTACAGAAAGAAATGTGAAGACGGTCAGGTGCTTCTGAAAACTGCCTATGAGGTTTCGGTATTACAGCTTGAAACCTTTGAAGAGAGTATGCTATAATACTTTTATATGCCGGTGCAGACGGGCAGGCCTGAGGCAGCCGGCAGGACGAAACCAATACAAGATAGAAGGAAGTGGATAAATGTTTAACAGACAAGGCAAAGATGACAGCACCTACAATGTGGATAATTTTGAATTTATCAAGAAGACTTCTCCCGTCGTCGGAGAACTGATCGAGAAGGAATATAACAGGCAGAAGAACAATATCGAACTGATTGCTTCAGAGAACTACTGCTCAGAAGCGGTTCTGGCCGCATGCGGCAGCTGCCTGTCGTGGAAATATGCGGAAGGGTATCCTTATGTGAGAACCTCCGGAAACACCAGCAGATACTACGGCGGAACGAAATACGTCGACGAGCTGGAGGAATACTGCTGCGACAAGTGGAGAGAAGTCTTCAGCACGGATTATCACGTCAATGTGCAGCCGCACAGCGGCTCTCAGGCAAACTTTGCCGCATACAAGGCCATTCTGCAGCCGGGGGACACTATCCTGTCCCTGAGCCTGGACAACGGCGGACACCTGACTCACGGTTCCTCCGTCAACTTCAGCGGCAAGCTCTACAACATGGTGTTTTATGATGTGGACGAGAACGGCTTCATCGATATGGAAGATGTGAGAAAGAAGGCGCTGGAATACAAACCGCAGCTGATTCTGACAGGTGCATCCGCCTATTCCCGGATCATCGACTTTGCCGCATTTGCAGAGATCGCAAAGGAAATCGGGGCATACTTCATGGTGGACATGGCTCACATCGCAGGCCTGGTTGCAGGCGGCGAGCACCCGACGCCGTTCGGTCACGCCGATATTGTGACCACAACCACCCACAAGACGCTGAGAGGACCGAGAGGCGGCCTGATCTTTGCGAGAAAAGAACTTGCGAAGAAGATCGACAGCGCTGTGTTCCCTTATGCGCAGGGCGGTCCGCTGGAGCACATCATCGCAGGCAAGGCGGTCTGTGCAGAGGAAGCCCTGAGACCGGAATACAGGGAATATGCCCACCAGGTGGTAGTCAACTGCAAGGCTTTCTGCGATGAGTTCCTGAAGCTGGGCTACAAGGTGGTGACTGGCGGAACAGACAATCACGTGTTCCTGCTGGATCTGTCTGAATTCCCGTTCAGCGGCAAGGATCTGCAGGAAAGATGCGACGAAGCCGGTATCACACTGAACAAGAACTGCGTGCCTAACGAGACACGTTCTCCGAAGGAGACCAGCGGCGTGCGTATCGGAACTGCGCCGATGACCACCAGAGGATATAAGGAAGACGACTTCAGAGAAGTCGCTCACAAAATCGACGCGGTCATCAGGGAAATGCTGAAATAATTAAAAGCAGATAAAAAGAGCGGAACAGTCCGGGGATCACCTCGTTTCTGAGCCGCTCTTTTAATGTTCATTTTCTAATCTGCCTTTTCTGCAGATGTCTTCAGATCTTCTCCTGAGACTTGCGAAGGAAAGATCTGGTCTTTTCGGATTTCGGATGTTCAAAGACCTCTTCAGGTGTTCCCATCTCCTCGATCATACCGTCAGCCATGAAGATGACTTTATCAGCAACGCCTTTGGCGAACTCCATTTCGTGGGTTACCACGATCATGGTGCTGCTGCTGTCCTTCAGACTTTTGATGACCTTCAGGACCTCACCGGTCAGTTCCGGATCCAGAGCCGAGGTCGGCTCGTCAAAACACAGGATATCCGGATCCATGACCAGGGCGCGGGCGATGGCTACACGCTGCTGCTGACCGCCGGAAAGCTCACAGGGATAATTGTCAAGCTTGTCCGAAAGGCCGACCCGGCCGATCAGCTGCAGGGCATGCTCCCGGATCTGTTCCGGGGTGCCTTTGGACTGCAGGGTAGGCGCCAGCATCACGTTCTGCAGCACATTGTACTGCGGAAACAGATTGAAAGACTGGAACACAAGCCCGAAGTGGAGACGGTTTCTGCGGATTTCCGCATCATTGCTGTGGTCCGTCACGCCGCCCTCGTAGATGGTTTCGCCGTTGACTGAAATCGTTCCTTCGTGGGCAAACTCCAGAAAGTTGAGACATCTGAGCAGGGTGGTCTTGCCGCCGCCGGATGACCCGATGATGGCCAGAACCTCACCTTTTTCCAGAGAAAAGGAGATCCCTTTGAGCACTTCGGTCTTTCCGAAGCTTTTCTTAAGATTTTTTACTTCCAGTATTGCCATGAGTATCCCCCTTAACTGCTGAAATAGCTCAGCTTCTTTTCTATCTGGTTGAAAACCAGTGTAACGATTCCGCTGAACAGAAGATAGAACAGTGCTGTCATAAGCAGCGGCCAGATGATGCCGTCGCTTTTGATGAAAGCCTGTCCGGCCCAGATCAGTTCATAGACCGCAATGATCCTGGACAGGGAAGTATCTTTTACCAGATTGATGAACTCGTTGCCCATAGGCGGGATGATGCGCTTGATGACCTGCAGAAGCACGATTTTGAAGAAGATCTGCTTCTTTGTAAGGCCCAGAACCTGTCCCGCCTCGTACTGCCCCTGGGAGATGCTCTGAATACCGCCGCGGTATATTTCGGAGAAATAACAGGCGTAGTTGATGATGAAAGCAACGAGAACGGCGATGAACCTTCCCGTGCTGTCACCGCCCCAGATGTTATTGCCCATCAGACCGGGACCATAATAGATCACGATCAGCTGAAGCATCAGCGGGGTCCCTCTGATGACCCATACCAGGGTGCGGGCAGCCGCTTTCAGAGGGAGGAATCTGCTCATGGAGCCGAAAGAAATAATCAGCCCCAGGGGCAGGGCTCCCAGAAGTGTGAGCACAAAAATCTCTATTGTAATTACAAATCCGCTGGACAGAGCCAGCATTACCTCTTGAAACATAAATTAATCTCACCTTTATAAATAAAAGATTCTGCCGTGTGCGGAGTCAGAGCCCCGTATTTCTGACATTCTGCTTATTTCTGCTCGATGATTGATTCCTGTACGCCGTAGGTTTCAGCCAGTTTCATCATGGAACCGTCTGCATAGCAGTCGATGAAGAACTGATTCAGCGCTTCCACCAGATCGGAACCTTTGCGGAATCCCACGCCGTATTCCTCTTCGTTGAGGCCGATTGTGTATGTAAGGTTCTCATAGCTTGTGCCTTCTCCGATCATGGCGCCGGCCATCAGCAGGTCGATAACGCATGCGTCAGAAGTGCCTGCAGCCACTTCCATCAGGGCATCTGCCTGTGAGGTGAGGGAAGTCACATTATAACCCAGATCTTTCAGGACAGCTTCTCCGGCAGAACCTGCTTCAGCAGCGAACTTCAGATCTTTGATGGAATCCTGATCCTGATACTGGTCAGCCTTGTCCTTCGGAACCACGACGACCTGTGCGTTTCTGCAGTAAGCGTTGCTGGTTCCCATGGCAGAGGTGACTTCATCAGTCAGCGTCATGCCGTTCCATACGACGTCGATGCTCTTTCCGTCCAGTTCCATGATCTTGTTGTCCCAGTCGATGACTGTGAATTCGACGTCAACACCGAGGCTTTCAGCAAAGGCCTTCGCCATATCCGCATCGAAGCCGATCCAGTTTCCGTCAGCATCCTTGTAGTCCATCGGTGCAAATTCTGTGATACCGACAACCAGAGTGCCCTTTTCCTGCACATATGCCAGATCAGACTCAGCGCCTTCTGAGGAATCATCGCTTCCTCCGCATGCTGTCATTGAGAACACCATGACAAGTGCCAGCATCATTACAATCAGTTTTCTTAAATTTTTCATTTCTTTATTACCTTCCTTTCAACAACATGTCACCGTACTGTTATACTTTAACCAGATAAAAAAGAAAAGCATAATTTTTGGCGTATTCCTGAAAAATAAACAGGGCAGTTTTAACCGAATGGAAAGAGCATACTAAAAATCACAGGATTTTCACATGAAAACGGGGTGAAATCCCGACGGTTTGTTTGCACAATACTGGAAACTGTGTTAAAATAATTATGTATGCGTGACAGACGCCAGAGGAGGAGAATACGATGAAGATTTTAATAGATGGAATGGGCGGAGATCATGCTCCGCAGGCAATCGTGGAAGGAGCTGTGGCGGCAGCTGCAGAAATCAGCGATGAGATTCTGATAATCGGAAACGAAGAAGAGATCACAGCATGCCTGGAGGCACAGAAATACAGTGGAGATCAGATCAGCGTGGTGCATGCCAGCCAGATGATCAGCAATGATGAGGCACCGGTGAAAGCCGTAAGGACCAAGAAAGACTCGTCCATCGTCAAGGGACTGAACATGGTGAAAAACGGCGAGGCGGACGTCTTTCTTTCTGCGGGAAGCACAGGTGCGCTGCTGGCAGGCGGCATGTTCGTTCTGGGAAGGATTCAGGGTATCGACAGACCGACCCTGGCCACTGTTTATCCCGTGATCGGCAAAAGGCCCTCCCTGCTGGTAGACACCGGAGCCAATGCGGAATGCAAGCCGAACAACCTGCTGGAGTTCGCCACCATGGGCAGCATCTATATGGAGAAGGTGATCGGACGGGTGAACCCGACGGTGGGCCTGGTGAACAACGGCACAGAAGAAGGGAAGGGAACGACTCTGACCAAGGCCGCCTTTGAACTGCTGTCGAAGAGTCATCTCAATTTCATCGGCAGCGTGGAGGCGAGAGAACTGCCGGACGGAGTCTGCGACATCATCGTCACAGACGGATTCACAGGCAACGCCATCATCAAACTGACCGAGGGCATGGGGCTGATGGTTCTGCGGGAGATGAAGCGCAGATTTCTTTCCAGCACCAAGTCCAAGCTGGGAGCCGTTCTTCTGAAGGACCAGCTCATGGGAATCAAGAAAGAATTCAACTATGCCGAGTACGGCGGCGCGCCGCTTCTGGGGGTAAAAGGGGCCATCCTGAAAATGCACGGCTCTTCTGATGCGCTGGCTGTCAAACAGACTGTCATCAAAGCGGTTCCGTACGTGGAGGGAAAGGTTGTGGAGACCATCCAGAACGCAGTACTGGAGATTGAGGAGATTCTGATCAGTGAATAACAGTGATTTTGAAAAGATTATACAATACGAGTTCAGGGACAAGGCCCTTCTGGACAAAGCCCTGACCCACAGTTCCTACTGCAGAGAGCACACCTCTGAGAACCGGAACAACAATGAACGCCTGGAATTTCTGGGGGATGCCTTTTTCGACGCCATCATCAGCGTGGAACTCTACAGGCGGCTGGAGAAGGTGGACGAGGGAAAGCTGACCAAGACCCGCGCTCTCATCGTATGTGAGAAATCCCTTGCTGCTGTGGCAGTCAGACTCCGTATAGGGGAGTATCTGAATATGGGAAAAGGGGAGGAACACTCCGGGGGAAGACACAGGGAATCCATTCTGGCTGATGCGGTGGAGGCTGTTGTCGGAGCCATCTATCTGGACGGAGGATACGATGAGGCGGCCCGCTTCGTGTCCCGCGAATTTGCACCGACCATAGAGGATGCCCTGGCAGGCAGGCTGTTCACCGATTTCAAGACCCAGGTGCAGGAGATCCTTCAGAAAAGAGGACGCAAGACGGTGATTTCCTACCATCTGGACCGGGAGACAGGGCCGGATCACGACAAGACCTTTTATGTCCATCTGGTCTGCAACGGAAAGACCCTGGGCAGCGGATGCGGTAAAAGCAAGAAAGAAGCAGAGCAGAATGCAGCAAAAGCAACCTTTGACATTCTGTCTGATGAGTGAAGGGAGAAAGAAACAGAATGTATTTTAAAAGGCTGGAGATGCATGGATTCAAATCCTTTGCGGAACCTGTTGTCATAGAGTTTCACGAAGGGGTGACAGCCATTGTCGGACCAAACGGAAGCGGCAAGAGTAATATCAGTGATGCCATCAGATGGGTCCTGGGAGAACAGAGCCCCAAGGCGCTGCGGGGCGGAAAGATGGAGGAAGTCATCTTTGCCGGAACTGCCAGCAGAAAATCCCGTGGTATGGCTGAAGTTACTTTGGTCATCGACAATTCTACCCATATACTGGATATCGATTACAACGAAGTGGCCATCACCCGGCGTATGTACCGGTCAGGGGAGAGCGAATATCTGATCAACAGCAATCAGTGCCGGCTCAGGGATATCCGTGAGCTCATCATGGACACCGGCATCGGCGTCGACGGGTATTCCCTTATCGGCCAGGGAAAGATTGCGGACATCGTCAGCAACAAGCCTGAAAGCAGACGTGAGATCTTCGAAGAGGCCGCCGGCGTGGTCATGTACAAGAGCAAAAAGGCGGAGGCAGAACGCAAGCTGGCCTCCACCAGCAGCAATCTGGAAAGAGTCAGCGACATCATCGCCGAAATCGAGGGCCGTATCGACGGGCTCAAAGAAGACAGCGAGAAAGCCAGAGAGTATCTGCAGCTGAAGGACAGGTACAGAGATCTGGAAATCAATATCACGCTGAAGAATATAGATAATATACTGAGCAGAAACACAGGTTTCAGAGAAGACATCGAAAGTCTGGCCGGACAGATCGGCCGGCTGGAGGAAGAGAAACAGCGGATCGAAGAGGAATCCGGTGCAGATGCCGAGCGAAACGGTATCCTTGAAAAGCTGGGTGAGGATGCCAGAGGCAGACTGATGGAAACCGTGGAGGAAATCAACCGGATGACCAGCCAGAGCCAGCTGAATCAGGAACGGCTGGATCACATAGAAAAGGACAGGGAGCGGATCAGCGGAGAGATAGAGCAGCTGACCGGAAAACTGGAGAAAGAAGAAGAAAACAGATCCGAGCTGGAAAACTCCAGGTCGGAAATTCTGCGTAAATACAAGGAAGCTGTCGACGCCCTTCAGGAGAAGGTGGAGGCTCACGGCCGGCTTTCCAGGGAGGCGTCAGAACTCTCAGCCCGCATAGACAGCGGCAGAGAGCGGATATTCAGCCTTCACAGCCTGATTGCATCCCAGAAGAGCGAGATCAGAAGCTATGAGAGCATATGCGAAACCCTGGAAAAGAGAAAGGCCCAGCTGGGATCAGATGCGGAGAATGCTGCAAGAATCAATGCAGACAACGATGCGCAGCTTCAGGAGGCGCAGAAACGTCAGCAGGAGCTGAACGACGAACTGGCCTCTCTTGAGGAGAAAATCCGCAGTCTCGCTGCAGAAAAGCAGAGGCTGGACGAGAAACAGAAGCGACTGAAGGCGGATATGGAGGAGCTGCGGCTGACCGGAGGTCAGAAGACAGCCCGGAAAAAGACCATAGAAGAGATGGAATCCAACTACGAGGGATACAACTTCGCCGTCAGATATATCATGAAATCGGGACTTTCCGGTATTCAGGGGGTCGTAGCAGAGCTGATGGAGGTTCCGGAGGGACTGGAGACGGCCATTGAGACGGCACTGGGAGGACAGATGCAGAACATCATCTGCGATACAGACCAGGACGCCAAGGCAGCCGTCAATGAGCTGAAGAAAAACCAGGCCGGAAGGCTGACTTTTCTGCCTGTATCATCAGTCAGAGGATCCAGAGCCGGCGTGGACAGCCGCATCAGCAGCGATCCGGGCTACAGAGGTCTGGCATCGGAGCTGATCACCTGCAGAGAAGAACACAGGAAAATCTTTGATTATCTTCTCGGAAAAGTGGCCATCACTGACGACATGGATACGGCGATCCGTCTTTCAAAAACGGGCGGTAACGGTATCCGGTTCGTTACGCTGGACGGCGAAGTCATCAACGCCAGCGGAGCTATCACAGGCGGGAAATACAAGAACAGAACGGCCAATCTTCTGGAGCGCAAGAGCGAGATCGGCAGGCTGGAGGAGGAAATCAGCGTGCTTCGCCAGAAGCTCGTTTCCGCTGACAGGGAATCGAAGGAGACAGCGCAGCGCCTGTCTGAGATTCAGAGGGAGCTCTCAGAAAAGGAAGAAGAAAGACAGAAGAAAGATGTTGCAGCCGCAGCGCTGGGCAGCAGAACAGCCGCTCTGAAGCAGGCCTGCAGCAGCGCCCGCAGCGACAGCTGCCGTTTTGAGAGAGAACTGGCATCCATAGAGAAGGAAATGAGCGATGCCAATACAGCCGCCGCAGAACTTGCCAGGGCATCGGAAGAGGCCGGACAGCAGGTCAGCGAGGCACAATCCCAGGTCGAAGAGGCCATGAACCTTTACGAGGAAAAGAAAGATGTCGTCGGAAGAGCCAGCGAGGAGATCACCGTGACCCGGATTGCCGCTACAGAATGGGAAGGGAAGAAGAACAGCCTGGAAAATCTGCTGCATCATATCGAGGAATCAGCAGAGGACTACAGAAATCAGATAGAAGACAGAAAGCATCAGCTGAATGAGCTGGAATCTGAAAAGGACGGCATCCTTTTCGGCACGGAAAACGCGGAGAAGGATATATCCGAGCTGATCGAAGCGAAAAAAGAGACTGAGGAATACATCCGCAAGGTCCAGGAGGAGAGAAGCGAGCTGTCGGAGAAGCTGGCTGATGTCAGCAGAGGACAGAGAGAACGCGGTGACAGACTGAACGCCCTGCGTGATCAGAAATACCAGCTGGAGATCAAGCTGGCGAAAAATGAGACCCAGCTGGATACCATGAAGGAGCGCCTTTGGGATGATTTTGAGATATCCTATGCGCAGGCGCAGGATTTCCGCCGGGAGGACTTTGTCATGTCCACATCGGTAAGGGAGAGCAGAGAGATCCGCAGCAGGATCAGAGAACTGGGCGAAGTCAACGTGGGCGCCATCAGCGAATATGAAAGCGTGAGCCAGCGCTACACCTTCCTGACCGGACAGCGTGACGATATCACCACCGCCATGGAGGAGCTGCAGGGAATCATCAGCGATATGGACAGGACCATCAGAGTCCGTTTCAAGGAAAACTTTGACCAGGTGGTGGAGAACTTCGAGGTCATCTTCCGGGAACTCTTCGGAGGCGGTCATGCAGAGCTCCGTCTGGAGGATGAGAACAATCCGCTGGAATCGGGCATCGACATCATCGCTCAGCCGCCGGGAAAGAAACTGCAGAACATCAATCTGATGAGCGGCGGAGAGAAGACCATGACGGCCATTGCACTGATGTTTGCCGTTCTGAAGACAAAGCCGACGCCGTTCTGCATACTTGACGAGGTGGAGGCGGCACTGGACGATGCCAATATCGACCGCTTCGCCAGATATCTGCGCAAGTTTGACGGCATTCAGTTCGCGCTGGTGACTCACCAGAAGGCCACCATGGAGCACGCCGATGTGCTTTACGGCGTGACCATGCCGGAACAGGGCATATCCAAGGTTCTCAGTCTTCGTCTGGGTGACGATTTTGACCTGTAGTGCGGACAGGTTTTCGAATTTAAGAGAGCATAAAGGAAAGGAAGACATATGGCACTATTCAAAGAGAAAAAAAGCTTTTTCGGAAAACTGTCGGAACGCATCGGAGACGCCATCATGGGGCGGCCGGAAATCGATGAGGATCTGATGGATGAACTGGAGGAGATACTGATCACTTCAGATATCGGCATGGATACCACCATGAAGATTATGGAGGAGCTGAGAACAAATATAAAGGAAAACTGCATCACCAGTCCGGAGAATATAAAGGGCGCCCTGGCAGAGGTCATCGCAGGGCTGATGGACAAGGGGGAGAGAAACAGGCTCTGCAGCGAGACGCCGCTGGTCATTCTGATGATCGGCATCAACGGCGGCGGCAAGACCACATCCATCGCAAAGATAGGACACAAGCTGCGCAGTGAGGGAAAGACCGTGCTGCTTGCGGCAGCGGACACCTTCCGCGCGGCGGCAGGAGAACAGCTGGAAATATGGGGAAACCGCATCGGTGTCAATACGGTAAAGCATCAGGAAGGCGCTGATCCGTCGGCGGTCATCTACGATGCCATCCAGTCAGCAAAAGCGAAGAATATCGACGTGCTGATCTGCGATACGGCAGGACGTCTGCAGACCAAGAAAAACCTGATGGCGGAACTGGAGAAGATGAACAAGGTCATCTCCAGAGAGTATCCGGACGCCGCCAGAGAGACCCTGCTGGTGCTGGATGCCACCACAGGCAAGAACGCGGTATCCCAGGCGAAAGAGTTCAATGAGGCGGCCGAGATCACCGGCGTTGTCCTGACCAAGCTGGACGGAACGGCCAGAGGCGGCATCGCCATCACCATCGCCGACGAGTTCGACCTTCCGATCAAATATATCGGTGTAGGTGAGAAAATGGAGGATCTGAAGGAGTTCGATCCGTTAGAATTTGCAGGAGGAATTTTCAGTGAGTAAACCAATCGTAGCCGTGGTGGGAAGACCCAATGTGGGAAAATCCACCTTCTTCAACAAAGTGGTGGGGAGAAGGGTTTCCATTGTGGAGGACACACCGGGCGTGACAAGAGACAGAATTTATGCAGAGGCGGAGTGGAACGGGATCCACTTTGCGCTGATCGATACAGGCGGCATAGAGCCAGCCAGCAATGACATCATACTGTCCCAGATGAGGGAACAGGCCCAGATCGCCATGGATATGGCGGATGTGATTCTTTTCATGACGGACGGAAAGGAAGGACTCACCTCGGCAGACGAGGAAGTTGCAGGCATGCTGCGGCGTACCGGCAAAAAGGTCATCCTCATCGTCAACAAGATCGACAATCCGCAGAATCTGCCGGACAATTTCTACGACTTCTACGAGCTGGGAATCGGTGTGCCGGTGGCCATTTCCGCGGCCAATATGCTGAACTTCGGAGATGTGCTGGATGAGATCGTGGAAAGCTTTCCGGACGGGGCAGGCGAAGAGGATGAAGAGACCATCAAGGTGGCCGTAATCGGAAAACCGAATGTGGGCAAATCCTCCCTGGTGAACTGCCTTATCGGCGAAAACAGGGTCATCGTCTCGCCTATCGCCGGAACCACCAGAGATTCCATAGATACACCTTTCGAGTGGGACGGAGACAAGTATATTCTCATCGACACGGCCGGCATCAGAAGACGCAGCAAGGTCAATGAGGATATCGAACGATATTCTGTTATCCGTGCGGTGGCGGCCATCGAACGCTGTGACGTATGTCTGCTGATGATCGATGCACAGGAGGGCATCACGGAGCAGGACAAGAAAATCGCAGGTGTCGCCCATGAGGCAGGAAAAGGGATCATCGTTGTGGTCAACAAGTGGGATCTGATTCAGAAGGAAACCAACACCATGAGGGATTTCCGCAGGGAGATCGAATCCGAGCTCCAGTTCATGTCCTACGCACCGTCCGTCTTCATCTCTGTCAAGGACAGACAGAGAGTCATGGAGGTCATCCGCATGAGCAAGACGGTGGCAGAAAACCGGGCCATGCGCGTACCGACGGGCCAGCTGAACAGCCTGATTACCGATGCGACCATGATGAAACAGCCGCCTTCAGACAAGGGAAAACGGCTGAAAATATACTATGCGGCTCAGGTCGGCGTAAAACCTCCGCTTTTTTCCTTCCAGATAAACAAGCGGGATCTGATGCATTTCTCCTATGCGAGATATCTGGAAAATAAAATCAGAGAAGGATACGGTTTCGAGGGAACCTCCATCAAATTCGTATTCCGGGAAAAAGGAGAGAAAGAGCAGTAATGGAAACTTCTATGTTCATATTGGCAATAGTAATCGCATATTTCCTGGGAAATATATCCCCGTCCACTCTGCTGGGCAGGGCGAAAGGAATCGACATAAAGAAAGAAGGCAGCGGCAACGCGGGAACCACCAATGCCCTGAGGGTATTGGGCAAAAAGGCCGCACTGATCACCCTGCTGGTGGATATCGGCAAAGGGTTTCTTGCCGTGGAGATCGGCTTCCTGCTTTCCACGCCTAAGGCCGCCATGCTGTGTGCTCTGGCTGCTTTTATCGGGCATATCTGGCCGGTCCTGTTCCGCTTTAAAGGCGGTAAAGGTGTGGCTGTGGCTTTCGGTGCGATCCTGGGCGTAAACTGGCAGATGGCGCTGGTGTGCCTGGCAGTGGTGATCCTGGCAGTGCTGCTGACCCGCATGGTTTCCATGGGCTCAGTCATCATCGCTGTATCCTTTCCTGTCATAACCTGGTTCATGGAGAGGGATTTCTTCTGGATCGGATGCATCATGGCAGTGATCATGATCTATGCCCACAGGAGCAATATCAGGCGGATCATCAACGGTGAAGAAAACAAACTCAGTTTCAGCAGTAAAAAATAGAAAGGCGGAGAACAATATGAAAACAATCGGCGTTATCGGTGCAGGAAGCTGGGGGACAGCCCTGGCTCTGACACTGAGCAATAAAGGACATCAGGTGAAAATCTGCGACATCAACAGAGAACACCTGGAGGAAATGCGTGAACACAGGGAGAATGTCAGGTATCTGCCAGGCATCAGATTCGGAGAGAATCTGCACATCGTGGATACCACAGAAGAAGCTCTGGAGGGAGCGGATGTGGCCCTTTTCTCTGCACCGGCACAGCATTTCCGCAGCGCCTTTGAACAGGCTGTACCGTTCCTGGAAGACGATATGGTGGTGGTCAACGTGGCAAAGGGAATCGAGCAGGGCACTCTGATGAGGATGAGCGAGATCGCCTACATACTGAAACCGGATGTGAAGTATGTGGTCCTGTCAGGACCTTCCCATGCCGAGGAAGTGGGCAGAGCGCTGCCGACGACGGTTGCCGTGGCATCCAGAGACATGGAACTGGCGGAATACGTGCAGGATATCTTCATGACGGACAGATTCCGCGTCTACACCAACGACGATGTGTGCGGCGTGGAGCTGGGCGGAGCCCTGAAGAACATCATCGCTCTGGGCGCCGGCATCTCTGACGGCATCGGTTTCGGAGACAATGCGAAGGCTGCCCTGATGACCCGCGGAATCACAGAAATGTGCCGTCTGGGCGTCAAGCTGGGTGCTGATATCGCAACATTCTCCGGCCTGACCGGCATCGGCGATCTGATCGTGACCTGCACCAGCATGCATTCCAGAAACCGGCGCTGCGGCATCATGATCGGAGAAGGCGTCAAACCTTCGGAGGCTGTGGAAAAGGTGGGCATGGTGGTCGAAGGAATGTTCACCGCCGAGGCGGCCTACCAGCTGGCACAGAAAGTGGGCGTGGAGATGCCGATCACAGAATGCATCTACAACTGCATCAACGAGAAGATCACGGCCAGGGAGGCTGTGGAGCTTCTCATGGGAAGGGACAAAAAGAACGAGAAACATATCGGATAGGATTTCTGCTGAAATCTTTCGCGTCACTATGGAGCTGCGCCTGAGGGCGCGGCTCCTGTTTGAATCAGGGCTGCAGGCGGCAGATTCATCCGCTGCGAGAAGGAACTGCCGGAGTTCTGCAAAGCTCTGGAAGCCTTTGAAGGGTAAATGCATTGAGGAGAGTTATGCATAAGATATTCGGAAAAAAGATCGAAAGGGCTGACTACTATCACAGGCCGGGTGCCTATCTGATTCCGTACAGAGACGGGAAAATCGCTCTGGTGGAGCTCCCTCTGGGTTTCTTTCTTCTCGGCGGAGGCAGAGAGGAAGGGGAGAGCGATGAGGAGTGCATCCTTCGGGAGTGCCTGGAGGAAACAGGACATCGTGTGAAATTAGACCGGTTTCTCTGCTCTGCGGAGACTTACTGCCGGATACCGGAGAGAGAGTACTTTCATCCGATCCAGACTTATTATACCGGACAGCTTCTGGAAAAGGTCCAGGAGCCGATAGAGACCGATCACAGGCTTCTGTGGATGGCTCCGGAGGAGGCGGCGGAGAAGCTGTATTCGGAGCAGCAGCGATGGGCTGCGGACTGTTTCCGGCAGAGCTTGTAAATTTCCATACCGGATGGTATAATAAATCATTACGGCATCTGCCGAAATCATAACTGGAGAAAAGACATGAATCAGAAAACATTTCACATAACGACTTTCGGGTGCCAGATGAACGAGCACGATTCGGAAGTCATGGCCGGCATGCTGCTGGAGAAGGGCTTTGTTCCGGTCAAAGAGAGAAAAGACGCCGATGTGGCCATCATAAACACGTGCAGCGTTCGGGAAAATGCGGACAAGCGCTTTTTCGGAACCCTGGGTCAGCTGAAGCGGAGAAAGATGGAGAATCCTGATTTTCTGGTCTGTGTATGCGGATGCATGATGCAGCAGCAGCATGTCATCGACACCATCAGGACCAGATATCCCTGGGTTGACATCATTTTCGGAACCCACAACATTCATCAGTTCCCTCAGCTCATCGACAACGCTCTGAATGAGAAGAAAAAGCAGATAGAAATATGGCCGGACGGAGGCGAGATTGTGGAGGGGCTTCCGGCAAAGAGACTCTTCGAGAGCAAGGCTCTGGTCAACATCATGTTCGGCTGCAACAACTTCTGTACCTACTGCATCGTTCCATATACCAGAGGCAGGGAGAGAAGCCGCAGGCCGGAGGAGATCATCAGAGAAGTCAGAGAACTGACGGAAGATGGTGTAAAGGAGATCATGCTGCTGGGACAGAACGTAAATTCCTATCACGGAGATGAAAATACCGATTTCGCGGAGCTGATATACAGACTCAATGAGATTGAAGGACTGGAGCGGATCCGCTTTATGACATCCCATCCGAAGGATCTTTCGGACAGACTGATCCAGGCCTTTGTGGACTGCGGCAAGCTGTGCAGGAATATCCATCTGCCGGTCCAGTCGGGAAGCACCCGGATCCTGAAACGGATGAACAGAAAATATACGAAGGAGCAGTATCTGGATCTGGTCAGCCGGCTGAAAGCCGCAGTGCCGGATATCACCATGTCCACAGACATCATCGTCGGCTTTCCGGGAGAGACGGAAGAGGACTTTGAAGAGACGCTGGATCTGGTGCGGACCGTACGCTACGATTCCGCATTCACCTTCCTCTATTCTGTCCGTAAAGGGACGCCTGCGGAGAAATACGAGGATCAGATTCCGGAGGAGATCAAGCATGAGCGCTTCAACAGACTTGTGGATCTGGTCAATGAGATCAGCGCGGAGAAAAATGCGGCTTATAAGGGCCGCATAGAAAAGGTCCTGGTAGAAGGCCCTGACAAGAACGGCAAAGGGATACTGGCCGGCCGTACAGACGGATTCAAGCTGGTAAATTTCCCGGGTTCCAGGGAACTGATCGGGACAATGGTCGACGTGGAGATCACCGCCGGCAAGACTTTCAGCCTGGAAGGGCGGATCGCGGAGCAGGAGACACGGCCATGACGGAAGAGATAAAGAGGCTCTGCCGCCAGATCGAGAATTACGTTCCTGTCTGCGAACAGGAGGAGGCAGACAGGAAGCGGATGCTGGATTTTATGGAGCTCCACGAGGACTGTCTGCTGAGAACCAATCTGACCGCCCATTTTACAGCCTCATCCTGGATCGTCAGTCCTGACCGGAAAAAAGTGCTGATGGTCTATCACAACATCTACGACAGCTGGGCCTGGACAGGAGGACATGCTGACGGAGAGGCGGATCTGCTGGCGGTGGCCCTGCGGGAGGCAGAGGAGGAGACCGGCATCAGCAGGGTGAGACCTCTGTCGCAGAAACCGGTATCTCTGGAGATCCTGACGGTGGACGGACACGAAAAGCGGGGCGTCTACGTACCTTCCCATCTTCATATGAATCTGACCTATCTGCTGGAAGCAGACGAAAATCAGCAGCTTTCCGTCAGAGAAGAGGAAAACAGCGGCGTCAGGTGGATCCCTGCGGAGGAACTGTCCCGATATGTCAGCGAACCCTGGATGCTGGAGCGGATTTATTCTAAACTGACCGGTCTGAATCTGTTGACACAGGGAGAATAATGTAATATAATTTTTCTGATGAAAAATAAATAGGAACGTTTCATAAGCACCGGTTGACAGACACTGTCGTAATATCGGAATCGGGTGAGAATCCTGAACAGTCCTGCTGCCGTAATGATCGAGTCTCCTGCATGGCGATATGCCGGCCACTGGAAGCAATTCCGGGAAGGCGTGTGGAGATGATGACATCTGAGTCGGAAGACATTCCGGTGTTTGACCATAAAAGCCACAGGATATGAGTTTTAGGTTGATACTTGGATCTGATTAATAGAGTGATAAAATGCAAACCCGAATTCTGTGAATCCGGGTTTTTTTCTTTGCAGAGAACAGAAAACGGACAGATAATCACAATGGAGAAATATACAGTCAAAAACGGAAAAAAGCTGAGATACGGTTTCACCACCGGAAGCTGTGCGGCAGCGGCGGCGGCAGCGGCGGCACAGATGCTGCTTACAGGAAGCAGGATCGCCGGTGCGCGGATAAACCTTCCATCGGGGGAGACGGCCGACTTTATCATAGAAGATGCGGAACTGAAGGAAGGATATGCCAGATGCGCCGTGATCAAGGACGGCGGTGACGATCCTGATGTGACCCACGGGGCCAGGATCTGCGCCAGGGCGGCATACACTGCAGAAGGCATCACTCTCAAAGGCGGAGAGGGTGTCGGCGTTGTGACGGCAAAGGGACTGCAGGTTCCGCCGGGTGAACCGGCGATCAACCCCGTTCCCCGTAAGATGATCCTGGAAAATACAGCGAGAATCATGGAAAAATGCGGCTATGACGGCGGCCTGGAAATAGAGATTTCTGTGCCCGGAGGCGAGGAGATCGCCAGAAAAACCTACAATCCGCGCCTGGGAATCAGAGGCGGCATTTCCATCCTGGGAACCACAGGTATTGTGGACCCCATGAGCGAAAAGGCCCTGGTGGACACGATCAAAGCGGTCATTGACAGGCAGTACGAGGAAGATCCCGTGCATATCCTCATCGCACCGGGCAACTACGGCAGGGATTTCTGCAGAGAATACCTGAGACTGGATATAGAAAGAGCTGTTCCCGTAAGCAACTACATCGGCGAGGCTCTGGACTATATCAGATATAAGGGATTTCAGAAGATCCTCTTTGTAGGGCATACGGGAAAACTGATCAAAATCGCGGCCGGTGTCATGAACACCCACTCATCCTGTGCAGACTGCAGGATGGAGATCATCGGTGTTCACAGCGCTTTGAACGGTGCCGCTCCGGAAACCGTCAGACAGATTATGGACTGCATCACCACGGACGACGCCTTTGACCTGATAAAAGACGAGCCCTATTACGAGGCCGTAAAAAAGAGTATTCTGGATAAGGTGCTGTACCACCTGAACTACAGACTGAAATCAGAAGCAGAAATAGAGACGATCATGTTTACGACGGACCGCCGCCATATCATCCAGAGCAGCGGAGCCGCAGACGTGATGAGATATTACAGAATCAGAGAAGACGATGCGCCTGAGAGATCAGCGATCGATGGAAAGGAGAAATAAGTTATGATCTATTTTATCGGAGCAGGACCCGGAGCTGCGGATCTGATCACCGTCAGAGGCGCAGAACTTCTGAAAAAGGCAGATGTGATCATCTATGCAGGATCCCTGGTCAATCCCGCCCTTCTGGACTACGCGAAAGAAGACTGCAGGATATACAACAGTGCATCCATGACCCTGGAAGATGTTATCGAGGTCATGAAGGAAAACCGGGACAGAGAGGTCGTCAGGCTCCATACAGGAGATCCGTGCATCTACGGAGCTATCAGAGAACAGATGGATATTCTGGACGAGGAAGGAATGGAATACACCTCCGTTCCGGGCGTAAGCTCATTTATAGGAGCGGCAGCGGCGCTGAATGCGGAGTACACCCTGCCGGATGTGAGCCAGACCGTTATCCTGACCAGAATGGCAGGCAGAACACCTGTACCTGAGAAAGAAGAGATATCAAAACTGGCAGCCCACGGCGCCACCATGGTCGTCTTCCTGACGTCCACCATGCTCCGGGAACTGTCAGAAAGACTGATTGAGGGCGGCTACGAGCCGGACAGCCCGGCCGCCATCGTATATAAGGCGACCTGGCCTGATGAAAAGGTGGTCAGGACAACGGTGAAGGATATTGCAAAAGCGGCGGAAGAGAACGGAATCAACAAGATGGCCCTGATCCTGGTGGGAGGATTCCTGGGAGACAGATATGAGCGTTCGAAGCTTTACGATCCGTCCTTTACCCACCTGTTCAGAGAGGCGAGCAGATAATGAAAGAGATCGGAATTCTTGCCTTTACAGAGAGAGGAAAAGAACTGGCCGGAAAAGTGGCTGCAGAGCTTTCCGGGCAGTGCAGCTGCGAGATCGCGGACTCAAGAGACGGAGCGGGAGCTTTTCTGAAAGAGAATTTCCATAAGAAAGACACCTTTCTGTTTATCTGTGCCGCAGGCATTGCAGTGCGGATGATCGCACCGCTGATCCGTTCCAAGGATGTGGATCCCGCGGTTATCGTCATGGACGAGTTCGGGCGACATGCGATCCCTGTTCTCAGCGGTCATCTGGGCGGCGCCAATCAGGCTGCGGCAGAGATTGCCGGAGTCACAGGTGCAGAGGTCGTGATCACCACGGCTACGGATCTGAACGGCGCCTTTGCGGTGGATCTGTGGACAAAGAAAACGGGATGCGCCATCGTCGATGTAAAGGGCATCAGGCGGATCTCCTCTGCGGTGCTGCGGGGCGAAAAGGTCGGGTTCAGCTGCGGATTCCCCGTCGAGGGAGAACTTCCGAAGGAACTGACGGCGGAACCTGCCGGGACGGGTATCTGCGTCAGTCTGGATGACCGGCTGAGTCCCTTTGAAGGCTACACCTTCAATGTGGTGCCAAGGATCGTAACCCTGGGAGCAGGCTGCAGAAAGGATTCGTCTCCGGAAGCCTTCGAGGAGTTCATACTGGGTGTGCTGGAACAGAATCACGTGTCTGTCCATGCACTGGAGAAAATCGCATCGATTGAACTGAAAAAGAACGAAAAATGCTTTCTGGCATTCAGCGAAAAGTACGGCATACCTTTCGAAACCTATACCGCACTGCAGCTGCAGGAAGCAGAAGGGACTTTCGAAAGCTCTGACTTCGTCAGAAGCGTTACGGGAGTCGACAATGTCTGCGAACGCAGCGCATCCATAGGCAGCGGAGGCGGACGAAAAATACTGTCAAAGACCAGCGGCGGAGGATTCACCTGCGCTTTGGCTGTGAAAGAATGGAAGTGTAGATTTTGAACATCGTAATGTCATACATAGACTATAATATGGCGGGACTTGAAGAAAGAGAGACTTTCTCCTGCACCCAGACACAGACGGAGAATATCTATGATATGCTCAGAGACAGAGAAGGCATCCTGGGGTGCGTTCTCATCGCCACCTGCAACAGGACCGA
>JBJESV010000006.1:27391-70764 GCA_051882975.1 Emergencia sp.
GAGACAGAGAAGGCATCCTGGGGTGCGTTCTCATCGCCACCTGCAACAGGACCGAGATATACCTGTCTCTGGAGGAGGGAGCGCGGCTCAATCCTTTCCAGCTGCTGTGCGAAGCCATCGGTGTAAGCTATGATGATTACGCGTATATGAACATGACGCTGGAGGGAAGAGAAGCCGTCTCTCATCTGTGCAAGGTGGCCTCCGGAGCGGAATCCCAGATCTGGGGAGACGGGCAGATCACCAGGCAGGTGGATAACGCCATCAAGGGCGCACAGAAGGCAAAGGCGTCTGATGCTATCCTGAACACCCTGTTCCGCATAGGTGTCACCGCCGGCAAGAGAATTAAAACAGAGGTGGATTTCAACATCAATGATAATTCCACAGCCCTGAGGGCGGTCAACGTCATAAAAAAGAATCCGGAAATCAGAAAGGTGCTGGTCATCGGCAACGGCATGATCGGCAGGACTGCCGCAGATCTGCTGGTGAAAGCCGGTTTTGAAACGACGATGACCCTGAGACAGTACCGCCACGGAGTGAACATCATTCCAAAGGGGTGCAGCACCGTGGCATACAGCGACAGATACAGTGAGATAGAAAAGAGTGATGCTGTCATCAGCGCCACTCTGAGCACCCATTACACTGTGCACTACGAAGGCGTGAAGGAGCTTGGACATATCCCTCCGGTCTTTGTGGATCTGGCTGTTCCGAGAGATATCGATCCGCAGATAACGGAACTGAAGAACGTAAGCTATTATAATATAGATGATATCAGCAGGCAGACCCGCGATGCCCGTCAGGAAGCGCAGATGGAGGAAATTGACCGGATCATCGCAAAATACACACGGGAGTTCTGCAGATGGTATCATTTCAGAGAGAAACTGAGAAAGGAAGCGAAAATGAAGATATATGTTGTAGGTATCGGACCGGGAAACAGCGAATACATGACGCCTCAGGCAAAGGAGGCCATCATGGAAAGTGATGTGGTCGTGGGGTATACGGTATATGTGGACCTGGTCAGAAGCCTGACAAAGGGAAAAGAGGTCAAATCCACAGCAATGAAACAGGAGGTGGACAGGTGCCGCATGGCCCTGGAGGCGGCTCTTGAAGGGAAAACTGTCGCATTTGTATGCAGCGGTGATGCCGGCGTCTATGGAATGGCAGGAATCATGGCAGAAGTGGCAGAAGATCATCCGGAAGTCGAGATCATCACGGTGCCGGGTATCACGGCAGCCTGCAGCGGTGCAGCTGTTCTGGGAGCTCCGCTGATCCACGACTTTGCCGTCATCTCTCTGTCGGACCTGCTGACGCCGTGGGAGACCATCGAGAAGAGACTGAAGAGTGCGGCGGAGGCGGATTTCGTTGTCTGTCTGTACAATCCGAAGAGCCGGAAACGGCATGACTATATAGATAAAGCCGCGCAGATCATGAGCTGCGCAAAATCATGGGATACCCCGTGCGGCTATGTGAAGAATATCGGGCGCGAAGGAGAGACCGCAACGGTCTGTACCATGAAGGATCTGCTGGAAAACGACGATATCGACATGTTCACAACGGTATTTGTCGGAAACAGCACCACCCGCGTCATCAACGGAAGACTGGTTACACAGAGAGGTTACAGGAATGTCTGAGAAAATCCTGATTTTTGCAGGAACCTTTGAGGGGCATGCCCTGGCGGAGGAGTTCTGCCGCAGGGGATGGAGCAGAAATGCCGTGTTCTGTGTCGCTACGGAATACGGAGCTGAGACGATCTCCGATGTGAAGGATATCTCGGTCATCGAAGGCAGAATGGACCGGATCGCTATGGAAAGGTTTATAAAAGAACGGGATTTCGCCATGGTCATCGATGCCACCCATCCTTATGCAGCTGAGGCGACCGCAAACATCAGAGCGGCCTGCAGTGCTGCAGGCATCGAGTATGTCCGGCTGCTGCGGGAAGAGTCCTTTTACAGCTGCCCGGGTGTGAGCCGGGTTTCGTCCATAGAGGAGGCCGTCGCTCTTCTCAACGAAACGGAAGAAAAAGTCCTGCTGACCACGGGTGCCAAGGAACTTTCCAGATACAGCGGAATCAGAGATATGGAAAACCGTGTCGCGGCCCGGGTTCTGCCCAGTACGGATTCCATCAGAGCCTGTCAGGAGGCCGGAATTGCAGCACGGAATATCATCTGCATGCAGGGACCTTTCACCAGAGAGATGAATCTGGCCACCATGAGGCAGTACGGATGCAGATGGCTTGTCACCAAGAATACCGGAAGACCGGGAGGCTTTGATGACAAGGTTTCCTGTGCAGAAGAAGGATACCGTATCATCGTCATAGACAGACCGACAGAGGAAAGAGGACTTTCCTGCGAAGAAGTGATCAGGAAGGTGGAAATGTATTATGGAGAATAGATATTTTCCCGTCTTCGTCAGTACGGAAGGAAGAAAAGCCGTCATCTTCGGCGGCGGCGCCATTGCGGAGCGGCGGGTCAGCACGCTGCTGAACTTTCAGTTCGATATCACGGTGGTTTCACCTGCTGTCTCGGAGACGATAGCCGGTTATGCCGCAGAGGGACATCTGAAATATGTCCGGGATATCTACAGCGAGAAATATCTGGAAGACTGTTTTATGGCCGTGGCATGCACCGACGACCGGGATGTGAACCGGGAAATAGGACGGGCGGCGAAACAGAGAAATATACTGGTCAGCGTCTGCGACAGCAGGGAAGAGTGCAGTTTCTATTTTCCCGCTGTTGCCGTCAATGAAGAAGTGACCGCAGGCGTGGCAGGCGACGGAAGCTCCCATCACATCACCAGAAGGGCAGCTGCCGCCGTAAGAGATATCATAGAGAGAAAGGCGTACTGAAATATGGAAGTCAAAGTAGGAAGCCGTGAGAGCAGGCTGGCTGTGATCCAGTCAGAGATGGTCATCGAGGCAATCAGAGAATACGACAGCACTATCGATGTGAGTCTCATCACCATGAAAACCACCGGCGATATGATTCTGGACAGGACACTGGACAAGATCGGAGGCAAGGGACTCTTTGTCAAGGAACTGGACAGAGCCCTGCAGGACGGACGGGCGGATCTGACCGTCCACAGCCTGAAGGATATGCCCATGGAAGTTCCGGAAGAACTTCCTCTGATGGCATTTTCCAGGAGAGAGGATCCCCGGGACGCACTGGTGCTTAGAGCAGGGACGGAAGCTCTGCCGGAGGAGCCCGTTATCGGCTGTTCCAGTCTGAGAAGAAAGCTGCAGATAGAAAAGATCTTTCCGCGGGCACAGATCCTGCCTGTCAGAGGCAATGTGCAGACACGTCTGAAGAAACTGGACGGAGGCGAATTTGACGCCATCGTTCTGGCATATGCAGGTCTGAAGAGGCTGGGACTGGAAGAAAGAGTAAGCCGTCTCTTTGAACCGGAGGAGATCCTGCCGGCAGCCTGCCAGGGAATTCTGGCGGTGCAGGGAAGAAAGGGCTTCGAAGTGCCGTTTCTCTCAGACTTCGACGATGAGGAGGCCAGACTTGCAGCTCTGGCAGAGCGAAGCTATGTGAGAACCCTGGACGGAGGATGCAGTTCCCCGGTCGCAGCTTACGCCACCATCGAAGGCAAAGAGATAACCATCCGGGGTTTCTATGTGGACGGACAGAACAGACAGTACAAGGAAAGCATTACAGGCAGCAAATACGACGGAGAGACCCTGGGACGACAGCTGGCTCTTTCCATGAAAAATTATGGAGGCGTAAAGTGACAACAGGAAAAGTATATCTGGTGGGCGCAGGTCCGGGAGACAGGGAACTGCTTACCGTAAAAGCCGTCAGGCTCATAAAGGAAGCCGACGTGATCGTATATGACAGACTGGTCAGCGAAAGCATCATGGATCTGATTCCGGAGGGTGCCGAGCTGATCGATGTGGGCAAGAACGTGGGGAACCATCCGGTTCCGCAGCACGAAATCAACAGGATCCTGCTCAGAGAGGCACAGGCGGGAAAACAGGTGGTCCGTCTCAAGGGGGGCGACCCCTTTGTCTTCGGAAGAGGCGGCGAGGAACTGGAGCTGCTGCTGGAAAACGGCATCGGCTTCGAAGTGGTGCCGGGCATCACTTCATCCATTGCAGTACCGGCATATGCTGGAATTCCTGTGACCCACAGAGATTACTGCTCATCCCTGCATATCATCACCGGTCATGCAAAAGCAGGAGCTGATCTGCAGATTGATTTTGACGCACTGGTCAGACTGAACGGAACCCTGATCTTCATGATGAGTGTCTCCACAGCCGGCAGGATCGCAGCAGGTCTCATGGAAGCAGGCATGGCAAAGGATATGCCGTGTGCGGTCATAGAAAACGGAACCTATCCGAAACAGAGAAAATTCATATCGGATCTGGAACACATAGAAGAGACGCTGAAAGCCAATCAGGTGAAATCACCGGCTGTCATCGCCGTGGGACGTGTATGCGCTCTGTCGGACAGATTCGACTGGTTTGATAAAAAGCCTCTGAAGGGAAAACGGATCGTAATCACCCAGCCGAGGAGCAAAGCCTCCAGGCTGGAGGAAAAGCTGAAGGCACTGGGTGCTGAGACAAAGCTGTATCCGTGCATCAGAACTGCTTTCATCCGTCCTCTTGACCCTCCTTTCGAAGAATCTGACACCCTGGTGTTCACCAGCGCCGAAGGGGTGAAATCTTTCTTCGGATGGCTCTTTGAGGAAGGACGAGACGCCCGCTGCATCAGCGGAAAGAAGCTGGCATGTATAGGCAGCGCCACGGCTGATGCGCTCAGAGAATACGGGCTGTGTGCGGATTTCGTACCTTCGGTCTATGACGGCATACATCTGGGCAGGGAGATGATCGAAAGCGGTTTTGTCGATGAAAACAGCCGGGTGATTCTGCTTCGGGCGAAAATCGGCACCCGGGATCTGACGGAAGCCCTGGAAAAGGCCGGTATCACCTATCTGGATTATCCGGTCTACGAGACCAGTTATGTGAGCCACGAGGAAATAGAGGATCTGGAGAGCTGGGATTATGTCACCTTCACCAGCCGATCCTGTGTGGACGGATTTGTGAAGACCCAGAAGAGAGAGAGTTTTTCCGGAGTGCGCGCACTGTGCATCGGAACGCAGACCGCAGGCCAGGCTGAAGAATACGGATTTGACACGGTCGTGTCAGATATGGCGACCATAGATTCCATGATTGAGAAAATAAGGAGTGATTGTAATGATTAACAGACCGAGAAGACTGAGAGAAAACCCTCTGATCAGAGGAATGATACGTGAGACAAGGGCATCTGCCGACAGCCTGATTTATCCGGTGTTCTTTGAAGAAGGAAGGGATATCAAGGCGCCGATTGCCGCCATGGACGGACAGTACCGCTACAGTCCGGACAGAGCCCGGGAAATCGTGGATCAGTGTCTGGAACACGGCGTCAGCAAGCTCCTGCTCTTCGGAATTCCGAAGGAGAAGGATGAAATGGGAAGCCAGGCTTATGCGGAAAACGGTGTGGTTCAGCAGGCTGTACGCGCCATCAAAGAAGAATACAAGGATCAGGTATACGTCATCACTGACGTCTGCATGTGTGAATATACATCCCACGGTCACTGCGGAATCCTCTGCGGCCACGATGTGGACAACGACGAGACGCTGAAATATCTGACAGCCACTGCGGTTTCCCAGGCGGCAGCCGGAGCGGACATGGTGGCGCCTTCCGACATGATGGACGGACGCATTGCAGCCATACGCGCCGGACTGGATGCAAACGGACTGAAGAATGTTCCTGTCATGAGCTATGCCGTCAAGTATGCATCCAAGTTCTACGGACCTTTCAGAGATGCTGCCGGGTCGGCACCGGCTTTCGGAGACAGAAAGACCTACCAGATGGATCCGCACAACATCAGAGAGGCTATGAAAGAGGCCGCACTGGATGAGGAAGAGGGCGCCGACATCCTGATGGTAAAACCGGCGCTGTCCTATCTGGATGTGATCAGAGAGCTGTCTTACAATACCAACCTTCCGATCGCCACCTACAGCGTAAGCGGTGAGTACGCCATGATCAGAAATGCCGGAAAGGCCGGACTCATCGACGAATACGGCATCATGTGCGAGACAGCCGCATCCATGTACAGAGCAGGCGCTGACATCATCATGACATATTACGCCATGGAGATCGCAGACGCCATCCGGAAAGGAGATATCGGATAATGGAAAAGAATTCAGAAGCACTTTTTGAGAGAGCAAAACAGGTCATGCCCGGGGGTGTCAACAGCCCGGTGCGCGCCTTCAAATCCGTAGGTCTGGTTCCCAGATTTATCGACAGGGCAAGTGGAAACAAGATTTACGATGTGGAAGGAAAGGAATATCTGGACTTTGTAGGCTCCTGGGGACCGATGATTCTGGGACACGCAGATCCGAAGGTCGTATCTGCGGTACAGTGCAGAGTAGAAAAGGGACTCAGTTTCGGCGCATGCACCGAGCTGGAGGTGGAACTGGCCGAGCTGATAACCTCCAACGTGGAGCATATTGAAATGATCCGCATGGTCAACAGCGGCACGGAGGCTGTCATGAGTGCCCTCCGTCTGGCCAGAGGATATACGAAGAAAAACAAGATCATCAAATTCGAAGGCTGCTACCACGGTCACAGCGATGCCATGCTGGTCAAAGCAGGGTCCGGAGCCATGACTTTCGGAGATCCTGACAGCGCCGGTGTGACAAAGGGCGCTGCGGAAGACACTCTTCTGGCACGCTACAACGATCTGGAAAGCGTGGAGGATCTGATGAAAGAGAACAGAGACGATGTGGCCTGCGTCATCGTGGAACCGACAGCTGCCAATATGGGCGTAGTGCCGGCGGCACCGGGATTCCTGACCGGTCTGCGCCAGCTCTGCGACAGATACGGGGCCCTGCTGATCTTCGATGAAGTCATAACCGGTTTCCGTCTTGCTTTCGGAGGAGCTGCTGAATTTTTCGGAGTCAGACCTGACCTGGTCACCTACGGAAAGATCATCGGCGGAGGAATGCCGGTGGGCGCATACGGCGGAAGCAGGGAGATCATGGAAAACGTCTCTCCTGTGGGAAGCGTATATCAGGCGGGAACCCTGTCTGGAAATCCGATTGCCATGACTGCAGGCATCGAGACGCTGAAACAGCTGCTGGAGGATCCTGAAATCTATGTGAGAATCAACGAAATGGGACAGTATCTGGCAGACGGCCTGCGCCGTGTCAGCGGATTCACCGTCAACAGTCTGGGGTCTCTCGCATGTCTGTTCTACACCAGTGAACCGGTTACCGATTACGAAAGCGCGCAGAAGAGCGATACGCAGCGGTTCAGCCATGTCTTCTCAGGACTGCTGGATGCAGGAATCTATGTGGCGCCGTCCCAGTACGAGGCCATGTTCCTCAATTCCAGATTCACCAGAGAGGAACTGGATTACACCATCTCCGTCTATGAAAAACTCCTGAAGGAGAAGCCATGAAAGGCGTGCTGATTCTGGCTCACGGGAGCCGCGTGGAAGAAACGAAGAAGACGATCTGTGATGTGGTGGACATGGTGAGAAAAAAGATCACCGATATGCCCATCGAGATCGCATATATGGAATTCTGCGAAGAAAATATAGAACACGGAATCAGGACCATGGCAGAAAAAGGTGTCACGGAACTGAAGGTTGTCCCGTATTTTCTCTTCGAGGGAATTCATATCAGAGAAGATATACCTAATGAAATCAGAGAGATCCTCAAAGATTACCCGAATATGAAGCTGGAAATGGGTCACACCCTGGGTGCGGACGAAAGACTGGCTGACATTCTGGTGGACAGGATCAGAGGGTAGAAGAATGAAAGTAATTGCAGCAGGAACAGGTCCGGGCGCACTGGAGTGCATGACCGGACAGGCTGTTTCCGCAATCAGAGAGGCAGATCTGGTGCTGACCTCGGAGAGACTGGCAGAGTCCCTGAAGGAACTGAACCCCAATGTACAGGTCATGGGCGTCATGGATACCGTCCGCTTTATCAATGCACACAGTCAGGATGAGATGACGGTCTGCGCGGCGGCTTCGGGAGATACGGGCTTTTACAGCATCGCCTCCACCATAGCCAGGAATGCAGACCCGGAGGTGGAACTGAACTTCGTATGCGGTGCCGGAAGCATGGCATACTTTGCAGCGAAGCTGAAGACAGGGTATGAGAACATGAGGCTGGTAAGCCTTCACGGCCGCGACAGGAGTATCGTGCCTTTTGTCTGTTATAACGAAAAGGTTTTTGCTCTGACGGGAGGAAATCTGAAGGCTCATGATGTGATAAATCAGCTCCTCGATGCCGGGATAGACAGCGTGACCGTTCATGTTGGGGAAAATCTCTCCATGGACAGCGAGCGCATCGTCAGCGGCACCCCGTCTGAACTGTCCGGGACAGAGTTCGGAGATCTGTCTGTAATGATTGTCGAGAATAAATATTACGTCAATCGATATAAGACGCTGAAGGACAGCGACTTTGTCAGGGGAAAGAGCCCTATGACAAAGGAGAACATACGCAGTCTGTCTCTGGCAGCCCTGGAGATAGAGCCTTCGGATGTGGTATACGATATCGGTGCAGGAACAGGATCGGTGACCTGTGCCATGGCTTACAGAGCCTGCGAGTCCATGGTCTACGCCGTTGAGAAAGAAGCGGCTGCGGTGGAGCTGGTAAAGAAGAATATGGAAGTGACTGGTGCATACAATATCTGCATCAGACACGGGCTGGCGCCGGAGGGACTTTCGGAATTCCCGCCTGCCGACAAGGTCTTTATCGGAGGAAGCACCGGAAATCTCAGAGAAATCATGGAAACGGTACTCACCGGAAACGAAAAGGCGGTCTTTGTTATCACGGCAGTGACCATCGAGACGCTGACACAGGCTGTGTCTGTGGCGGAGGAACTGTCTCTGCGCACAGAGATCAGCTGCATCAATGCAGCTTCAGCGCAGAAGCTTGGACGCTACAATCTGATGAAGGCAGAAAATCCGGTATATATCATCAAAGGAGTAAAGGATCTTGAAGTTTAAAGTGAACAGAGTCATGATCGCAGGCACGGGAAGCAGCTGCGGCAAGACAACCGTGACCTGCGCCCTTCTGGCTGCGCTGAAAGAGAGAAAAATGAACATTGCCAGCTTCAAATGCGGACCTGACTACATCGATCCCATGTTTCACAGTGAAATCATCGGAACCAAATCGAGGAATCTGGATCTGTATCTCTGCGGAGCGGAGACGGTGCGGTATCTGCTGGCTGAGAACAGTGCAGGCTGCGACATGGCTGTCGTAGAGGGCGTCATGGGAATGTATGACGGCCTTGGATTTGAGGACGACAGCTTTTCCGCCAATCATATTTCCCGGGAAACATTCACCCCGGAAATACTGGTTGCCGGTGTCAGAGGAAAGAGTCTGTCCCTTCTGGCAGAGGTTTCAGGTTATCTGAATTTCCGCCCCAACCAGGTGAAAGGCGTCATCCTGAACAACTGCTCAGCAGGGATGTATCCCGCATATAAGAAGATGCTGGAGGAGAATCTGCCTGTCAGAGTATACGGACATCTTCCTCAGATCAGAGAGGCTGAGATCGGAAGCCGCCATCTGGGGCTGATAACCGCTGAAGAGGTGGACGATCTGAAAGCAAAGGTGGAGGCACTGGGCGAAGCCGCACTGCAGTCTCTGGATATCGAAGGGATATGTCGTCTGGCGGAATCGGCGCCTGAACTGTGCTGTACAGAGATCAAAGTTCAGGCGGTGACAGAGCGTCCTGTGAAGATCGGAGTCGCAAGGGACAAGGCATTCTGCTTCTATTACGAAGACAATTTCAGGCTTCTTGAGAAGCTGGGTGCGGAGCTGATCTTTTTCTCGCCGCTGGAGGACAGTACCGTACCGCAGGATGTCAGCGGTCTGATTTTCGGAGGCGGCTACCCGGAGGAGTATCTGCCGCAGCTGTCGGCGAACACTTCCATGCTGCAGTCCATCAGAGATGCGGCGGAGCGCGGCATGCCGGTCTACGGGGAATGCGGCGGCTTTATGTATCTGGGAGATACCATCGAAAAAGACGGAACCGTATACAGGACCGCAGGGGTCATCAGAGGAAACTCCCGCATGACCCGGGGGCTTGTCCGTTTCGGATACAAGACCCTGAAAGCCAACCGGGACAATCTGCTCTGCAGAGCCGGTGAGGAGATCAGGTGCCACGAGTTCCACTACAGCGATACGGACGAACACGGCGACGCCTTTACGGCGTCTAAAGCCAGCGGAAAGAACTGGCAGACCATTAAAGCGGAAGGAAATATCCTTGCAGGATATCCTCATCTGCATCTGTACGGCAACATAAGCTTCGCGGAAAATTTTGTAAAAAAATGCGACGCGTTTGGAGGGCATGAATGGAAATCATCCTTGTAACTGCAGCCGGGTTTCTTCTGGATACGATCTTTGGAGATCCCCGCTGGCTGCCTCATCCCATCAGGTTTATCGGACTTCTGATAGACGGCTGTGAAAAGCTGCTGCGCAGGATTTTTCCCAAAACGGAAAAAGGGGAGTTTACGGCAGGGATCCTGCTGAATCTCATCGTTCTGTCCATATCCTTCGCGGTTCCTTTTCTGCTTCTGAAAGGACTTGCTCTGATCCATCCATGGCTGAAATATGCCGCAGAGACCTTTTTCTGCTATCAGATATTCGCTGCAAAATCCCTGAAGACAGAGGGAATGCGGGTATACAGGTACATCAAAGCGGAGGATCTGCCGAACTCCAGGAAATACCTTTCCTGGATCGTCGGACGGGATACGGAGAACCTGAATTTCACACAGATTACAAAAGCAGTCGTGGAGACCATCGCTGAAAACGCCTCAGACGGCGTCATAGCGCCGATGCTCTTTATGATCATCGGAGGTGTTCCTCTGGGCTTTTTATATAAAGGAGTCAACACGCTGGACTCCATGGTAGGCTATAAAAACGAAAAGTATATCAGTTTCGGAAAGTTTTCGGCCATTGTGGATGATATATTCAATTTCATCCCCGCCCGTATTACGGGTCTGGCCATGATTCTGAGCGCTTTCCTGACTGGTCTGGACGGGAAAAACGCATGGAGAATATACCGGCGGGACCGTCATAATCACGCCAGCCCCAACAGCGCCCATCCTGAGTCGGCCTGTGCCGGCGCTCTGCGGGTTCAGCTGGCGGGCGACGCATATTATTTTGGAAAGTTATACAGAAAAAAGACCATCGGAGACGATCTTCGACCTGTTGAGGCCGAGGATATTCCGCGGACAGCCGGTCTGATGTACGCGGCGGCCCTTGTGTGCCTCATCGTTTTCGAAGGTGTCAGACTGATTTTGGTGACAGTTTTATGATAAAAAAAGAAGTACACGGCGGGAATATCTACAAATTCGACCATCGGGTAACAGATTTTTCTGCCAATCTGAATCCTCTGGGTATGCCGGAGGAGGTAAAAAGAGCGGTTATTGACAACATGGATGCCTACAGCAGATATCCTGATCCCTTCAACAGGGAACTGACTGCGGCCCTGGCGGAGTACCACAGGGTGGGAGAGGAAAGAATCGTCTGCGGCAACGGCGCGGCAGATCTTATCTTCCGTGCGGCGCTGGCTCTGCGGCCCCGGCGGGCGGTCATCGTGTCGCCGACCTTTTCTGAATACGAAGAAGCTCTGCGGACTGCAGGATGCAGTGTGGATCATTTTCTGCTGAAGGAGGAAAACGGCTTTCACGTCGGCAGAGATGTGCTGCAGGCTCCGGACGAAGGCTGTGATATGGTGTTTCTGTGCAATCCCAATAATCCCACGGGCATTCCTGTGGAAAAGGAACTTGTTCTGGAACTGGCTGAACGGTGCAGAACCTGCGGCGCCGTGCTGATGATAGACGAGTGCTTTGCAGAATTCCTCGAGGAGGAGGAAAAGTATTCGGTCATGGAGCATATAGAAAGTCTGCCGGGCGTCATCATACTGAAAGCCTTTACCAAGATCTATGCCATGGCTGGGCTGCGGCTGGGTTACTGCGTCTGCGGAGATAACCGGATCGCGGAGAAAATCGCAGGGACTCTGCAGCCTTGGTCGGTATCCACGCCGGCATCCAAAGCAGGCACTGCGGCCCTGAAACTTGAGGGTTTTGTCGAGAAGACAAAGGCCTATGTGGCGGAAAACAGAGATTATCTGACGGAGGGGCTCAGAGCTCTGGGATATAAAGTGTACGAGGGAAAGGCCAATTATATCTTTTTCCGAAGCGAACAGGAGCTGGCTGAACCCCTGGCGGCTTTTGACATCATGGTCAGAAGCTGCGCAAACTATATCACACTGGATGAACACTATTACCGCATTGCAGTCAGGACACGGGAGGAAAACATGTATTTTCTCCAGTGTCTGAAAGCTGTTGCAGAAAGGAACGAGGAAAAGTAAATGGCTAAGACAATCATGGTTCTGGGAACCTGTTCCAACGCAGGCAAAAGCCTGCTGGCTGCCGGTCTGTGCAGAATCTTCCGGCAGGACGGGTATAAGGTGGCACCTTTCAAGGCACAGAATATGGCTCTCAACTCCTTCATAACGAAGGACGGATTCGAGATGGGAAGAGCACAGGTCATGCAGGCCGAAGCATGCAGAATCGAGCCGGACTGCAGAATGAACCCGATTCTGCTGAAGCCGACCAGCGATGAAGGATCACAGGTCATCATCAACGGTGAGGTGAAGGGAAACTATTCAGCCCATGAGTTTTACGCCTGCAAGGATGATTTCCGGACGGAAGTGCAGAAAGCCTTTGACAGCCTTTCGGAGGAATATGATGTCATCGTCCTGGAGGGCGCCGGAAGTCCGGCAGAGATCAATCTGATGGAAAACGATCTGGTCAATATGGGCATGGCTGAGATGGCGGATGCACCGGTACTGCTGGTGGGAGACATCGACAGAGGCGGCGTCTTCGCATCGCTGGCCGGCACCATGCTTCTGTTCAGTGAAGAGCAGAAGGCAAGAGTGAAGGGTGTGATCATCAACAAGTTCCGCGGGGATGTGACCATCCTGCAGCCGGGTCTCGATATGCTGGAGGATATCATCAGAGTGCCTGTGGCAGGTGTCGTGCCGTACATGCAGCTGGATGTGGACGATGAGGACAGTCTGACCGACCGCTTTGCAAAGAGAAAAGGGGATGCCCTCATTGACATCGCCGTCATCAGAGTGCCGAGGATCTCCAACTTCACAGATTTCAATCCTTTTGAATATATCGAAGGCGTGGATGTGCGGTATGTGGGCTCTGTCCATGAACTGGGCGATCCCGATCTGATCATCCTGCCGGGAACGAAGAACACTATGAGCGATCTGCTGTGGCTGCGTCAGTCAGGCATGGAGGCGGCCATTCTGAAATACCACAGCCGGAACAAGCCGGTGTTTGGAATCTGCGGAGGATTCCAGATGCTGGGCCAGAGTCTGTCCGATCCTGCCGGCGTGGAGCATGGCGGAACCATGAGCGGTATAGGGCTGCTGCCTCACAGCACGGTTTTTGAAGACGAAAAGGTTAGAACCAACGCAATCGGGGTACTTTCTAATGTAGACGGTATTTTTTCCGGGCTTTCGGGAAAGGAATACCAGGGTTACGAAATCCATATGGGCGTATCCGGGGCGGACGGAAACATCATTAACGAAGGAAATGTATACGGAACCTATATCCACGGCATCTTCGACAGAGAGGAGATCGCCAGGACCGTGGTCCAGGCGCTTCTGGCCGCAAAGGGACTGGATTTCTCCGATGTGAAAGCCTTTGATGTGGACGCCTACAAGCAGGAGCAGTACGATATTCTTGCTGACGGCCTGAGGGCTTCGCTCGATATGGATCTGATCTACAGAATTTTGAATGGAGAGGAACAGAGATGAAAAAGAATGATTTAGGACTGGTGCATATCTACTGCGGCGAAGGGAAAGGCAAGACGACCTGCAGCGTGGGCCTGACGGTGAGAGCCTGCGGCTTCGGTCTGCATGTTCTCTTTATGCAGTTTCTCAAATCCGGGGACAGCAGCGAGCTTTCCATCCTGCGCGGTCTGCCGGGAATCGAGGTCTACGGGACAAAGCCTGTAAAGAAGTTCTCCTTCCAGATGACGGAAGAGGAGAAGGCTGAAGTCAGAGCCTCCAACGCGGAACAGTTTGCGGAAGTGCAGCGTATGCTGGAGGCGGACCACTATGACATGCTGGTGCTGGACGAATGTCTGGGCGCCATCGAGGCGGGACTTCTGGATGAGAAGGTCATCCTGGACTTTCTGAAAAACAGACCGGAGCAGCTGGAAGTGGTTCTGACAGGAAGATATCCTTCCGACGAACTGGTGGAACTGGCAGACTATGTATCCAGAATCGATAAGGTAAAACACCCCTATGACAGGGGAATTCCGGCAAGGGCAGGTATTGAAGCATAATGAAAATAGAAAACATAAGACCTGATCAGATAGAAACGAGAAGTTTCGAGATCATAACAGAAATCCTGGGAGATAAAAAACTGGATCCCAGATATGAGGCAGTCATCAAGCGCTGTATCCACACTTCTGCAGATTTTGAATATGCAGACAGTCTGTATTTTACTGACGGTGTCATCGAGCGCATCGGAGATGCCATCCGCGGCGGTGCATATATCGTGACGGATACCCGTATGGCTCAGGCAGGCATCAACAAGAGACGCATCGAGAAGTACGGAGGACAGGTCCTCTGCTTTATCGGCGATGAAGATGTGGCACAGGAGGCAAAGGAGAGGGGCGTGACCAGGTCTCTGGTCAGCATGGAAAAGGCCAGCAGGCTGGACCGGCCGGTCATCTTCGCCATCGGCAACGCGCCGACGGCCCTTCTGTCCATCTATGACCTGGTAAAAGCAGGAAAACTGGATCCGGTAGCCGTGGTCGGCGTGCCGGTGGGCTTTGTAAACGTGGTGGAATCCAAGGAGAAGATCATTGAACTTGGTGTTCCTGCCATCGTGGCAAGAGGGCGTAAAGGCGGAAGCAACATCGCTGCGGCCATCATCAATGCGATTCAGTATAAAATTGAAGAATAAATGAATATCCGGCCTTCTGCCTTCATACATTTTTCATAGAGTTATGTGAGAAAGAGGACGAAGGTATGACGGATGGAAATATTTATAAGAGTATTGCTGAAAGAACAGGCGGGGAAATCCATGCTGGCATAGTGGGGCCCGTCAGAACAGGAAAATCAACATTTATCAAACGGTTCATGGAGCTGTTCGTGGTACCGGGCATAGAAAACACCTATGTCAGGACCCGGGTGGTCGATCAGCTGCCTCAGAGCGGAGACGGCAGGACCATCACCACGACGGAGCCGAAATTCGTTCCGGAGGAGGCAGTGAAGATCAGAGTCGGCAATGTCTCCATGGCGATCCGGCTGGTGGACTGTGTCGGCTATCTGGTGCCCGGTGTCCTCGGACATCAGGAGGACGGGAAGAGCCGGATGGTCCGGACTCCGTGGAGCGAAGGAGAGATACCCTTCGAGGAGGCTGCCGCCCTGGGCACGGAAAAGGTCATCAGCGACCATTCCACTGTGGGAATCCTGGTGACCTGTGACGGCAGTTTTTCCGATCTGCCCAGGGAGAGTTATCTTGCTGCGGAGGAGAAGACGGCAGTCCAGCTGAAAAAACTGGGGAAGCCTTTTGTGATCGTGCTGAACAGCAGCAGACCTTCCGCACCTGCGGCAGTTCAGCTGGCAGGCAGTCTGCAGGAAAAATACGGCGTGCCTGTCATCGCTGCGGACTGCGCCCGCATGGAGGCGGAGGTTCCGGAGAGGATCTTCCGGGCCCTTCTGGCGCAGTTTCCTGTCACCGAGGTCTATATCGATCTGCCTGACTACATGGATGCTCTGCCTCCGGAACACGGAATCAAGGCGGGCCTTGTGGAAACCGTCAGAGGCTGGATGCAGGGACTGTCCACCATCAGCAGTGCGGAAGAGTCCGTGCCTCTGCTGACCGCCAATGAGCATGTGAGGGATGCACAGGCGGTGCGGTGTGATATGGCCACAGGACGGATGTATGTGGACATCAGGCTGCAGGAGGGACTGTACTATCAGATTATCGGAGAACTGCTCCATCATCCGGTATCCGGAGACCGGGATCTGTTTCTGCTCCTGTCTGAATATGCAGGTGCAAAGGCGGCCTATGACGACATGGCGGAGGCCCTTTCTTCCGTAGGAAGAACCGGCTACGGCATCGTTCATCCCAAACTGCAGCAGATGAACCTGGGGCAGCCGGAGGTGTTCCGGCAGGGCAGCAAATACGGGGTGCGTCTGGTTGCATCGGCTCCGTGTCTGCACATCATCAGAACGGATATCAGTACGGAGATTTCGCCTATCGTGGGAAACGAGCAGCAGTCAGCGGATCTGGCCGGATATCTGATGGAGAAATTCCAGGATTCGGGTGAAGGAGAGGATATCTGGGAGACCAATCTGTTTGGAAAATCGCTGAAGGATATGGTCAGCGAGCAGATGGACGGCAAGCTGACAGCTATGCCGGCGGCGCTGCAGGATAAGGTGCAGCGGTCTCTTCAGAAGATCAGCAACGAAGGAAAGGACTACTTTATCTGCATCATACTGTGACGGTCAGAAGCTGCGGTATGAAAAGCGGATGCAGACTGAATACGAAAATACAGAATAACAGGGTATACACATGTATTGCCCTGTATTTTTTTTATTTTTGTTAAAGAATGCATCGCATTAAATGCATTGGATACAATGCATTTTAAGGAATTGGTAAAAAATTAACAGAATCAATTGAATGTGAAATATCTGTATGCTACAATGAAAACAATTACTGTCCATTAGAGATGAGGAGTGAACATGGAATGAAACGAAAAAAATTGAACCGCGGAGTTCATCCCTATGACGGGAAAGAACTCTCAAAGGACAGTCCTATCCGTCAGGCAGCACCTGCTTCGGTAATGGTCTATCCTTTGTCACAGCACATCGGTGCACCTGCCAGAGCAGCTGTTTCTGTCGGTGAACAGGTTCTGAGAGGTCAGATGATCGCTGAGGCTGACGGATTTGTTTCTGCTCCGGTCTACAGCTCGGTATCAGGGACTGTCAGAGCGATAGAGCCCCGGCCTGTTGCAGGAGGAAAGAAAGAAATCTGCATTGTAATTGACAACGACAATCTGGATCATGCTGTGGAAACTTTCGGGAAAGAACGCAGTCTTGAGGATCTCAGCAAAGAGAGTATCCTTCAGATTATTTCCACATCCGGAATCGTCGGACTGGGCCGTACGGGATATCCAGCGGGTGCAAAGCTTTCACCAGAGAATCCGCTGGATATCGATACGCTGATTATCAACGGCTCAGAATGCGAACCGTATCTTACCGCTGATTATCGTCTGATGATAGAGAAAAGCAGTGAAATCCTTCTGGGGGTCAAAGCTGTCCTGAAACTGTTTGACAATGCAAAGGCGGTAATCGGAATTGAAGGCAACAAGCCCGAAGCGGTCAGAGCCTTTGAAGAGAAGACGGCTTCAGAAGACAGGATCTCTGTTGAGGTTCTGGGCACCGCATATCCACAGGGCGGAGAGAGACAGATCATCTATTCTCTTACGGGAAGGAAGATCAATTCCTCCATGCTGCCGTCGGACAAAGGATGTCTGGTACTCAACGCGGCAACCTGCTATGCGATCTACGAAGCTGTATACAGGAGCATGCCTCTCATTCACAGAGTACTTACAGTGACGGGTGAAGGTGTCAATGAGCCATGCAATCTGGATGTTCCGCTGGGAATGAGCTTTACCGAAGTCCTTGAGGCAGCGGGAGGCTTCAGAGACGATGCGGTGAAATTTATCTCCGGAGGACCGATGATGGGAACCGCCATGGGAACTCTGGATGTTCCGGTAATCAAAACTTCCAATTCCGTTGTAGTTTTCACGCAGGATGATGTTTCGGCAGCAGAACAGTCTGCCTGCATTCACTGCGGAAGATGTGCAGGCGTCTGCCCTGAGAATCTCATTCCGCAGCTTCTGGCGAAAGCGGTAAATGCTGAGGATTATGAGCGTTTCGAAGAGCTTGGAGGCAGAGAATGCATGGAATGCGGCAGCTGTACATATGTCTGCCCGGCAAAGATTCCTCTTACGCAGATGTTCAAGCTGGGGAAATCCCAGGCGCGGCAGATGCGTATCACAGAATAACGGATAAGGAGGTATGTTATGTATAATGTTTCAGTATCTCCCCATTTGCGGGAGCAGAGTACAACCCGTTCTATCATGCGGGATGTTATAATCGCATTACTTCCAATCCTCGCCTTCGGGGTCTATCACTTTGGATCTGATGCGCTGAAGGTGATTATCATCTCGGTGGTCACCTGTGTTGTAAGTGAACTTCTGTTTGATCTGGCTGTGAAAAAGCCGGTCACAGTGTCTGACGGAAGCGCCGTGGTTACAGGACTGATTCTCGCCATGAATCTGCCTGCATCGGTGCCATGGTGGATTCCGGTATTAGGCGGTCTGTTCGCGATCATCGCAGTAAAGATGCTCTTCGGCGGTCTGGGTCAGAACTTTATGAACCCGGCCCTTGCAGCAAGATGTTTCTTACTGATTTCCTTCTCCGGGAGAATGACAGACTTTACCCTGGACGGAGCTTCAGGAGCTACGCCCCTTGCAGCTCTGAAAGCAGGAGAAACGCCTGATCTGCTTACTCTTTTTCTCGGATTTCACGGAGGATGTATAGGAGAGGTATCTGCACTGGCTATTCTGGTGGGCGGGATTTACCTGATTGTAAAAAAGATCATTTCAGTAAGGATTCCGCTTACATATATCGTATCAACGCTGGCCTTCACTGCGCTGATCAGTGTGATCTGCGGCAATGATCTCAGTATCAGTTATCTGGCGTGTCAGCTTTTTGCCGGAGGTCTTCTGGCAGGCGCCTTCTTCATGGCCACAGATTATGCCACCAGTCCTATTACCGTAAAAGGACAGA
Source organism: Emergencia sp. (assembly GCA_051882975.1). Taxonomy (GTDB): domain Bacteria; phylum Bacillota; class Clostridia; order Peptostreptococcales; family Anaerovoracaceae; genus Senimuribacter. The sequence goes on from JBJESV010000006.1 coordinate 46,291, forward strand.
TCATATATGGAATCATACTGGGTCTGCTCACTGCTCTGTTCAGAACAGTGGGATCTTCTGCAGAAGGCGTTTCCTATGCCATTATCATTGGAAATCTTCTGGTTCCGCTTATTGAGAAGATTACAGTTCCGATGCCTTTCGGATGCGAAAAAGCGAAAGGAGGAAGAAGATTATGAACAGAAAATCATCTACTCTGACCAACACCGTTGTTCTGGTAGCTGTGACCTTTGTAGCGATTCTGATTCTGTCTCTTGTCTACCAGATCACCAAGGAGCCGATTGCTCAGGCGGAGATCAATGCAAGAGCAGAAGTGTACAAGGTTGTCTACCCGGGCGCGGAGAACTTTGCAGAGCTGGACAACAGTGAAAGCCTTCTCGAAGGTTCCGCACAGACTCTGACTGATGCGGGATACGGAGACTGCACTATCAATGACGCTCTGGCTGTGACAGATGCCGGAGGTACCGTCAAAGGGTATGTCATCGCGGCCACTTCACCGGCAGGATACGGAGGAAATGTCCAGATCGCAGTAGGTATCACCTCAGAAGGTCAGCTTACAGGCTTCAATGTTGTCTCGCATCAGGAGACAGCCGGTCTGGGTTCCAAGTGCACGGAGCCGGAATTCACAGCACAGTTTGCCGGCAAAAAAGCAGAGATCCTCGCCTATACGAAGACCGGGGCTTCTGCCGATAATGAAATCGACGCCATAGGAGGTGCGACCATTACCACAGGGGCTGTGACTGATGCGGCCAATGCGGCCATCGCATTCTATCAGGCAAACTTCGGCGGTGGAATTCAGAAGGCTGAGGAAGTGGATCCTATGTCAAAAGCCCTGCCGGATGCGGATCCGGATTCCATGACAGATTATGAATTTGCACCGTTCTCGGGTGAAGACTATACTGTCGATGAAGTGAAGGATGCAGGGGATGCCGGATATGTGATTCTGGTAACCGCCCATAACGGCTACGACGGAGACCTTCAGATCGCGCTGGGTATCGACCATGAAGGCGTGATCCGGGGCTATGCGGCAACCGTCTGCAATGAGACAAAGACTCTGGGCGGCCAGTGTGCCGGAGATGAGTTCGCTGCACAGTTTGCCGGTATGAAGGCAGACAAGGTGTCGTATGTCACCTCCGGAGCAGCGGCAGAAAACAATGAGATCGATATGATAGCCGGAGCTACCATCACGACCAAAGCGGTGCTCACAGCTGTGAACGGCGCCATCGAATTCTATAATTCTGAACTGAAAGGAGCGTGAGAAAGATGAAAGCAATCATAGAAAGACTGTATAACGGCATCATCAGAGAAAACCCTGTGTTTGTTCTCATGCTCGGAATGTGCCCGACCCTTGCGGTAACTACCAGTGCCAGCAACGGTTTCGGTATGGGTATCGCGACAACTGCAGTTCTGGTTATGTCCAACCTGATCATATCTCTGCTGAGAAAAGTGATCCCCAACGGGGTGCGGGTACCTGTCTACATCATAGTCATTGCATCTTTTGTAACCATCATTGAACTTCTGATGCATGCCTATGTGACGGTTCTTTACGAAAGCCTGGGGATTTTCATCCCGCTGATTGTTGTAAACTGTATTATCTTCGGAAGAGCAGAAACCTATGCTTCCAAGAACGGGCCTGTGCTTTCCATCTTTGACGGAATCGGCATCGGTCTGGGTTTCACAATCGGACTTACGATTATCGGTCTGGTACGTGAACTGATCGGAAGCGGCACGATTTTCGGAATGCAGATCATGCCGGAAGCATATGAGCCGATTTCCATCTTTGTTATGGCTCCCGGCGCCTTCTTTGTGCTTTCGATCCTCTGTATGATACAGAACAAGCTGAAACTCAAGGGCGCCAACCGTCACGTCAGCGGAATGACAGGATGCAGCGGCAACTGTGAGGAATGTGCTGTTAAGGAGGTGGAGAAGAATGAGTAATACGCTTTTTCTGGTGCTTCTCACGACAGCACTGATCAATAATGTCGTACTGAGCCAGTTCCTGGGTATCTGTCCTTTCCTGGGCGTATCGAAAAATGTCAAGACTGCAGCCGGAATGGGAGGTGCGGTAATCTTTGTAATCACCATTGCATCTGCAGTTTCCAGCCTGCTGTATGATCAGCTGCTGGTGCGGTTCGATATGACCTATCTGAGGACCATTGTATTCATCATGGTAATCGCTTTCCTGGTACAGCTGGTGGAGCTGTTTCTGAAGAAGGTTATTCCGCCGCTTTATGAAAGCCTGGGCGTTTATCTGCCGCTGATTACAACCAACTGTGCAGTTCTGGGTACAGCCCTCACCAATGTGCAGGCTTCCAATGATTTCGTAACGAGCGTTGTAGCCGGTATCGGAACTTCTCTGGGATTCTGCATTGCCATCATCATCATGGCAGGTGTAAGAGAAAAGAGCGAAAACAACGATTTTCCTGCATCTTTTAAGGGCACACCGGCGGTTCTGATGACGGCATGCCTGATGTCTATCGCATTCTACGGATTTAACATGTTGGCATAAAGGAGGGATTTGTTATGAATATGAACGAGATTATAATAGCAGTCGTTTCTTTGTGTGCTATCAGTGTGATCATCGGTGTCGCGCTCAGCATTGCCGAAAAGGTATTCCATGTGGAGGTCAATGAGACTGAACTGGCAGTGCGTGAAGTCCTTCCGGGAAGCAACTGCGGCGGCTGCGGCTACGCCGGCTGTGATGCCCTTGCCAAAGCTGTTGCAGAAGGAGAGGCTGCCGTAACGGCATGTCCTGTGGGAGGCCAGTCTGTGGCAGAAAAAATCGCGAAAATCATGGGACAGGAAGTCGGAGAGATGGAAAAGAAGGTTGCCTATGTCAAGTGCAGCGGCTCCAGCGATGTCCGGCAGCAGGACTATGATTATTACGGCATGGAAAGCTGTCTCTATGCGGCAAACCTTCCGGATTCCAGCCCGTATGCATGCAAATACGGCTGTCTGGGCTACGGTTCCTGTGCCAGGGTCTGTCCTGAGCGGGCAATCAGAATCATCGACAGGAAAGCAGTCGTGGATGAACGGCTCTGTATCGCCTGCGGCAAGTGCATCAGGGCCTGCCCGCATGACCTGATCGAGCTGGTTCCGGCAGACTCCGCCTACAGGGTTCAGTGTGTATCTCTGGCAAAGGGAAAAGACGTACGCAGCGCATGTACTTCAGGCTGTATCGGCTGCGGTATCTGTGCAAAGAACTGTCCGTCCGGTGCTGTCATACTGGAGGACAACATTGCCAGAATCGATTATTCCAAATGTACCCGGTGCGGTGTCTGTGCTGAAAAATGCCCGAGAAAGATTATTCAGTTTTTCGGATAAAGAAAATATTGATAAATCATTGACAATCCATAGATTGTTCTATATTATATAATTATCCGCTAATACTAAAGCATTATTTTTTAAGAGGAGAGAAATGTTATGCTGAAGATTAAAAAGTTATTTGTTGCAGCTCTTGCAGTAATGATGGTTCTTTCGTTTGCCGCATGCGGCGGATCAGACGGTTCCGATGCCTCGGCAGGTGGGGCAAAGACCGGGTATGCTGTAGTAAGCTCCATCGCTGATGTGGAAGACGAAACACTGACCATAGACTCCGTATGTGCTGCTGTCCTGGTCGATGCGGACGGTAAAGTCATCGATGTCAAGGTTGACGAAATGCAGATCAAGCCGAACCTTGCAGAAAATGACGGAACTGTGGAAGACCTGAGAACAAAGTACGAGAAAAAAGAAGACTACAACATGAAGGGCGTTTCCCCGATCGGAAAAGAATGGTATGAACAGATTGATGCTCTGCAGGAATGGGCAAAGGGCAAGACTGCAGATGAAATCTCTGCAGCAGTAGGCGAAGACGGATACCCGACTGATGCAGACCTGACTGCAGGATGCACCATTCACGTTTCCGACATCGTGAAGGCTATTACAGACGCTATGGCCAATGCTCAGGATTTAGGCGCTTCTGCAGACGATACACTGAAAGTTGCTGTTGCTGCTGAAAAATCCTATCAGAGCAGTGAGGAGAACCTCCAGTACGACTGCGCATACGCTGCAGTTACTGTAAATGGAGACGGTGTGATCACATCCTGTCTGATCGATGCATCCCAGGCAAAATGCGCAATTGCTGATGGAAAGTTTGCCGTTGAAGCCGGAAACTACATCACCAAGAAAGAGATGAAGGAAGACTACAACATGAAGGGTGCTTCCCCGATCGAAAAAGAATGGTATGAACAGGCCGCAGCTTATGAAGAATGGGCAAAGGGCAAGACTGCAGATGATATCACAGCTGCTGTAGGTGAAGACGGATACCCTACTGATGCAGACCTGACTGCAGGATGCACAATCGTTGTAAGTGCAATTGCCAACGTGGTTGCTGCAGCTGCCGCTTTATAAACCTTCCCTGACTTTAAAGAGAGCAAAGGCTTCTTTGCTCTCTTTTCCATAGCAGACCTTTGTAATAATTATGAAAAAAAGATTTTTTGTTGTTTTATTAATATCATCACTGCTGTTCTGCTGCGGATGCAGTTCTGGTTCGACTTCAGCAGAGAAAGAACGGTTCTCTTCCAGCTTCCTTGATTTGTTTGACACCGCATCCACGGTTCTGGCATACGATACAAGTCAGGAGGCATTTGATCAGCATCTGGAGCAGTTTCATCAGAAACTGGAGGAATACAATCAGCTGTATGATATCTACAATACCTATGACGGCATCGTGAATCTGGCAGTTGTAAACAGAGAGGCCGGGAATGGACCTGTAGAAGTTGACCAGAAGATCATAGATCTGCTGGAATACTGCCGGGACGTCTATGAAATGAGCGACGGACAGACTAATGTATGCTTCGGTGCGGTACTCTCCCTCTGGCATGACAGCAGGGAATACTCATCTGAAAACCCCGAGGATGCCTATATTCCTTCCATGACAGAACTTAAAGAGGCCCGGAAACATACGAACTTTGATGACCTGGTGATCGACACGGAAAAACGCACGGTTTATTTCAGAGATCCTGAGCTTCGCCTCGACGTGGGCGCTGTTGCAAAAGGCTTCGCCACCCGCGAAGTCTGTCAGTGGGCCAGGGAGAACCTCTGGTCTGCCGCAGCCGTCAGCATAGGCGGGAACGTATGCACTTTTGGATATAAGGGAGATGACGGAGAAAGCTTATGGAACATCGGTATTGAGAATCCGGATCGCGAGGCTGACGATTATCTGGTAAACCTGAGCATTACCGATCTGTCTGTGGTTACCAGCGGTGATTATCAGAGATATTATACGGTTGACGGAAAAAAATACTGCCATATCATCGATCCGAAAACACTGATGCCGGCCGAATATGTGTCCAGTGTTTCTGTCATCTGTGAAGATGCGGCTTTGGGTGACGCGCTGTCGACGACCCTTTTCAACATGCCTGTCGAAGAGGGCATGAAGCTGGTAAACGGAATGGAAAATGTCGAAGCTGTATGGGTAGATAAATCCTATAAAAAGACATTCAGTTCCGGGTTTGAAAAATACATTATGAATGGAGAAGAATAGTATGAAGCAGAAAAATGCACATTTTAATCCTAAATCTTTTAACTGGGTGATTTCACTCATCGTGATGGTCGCCCTGTCTGCAGGTGTGATTTTCGGCTCAGAAGCAATCTATGCTTCTGCAAACAAAAAGTATTCGGAACCTGTGGAAATCAGTTTTACGATTGCTTCTACAAAAGAAGCAGATATCTCTGCGACAAATGCGGCCGATTACAATATCGTCTCCGTGCAGGAAGCCTACGATGCCTCAAATCAGCTGGTGGCTTATATCGTTGAAGAAACCGCAGCAGGATACAATGCAGAAAGTCCCATCGAAATGACAGCTGTCATTTCCGCTGATGGTGCACTTGTATGCGGTATCGATATTCTGCACCAGGAAGAGACAGAATATCTGGGAGAGAGAATTGCCACAGATGCCTTTAAGAATCAGTTTACAGGAAGATATCTTCCTGTGGTGGCCTCCGGTGATTCCACAAAGGGTTCCTCCATTGACACTCTTGCAAATGCGACCATTTCTTCCAAAGCAGTCATAGATGCAGTCAATAATGCGCAGGCATTTATTCTGGAAAACTACGCTGCATCTCAGGAACAGTAGATCACGATGATCCTCTGTACTGCAGTGCGGATATATGGATAGAAAAAGAGCACCGGGTCTGTACAGGATCTGATCAGCCCCCTGTAAAATAGACAAGCAAAATATCTAAAATGAATTTTTAAGTATCCGCCATATCTGATTTGATGTGGCGGATATTTATGTTGATGAAGTATTTATTCCACGATCAGTCTCCGTACATCTCGCAGTACTCGTCACGCAGCATGGACATGAGATGGACGTCGTAGAGGACACCGTTTTTGCGGCAGTTCTGACGGAGAACCCCTTCATACCGGAATCCGAGGGAAAGGTAAAGATGACTTGCCGGATTGCCGGTGTAGTGATCCAGATACAGCCGTGCCAGGCCAAGCTCATCGAAACAGTATTTCATTACAGCTTCCATAGCCTGTCTTCCAAGCCCTCTGCCCCTTAGAGAGGTATCGGCGATGTATATCCTCCACAGTTCAGCCTTCCAGCCTTCTTCGATGTCGGCCAGAACGATTCTGCCTATGGGCTCAGCCTCAGCTGATGCAGGACTTCCGGCAGGCGGTTTGAAACAGATGGTGAACTGCAGGGCCTTCGGGTCTTCATCGTCAGCGATATATTTTTTCGTAACTTCTTCCATGGTCTGTCCGTCACGGATGCTGAAAAACTCCGTCACTTCCGGGCGAAGCTCCCAGAGATGAAACTGCTCCAGATCCGCCCACTGCGACGGACGTATGATCAGATCTTTTGTTTCCACTTTTTATCACACTCCTCATACAATGAGCATAGCAGATACGCAGGCGGAATGCAAGGCTGCATCCGGAAAGAACCGGCATGGGTCACAAGAAAACGGGGGTTCAATCCATTACGGTATTTCGACCGATTAAGAATAATCACAGTTTAGCGCCTTTAAAAAGTCTGATTTTTTATTTCAACTGAACCGTATGGATTCTTCTGTTTTTTCTCGAAATCGGCGTTTTATTTTCATGACATACAGAAAACGTATGGATTAAGAAAAAGTGGAAGTAAATCGGCGCCTCCGCAGAAAAAGCGATGCAATTCTCTTTTATATAATAATATAATTCTCATATGAAAGATGAAAAAAGAGAAAAAACGGGCTGCAGTCATGCTTCTGAGGCAATTGTTTGTGCATATCATCAGGCCTGTGCGCCGAATTATAGGAAATATTATCAAATCCATACGTTTATTCTCTGAAAAATTCGGGATGTGCCGATTTGAGAAAAAACGGGGCAAATCCATACGCGGGATGCGGCAGGAATCTTCATCCTTATTTTTTTGTAGCATGACGGGCAATAATATGGTAAAATAAATCATTCGAACATATCAGAATCTGGAGGGACGAGAGAAAATGAAATTCTATATCGCACTATGGTTCGCCAAGCTCATCAATGTGATCATCAACATCGTGGACAAGAGCAGGGGTTCCAACTTCTCCGGCGAGAAAGCCATGAAGATCGATCCGCAGATGGTGGCACACTTTAAAGGCATTGACTATTCCAGGGTCCTTTTCATCACCGGTACCAACGGAAAGTCCACCACGACCAATCTGATCACTCATATCTTCAGGAGCAGCGGCAGAACTGTCGTTGCCAACCTGGAAGGAGCCAATCTGATCTACGGTGTGGCGACGGCTCTGTCCAAAGCTTCAACGCTGACAGGGCGTATCAGGGCGGATTATATCATATTCGAAACGGACGAGCGGTATCTGCCGCTGATTTACAAGCAGCTTCCGGCCGGCAACATCATGATCACCAATCTGCAGAAGGATCAGGTGCAGAGAAACGGAGACCCGGACTTTATCTACAGAAAGCTCTTTGACGGGATTCCATCCGGGCTGAGGCTTTTCCTCAACAACGAAGAACCCCGCACCAAGGCCTTTGATGTCAAAGGCGCACAGGTTATCACCTACGGTGTGGCGCGGCACGGAGAGTCTTTCACCAAGGACGAGACCTTCCCGACCATGGCCTGCCCGAAATGCCGCAGGAAGATCGTCTTCGACTACTACAACAATGACGGCGTGGGCAGATTCCACTGCAGCAGCTGTGATCACCGCAGCGAAGACAAGGCGGACTACACCATCACCGACGTGGACTTTGCAGGCCGCACCTTCCGTCTGGGAGAAGTGTCCTTCAGCATGCCTTACGACACGCCGTATATGTGCTATAACTATGCGGGAGCTCTGGCTGTGGCGCAGGAACTGGGAGGCATCAGTCCGGAAGAGGCTTCAAAGGCCTTCGGCAGCTTCCAGAATGTGGGGGGACGCTTTGAAATTCTGAAATATAAGGGGAAGACCATCAAATATATGAGAATCAAACAGGAGAATCCGGAGACGCTGCAGACCTGCATCAATGTCATGGCTGCAGATCCGGAGAAAAAGATGGTATGCCTGGGTCTGTGCCCGCTGATCGATATGATCCCCCACTATACAAACTCTTTCTACGCTTTCGACTGTGACCTGTCCGGTCTGGTTAAATCTGACGTGGAGAAGTATTTCTGCTTCTCTGACAGGGTATGCTACGATACGGCCAACAGACTGATCTACGAGGGTGTGGATCCGTCCATGATCTCCATCGCTGATACAGAGGCAGTGGAGACCATTTTCCGGGAGATAGAAAGCGTGGAAACAGACAACATCTATCTGATCACCTGGATCAAGACATTCTATCACATGAAGAAGTACATCGAGAAGGAGGGAAAATAAATGAACACACTGAAGATTGCATGGCTTTTCCCGGATACTCTGTACCTCCATGGAGAGAGGGGAAACATCCTCGCACTGGAACGGTATGCATCCATTTTCGGACTGAAGCCCCAGACCGATAAGATCGACTTTGACACAGAGGATTTTCAGCCTATGGATTATGACATTATCTTCTGCCCGCCGGGAGAGATCGTATCCTTTCCGGTGATTCTGGAATATCTTAAACCGAAAGCAGATGCTTTCCGGGAGTTCATCGAGGCCGGAAGACCGCTCATCGCCACAGGCACTTCCACAGCACTCTGGTGCAGCAGAGTGCAGCGTGCAGACGGAACATCCTTTGATGCCATGGGAATCCTGGATGCATGGGTACAGGAAAATGAAGCGGTATACGGAGATGATGTATATTTCAGCACTGCCTATAACGGAACGGAAATGGAAATCCTGGGAAACCAGATTCAGATGGCAGATCTCTTTTCCGAGACGGAGCTGCCTTTCGGACAGCTGATCTACGGTTACGGCAATACCGGAAAAGACCGCAGAGAAGGTTTTGCCCTGAAGAACAGCATCTTCACCAATGCCCTCGGACCTGTCCTGGTAACCAATCCGTGGCTGACCGCGGAGATCATCAGAGCGGCAGCAGCTGCCGGAGGCATGGAAATCTCCGATGCCGAGCCGGACATGGAGCTGGAGAAAAATTCTTTTGCAACAAAGAAAGAATTCGTCCTGAGCAAGGAAACCAGGCTGACCAACTGTAAATAATATTGCTTTTAAATATGATTATCTTAAAGGAGGAACTGTAATGGCATTTTTAGACAAACTTACAGATGCTGCAGCAGCCATCGGCGATAAGGCAAGCGATGCTGTAGAAGTGACAAAGATCAAGACCAAGATCAACGGAGAAAAAAAGGATATCGAAGAAGACCTGGCAAAGCTGGGACGGATTTATTATGAAAAGGCCGCTGCCGGAGAAGAACTGACACCGGAAGCCATGGAACTGGTCAGCAGCGTCAATGCCCACTATGAGGTGCTTGCAGGTCTGGAAGAAGATCTGAAGAACATTTAAGGGAGGAAGAAGCATGTCAGATCAGGAGAAAAAGGTGACGGAATGCGGCGGATGCCGGATCAGAGCATTTTTTCAGCGGGAACATACGCCGGCAGAAAAAGCCGTCATGGTCGCTGCAGCCCTTGCGGCGGGATTTGCGGCAGGCATGCTGCTGTCGCCTGTGAAAAACGGAATCAGCCTCGAAGTGTCCGTCGGATCTCACAACGGCTGCTATAACACGGACTGCGGCAGCAGAAACAACCAGTCCACGAGAAAAGAAAAGAAATAGAAAAGGAGAGGGCCGCCGCCCGGTCAGAGAAAACGCAGAACATGCAGGATTCTCCGGCTGTGCAGCGGCCTTTCTGCATCCGGATCCGAAACTTATACCGGAACTATCAGTTCAGTTCCGATCATCAGGTTGTAAGGGTCGATGCCCGGGTTTGCCGCCATGAGGTCATCCAGTTTCACTTCGTGCATCCTGGCGATTAAGTAAAGGGTATCCCCGGCTTTCACCACGTGGATGAGAGGCTGAGGCTTCTGGGGCTGCGGGCATTCCTGAGGCAGCTGAGAAGGGTCTCCGGGGATGCACAGCCGGGTGCCGGTCTGCAGATTGTAGGGATTGGTGATCTGATTGACCTTCATCAGCAGGCTGACCGGCAGATCGTACTTCTGCGCAATGGTGTAAAGGGTGTCTCCGGCTGAGACAGTGTAGACATCAATACATACAAGCGTATTATTCATTAAGATACCACCTTTCAATTTTGACCGCAAGGGTCATCTTTGTAATATCATATTTCCAAATGTTCGTAAATGTGATAAAATAATGAGAAATATATCGGGAAGGAGATTAAAAAACTTGAAACGATTTATCCAATCACCGGCGTTTATCATCATAATCGCGATGGTCATACTGAATCTGCTTGACGGAGGCTTTTCTGATCCGGGAGACTGGTTCATGGAGAAGCTGCTGATCCTGCCGGGTATCATCATAGGTCTGTCTTTTCACGAGTTCGCCCACGGCATCGTCAGCTATGCTCTGGGAGACCCCACGCCGAAGGTGCAGGGAAGGCTGACCATCAATCCTGCAGCGCATATGGATCCACTGGGATTTCTGGCTCTGCTCTTTGCCGGCTTCGGATGGGGCATTCCGGTACAGATCGATCCGAGATACTACAGGCACCGCAGGAGAGACGAGTTTCTGGTGTCTATAGCCGGCGTGACCATGAACTTTCTCATCGCCATCGCCTTCGGCCTGATCGTGAAAGCTCTGTTCACCGCTGCGCCGCACTGGATCTTTACAGAGATGGGAAGCGTGCTGATCCAGATCCTGGACTATGTGATCTATATCAATATCATTCTGATGGTATTCAATCTGCTGCCGGTTCCGCCGCTGGACGGTTTCGGAATCCTGACGGAGATTTTCAATCTGAGAAAATACAGCTGGTACTACAAGGTGTACGACAAGGGTTTCCTGATCCTGCTGATTCTGATCCTGCTCAATGTGACAGATTATGTCCTGGGACCGTGCGTCGGATTCATCTACAGCTGGGTCATGAATGTCATCGTGTTCTGATAAACCTTTAAACTGAAAGACCTCTTCGGAGGTCTTTTCCTTATGTCTGGAGAAACGGTCCCGTTATGTCAAAAAGTACGCTGCCTGCAATGCCATATAAAATTATTAGCACTCTTTTAAGGTGAGTGCTAAAAAAGTTCTTTACTTTTTGCCGCAGCGGGTATAGAATAATAGCAGAGATTGAAAATATAGATAAACTCATTGAACATCAGGGGGTGAATATGATGAATATAGAGAAATTTACACAGAACGCACAGTCCGCTATCATGGACTGCCAGAACATCGCCATTTCAGAAGGGCACCAGATGCTGGACGGAGAACACCTCCATCTGGCGCTGCTGATGCAGAAGGACGGTCTGATTCCTAAACTTCTCAAGTACATGGAAGTGGAACCGGCCTATCTGATTGCAGAGCTGCAGGAAGAGATCGAGAAACTGCCGAAGGTTTCCGGCGATGCGGACAACATCTACGCATCCAGAAGACTGAATCAGCTTCTGATGAACGCGGAGAAAGAGGCCGAGCAGTTCAAGGACGAATATGTCAGCGTAGAGCACCTTTACCTGGCTCTGCTCAAGGAGCACGGCACTCCGTCTGCAAAGATCTTTGCCAAGTATCATATTACAAAGGAGAAGTTTCTGGATGCTCTGTCAAAGGTCAGGGGGAACCAGCGGGTCACCAGCCAGAATCCGGAGGAAAACTACGATGCGCTGAACAAATACGGCCGTGATCTGGTGGAGATGGCAAGAGAAGGCAAGCTGGATCCTGTCATCGGCCGTGACAGCGAGATCAGACACGCCATCCAGATCCTTTCCAGAAGGACCAAGAACAATCCGGTCCTTATCGGTGAGCCTGGCGTCGGCAAGACTGCCGTGGTCGAAGGTCTGGCACAGAGAATTCTCAACGGAGACGTGCCGGAGGGGCTGAAGGACAAGACCATCTTTGCCCTGGACATGGGCGCCCTGATCGCAGGAGCCAAGTTCAGAGGCGAATTCGAGGAACGTCTGAAAGCAGTGCTCAGCGAAGTGGAGAAATCCGAAGGCAGAATCATCCTGTTCATAGACGAGATCCATAATATCGTCGGAGCCGGCAGAACGGAAGGCTCCATGGATGCCGGCAATCTTCTGAAGCCGAAACTTGCCAGAGGCGAACTGCACTGCATCGGTGCGACAACTCTGGACGAATACAGAAAGTATATCGAGAAGGATGCGGCTCTGGAACGCCGTTTCCAGAAGGTTATGGTAGACCAGCCGAGTGTGGAGGATACCATCTCCATTCTGAGAGGGCTGAAGGAACGGTTTGAGATTCACCATGGGGTCAGGATCACAGACAATGCTCTGATCGCCTGCGCCACACTGTCAGACCGGTATATCTCCGACAGATTCCTGCCGGACAAGGCCATAGACCTGATGGACGAGGCTGCCTCCCGGATCCGTACAGAGATAGACAGCCTTCCGGCTGAACTGGATGAGATTTCCCGAAAGATCATGCAGCTGGAGATCGAAAAGCAGGCACTGAGCAAGGAGACCGACAGAGGATCCATGGCACGGCTGGAGACACTGGAGAAGGAGCTGTCCCAGCTGAAAGAAGAGAACGCATCCATGCGGGCTCAGTGGGAAAATGAGAAGAAGGCCATTACAGAACTGAAGGGTACCAAAGAACAGATCGAAGAAGTCAGACATCAGATGGAAGAGGCTGAGAGAAACTACGATCTGGAGAAACTGGCCCAGCTGAAATACGGTACGCTGCCTGAACTGGAGAAGAAGCTGGAGGCGGAAAAGGCCAAAGCAGAAGCTTCTGGAGAGAACCGTCTGCTGAAAGAAGAAGTAGGCGAAGAGGAAATCGCAGAAGTTGTAAGCGTATGGACCGGAATTCCGGTAGCCAAACTGGTGGAAAGCGAGAAGGAGAAGCTGCTGAAACTGCCGGATATCCTGCACAGGCGTGTAGTAGGCCAGGAGGAAGGCGTCCTTGCCGTTTCTGAAGCGATCCTGCGTGCAAGAGCAGGACTGAAGGATGAAAACCGGCCGATCGGCTCCTTCATCTTCCTGGGACCGACCGGCGTGGGCAAGACCGAGCTTGCCAAGGCCCTGTCGGAAGCTCTCTTTGATACGGAGAAGAACATGATCCGTATCGACATGTCGGAATATATGGAGAAACACTCCGTGTCCAGACTGGTGGGAGCGCCTCCGGGATACGTGGGCTATGACGAGGGAGGTCAGCTGACAGAGGCTGTGAGAAGACGGCCTTACAGCGTCATACTCTTCGACGAGATAGAAAAAGCCCATCCGGACGTCTTTAATATCCTGCTGCAGCTGCTGGATGACGGCCGTCTGACCGATAACCAGGGCAGAACGGTGGACTTCAAGAACACCATCGTCATCATGACGAGCAATATCGGAAGCAGCCAGCTCATCGACAATATCAGAGAAGACGGAACCATAGATCAGCAGACAAAGGAAGATGTGGAGAATCAGCTGAAGAACTACTTCAGACCTGAGTTCCTCAACCGTGTGGACGACATCGTCGTGTTCAGTCCGCTGACAGAACAGCAGATCACAAGGATTATCGACCTGTCTCTCAAAGGTCTGGAAAAGCGTCTTTCAGAGCGTGAAATCAGCCTGAAGCTGACAGAAGCAGGCAAGCAGTTTATCGCTCGCGAGGCTTACGATCCGAACTACGGCGCAAGACCGGTAAAACGGTATCTGCAGAAGAATATCGAGACAGCGCTGGCCTCCAGACTGATCAGAGGCGACATCATCGACGGCGATACAGTCGTCATCGACTCTGACGGAACGGAACTGATCTTCAGAACTGAATAAGCACAGAAAAAATTCCCTGAACGTTTCAGGGAATTTTTTTTACAGGTTTTTCTTTTTATATATGAACCAGAACGAAATCGCTGTCAGTACGATCAGATAGATGAAGAGAACGACGAAGCCTGTCACGCCCGGGCTTCCTCCCGATGCGATGCTCCTGATCATGCCGCTGGTCTGAGACAGAGGCAGGGCGTAGATCACCTGTCGAAGTCCTGCAGGCATGGAGTCTGCAGAGAAGAAAGTGTTGCACAGATAGGACATCGGCATGATGATGTAGTTGGAAAACCGGGGCGCATCGGTATGGTTCTTGGCCACGAAGGATACGACAACCCCGACTGCCGCAAAGACTGCACCGTTCATAAGCAGGATGATAAAGGAAAGTCCGTTGAAGATCAGTCCTGTCTTGATCGGAAAGGTCAGAATCAGGATCAGCACGCCGGCATACAGACCGCGCAGGCTGCCGCCCAGAATCTGTCCGACGATGAACTGCCACAGGGGCGTAGGCGAGATCATGACCTGGTCAAAGGCCCTCTCGTAGAGTCTCTGAACGTTGAGATTCTGTGCAATAGCGTTGTAGCTGGCGGTCATTGTCGTCAGAGAGACGATGCCCGGAATCAGGAAGTTCAGATAGGGTTCACCGTGGGACGTGGTCTGAATGCCCAGACCGAATACGATCAGATACATCAGCGGCGCCACCATGGCGGCCAGAGTGATCTTGTAGAAGTCCCGTCTGAATTCCACCCATTTTTCCCATAAAACTGTAATTATTCCCATTTATTAAGCTCCAATCTGCATATTATTGAGGGGAGAGACGGTTTCCGACCCGTTCCACGAACACGTCTTCCAGCGTCGTCTCGCGGAGAACCGCCTGTCCGGTGATGCCGCCGAGAAAGCGGATCGCTTCATCGCGTGTGGCGAAGAAACGGCTCCTGGTCGTTCCGTCAGGAAGGATCTCGTCCACAGCATGGGCGCCGAGACCTTCTATGAAAGCGGACGGCGTGTTCACCTCTTCCAGTTTTCCTTTGTTCATCATGGCAAGCCGGTTGCAGAGCACCTGGGCCTCCTCCATGTAATGGGTGGTCAGCAGAATGGTCAGATTCTTTTCGTTCAGTTTCCTCAGGAGATTCCACATCTGCCTGCGGGACAGGGCATCCATCCCTGCGGTCGGCTCGTCCAGCAGAAGAATCTCAGGTTCCGTGAGCAAAGCCCGGCAGACCATCAGTTTGCGCTTCATGCCGCCCGAAAGCTTACGCACGCTGCGTTTGCGGAAATCGATCAGGTCACAGAACTCCAGAAGCTCCTCAGTGCGGGCCCGGATCTGCTTCAGAGGCATGAAATACAGTCTGCCCTGATATTCCATGATCTCATCCATGTTCATGTCCTGACGCATGGAATACTCCTGAGTGATGACACTGATTTTCCTTTTCAGTTCCGGCCGCTGGCGTGTCAGAACCTGTCCGTCTATGAGAATCTCTCCCGATGTGGGCAGGAGCAGAGTTGAAAGAAGACTGATCGTCGTGGTCTTTCCGGCTCCGTTGGGACCCAGCAGGCCGAAGAATTCGCCTTTCTCGATAGAGAGATTCAGAGAGTCGACAGCAGTGAAATCACCGAATTTCTTTGTCAGATTTCTCGTTTCTATCATCTGGAAGTCTTCTGCTCCTTTGCAATGATCAGGGAATAATATCCCGCATCGTCAGGGATCTCTTCCACACTTCTGTAGATATGCTCGTCGGGCATGCCGCAGTTTTCGACCATGACCACGTCACGTCCGCTGTCAGCCAGTATGGCCTTGACGTCCTTCATCTTCTTTCCGGATTTCATCAGTACATAGTTACCGTCCTGATCCAGGCTGGCATCCAGCTTGTGGACAGCAGGCACGATATGCAGCTGCTCGTTCCACTCCGCCAGAGAGATATCCATGCGGGCTGCAGTTGCACAGAAAGAAGGAATTCCGCTGACCAGAACAGTCTGGTATCCGTGTTCCTTGACTCTCTTCTGAATATATGAAAAAGTGGAATAGATTGTCGGATCTCCCAGAGTGAGAAATACCACGTTCACGCCCCTCTCCAGGTAGCTTTCGATGACAGAAGCGCCCTTGGCGTGGTTCAGATCCATCTCCGCCTGATCGTGGGTCATCGGCATGTAGATCGGCAGAAGCTCCTTGTCTGCCAGCTCAGGAACAGCCTGGACCGCAATCTTATAGGCGACGGTTTCCTTTACATCTGCACCGGGTACCGCGATGACCGGATTCTCCTTTATCATGCGGACTGCCTTCAGTGTCATCAGTTCCGGATCTCCCGGACCGACACCTACTCCATATAATATTCCATTCATAACTACTATCTCCTTTTCAGCACATTTTACGGACCATCCGGCGGCCTGCCGGACGATCATACAGACGATTCTATTATACTATTGAGACCGCTTTTTTTCAATGAGAAAGAGAAAAAGTACGGGTAAAAATACCTTCTTTACATCGGCGAAACTGTATGATATATTATTTTTGTGTGTCAGAGACAGTGACAAATTCAGAGAAAACGGAAGACAGAATATATGAGTAATTTGATGAAGAAAATCAGTATCTGCCTGTGCGCGGCGGCTGTTGTCATCAGCGTGACGGCCGGTATGCCGGCTGCGGTTTCGGCAGCGTCAGGCGGGACCTCCCAGGTGGGGAAATACGGCATGCTTCCCATATACGGAAGAGATGTGAAGGACGGAACCTATTCCATAGGAACGGATACGGCCTGTTCTGATCCTGAGATCAGAAATGCCCAGCTGCAGGCGTCAGACGGCAGCCTGGAGGCAGTCATAACCATAGGGGCAGAGGAGTACACCATGCTTTACATGGGCACAGCTTCCGATGCGGCATCTGCAAAGGAGAGCGGGTATATCGACTGCGACGAAAGCGATGAAGGTCTGCCTGCCTTTGTTATGCCGGTGGATGCCCTGGACAAAGGCCTGGAATGCGCGTTTTACAGTACAGGTGACGGAAAATGGCATGACCAGGTGATTCTCTTTGACGCATCGACCCTTCCGGAGAGCGCCCTTCTGGTGGAGCTTCCCGACTACGATGCCATAGAATCCGCAATGAAGGAGCAGCAGGGGGAAGAAAGCGCCCAGGCGGGAAACGATGATCTGGAGAGCCGGCAGCCTGTGGAAGCCATGGACATCGATCTGGAAGACGGGGAGTATTCCATAGAAGTCACCATCGCAGGGGGCAGCGGAAAGGCCACAGTCTCTTCTCCGACCCTCATGAAGGTGAAGGAGGGAAAGGCATATGCACAGCTGGTGTGGAGCAGTTCCAACTACGACTACATGATCGTAGGCAACAGAAAGTACATCAATACAAATCTGGACGGCGGCAATTCCACCTTTGTCATTCCTATCGCTGTCATGGATGAGGAGATGAGTGTCATCGCCGATACCACAGCCATGGGAACGCCTCACGAGGTGGAATACACTCTGACCTTCTACGAGGAGACCATCGGACCGAAGAGCCAGATGCCCCAGGAGGCGGCCAAAAAGGTGGTCGTCGTGGCAGCGGTCATCATCATCGGCGGGGGCATCCTGAACCACTTTGTCAACAAGAAGAGAAAGTGTTAGAATCTGCAGTTTTCATATGAATTATTTCAGAGAACCTTCGGGTTCTCTTTTATTTTACCCGGATTTAACAGAATAAAGGTATTGATCTTAACATGGAGTCAATATAATAGAGCGAAATGAAAAAGAAAGGGTGATCTTTTGTATCTGGTGATAGATATCGGCTCCAATACGGTCCGTGCGGTGATTTTCCACTGCAGAGACGGAAGACTGGTGCCGGTCATGAACAAAAAATACTCTGCCGGACTGATCGGCTATGTGGGCGGGGACGGCAGTATGAGCGGGGAAGGCATCCGGGCATGTCTGGACATCCTGACGGAGATCAGAATCCTCATTGACACCTTCCATTTTGACGGCATCTTTCCTTTTGCCACCGCATCTCTGAGAAATATCAGCAATACGGATGAGGTGGTGGCGGCAATCAGAGAGGAGACCGGAATGGAAGTGGATGTGCTCAGCGGCAGGCAGGAGGCCTTTTTCGACTACTACGGCGCAGTTATGGAAAGCGGCCGCAGAGATCAGAGCGGGATCCTGGCTGATGTCGGAGGAGGAAGCACGGAAATCGCGGTCTACAGCGGAGGAAAGCCGCTGGTTACAGAATCTCTGCCTGTAGGCTCACTGAACATGTACAACAGATTTGTCGACGGTCTTCTTCCGGATAAACGGGAGATCCGCAGAATCCAGGATGAGACCAGGGCGGAGCTTGCACGGCTCAGCATCACACCGCTGTTTGCAGATACGGCGAGTCTCTGCGGAGTGGGAGGAACGGCGCGGGCTGCTCTGAAACTGTACAACAGGGAGATGAAGCCGGGAGAGGGAAATGATACCTACGAAACGGATTTTCTTCACAGGCTTCTGGAAATGAAATGGGACAAAAGGAAGATGATGAAAGCAATACTGAAAACCGCGCCGGAACGTATACACACGCTGCTGCCGGGCATCGCCGTGCTTTCGGCGGCTGCAGACTATTTCGGCGCAGACAGGATTACAACGGTATCCCACGGAGTACGCGAAGGATATCTGTATTATAAGCTGCAGGAGGAAGTGAAACAGCATGCATAGAGAATATACGCAGAACAGGGAGCTTTCCTGGCTGAAGTTCAACGAAAGGGTTCTGGAGGAGGCCGCTGACGAGACCGTGCCTCTCCTTGAAAGACTGAAATTCGTCTCCATCTTCACCAGCAATCTGGATGAGTTTTTTATGATAAGAGTGGGCAGCCTCTCTGAACTGATGCATCTGAAGGAGAGCCCTGTGGATAAAAAATCCGGCATGAATGCAGAAGAACAGCTGAAGGCCATCTACGCCGAAGTGGGCCGCCTTTACGAAAAGCGGGAGCGGACTTATGACGATCTGGAAAAACAGCTCCGTCTTCACGGCATCTGCAATCTATCCTACAGAGAACTGGAAAACGAGGAGAAGAAATACCTGAAGAAATTTTTCCATGAGTATATCGCACCCGTACTGTCTCCGCAGATCGTGGATCAGCATCATCCGTTCCCGCATCTGCAGAACAAGACGGTTCATGTGGCTGCGCGGCTCTCCCACAAGAACAAGGAGGTCTTTGCATTCATTCCGGTTCCGGCGATTCTGCCTCCGATCATCTATCTGAAGGAGAACGATGTCCGCTACATACGTATAGAGGAGATCATCAGCGCCTGGCTGGATGAGATCTTTGAGAACTATACCATAAAGGAGAAAGTCTCCATGTGCATCACCCGCAATGCGGATATCAACGCGGACGACGAGGCTTTCGACTTCGGCTACGATTTCCGCAGGAAGATGAAAAGAGTGCTGAAACAGCGCCGGAGACTGGGCGCGGTACGCCTGGAACTTTCCGGACCTGTCAGCAGAGAGTTCCTGATCTATCTGACGGAGCACATCGGCGTCAGGGAGGAACAGGTCTTCTTCACGACCATACCCTTCAGACTGGATTATGCATTTGACCTGGCCGGCCAGCTGACGGAGGATAAAGCACGGGCGCTGACTTACAGACCTTTTGTCCCCCAGGACAATCCGTCCATCGACCTGTCCCGCAGCATCTTTGAGCAGGTGGAAAGGAAGGATGTAGTGCTCTCTCTGCCTTTCGAATCTCTGCAGCCTTTTCTTCAGCTGCTGAAAGAGGCATCGGAGAGTCCTTCTGTGGTGTCCATAAAGATCACCATCTACAGGCTGGCCAGCCAGGCCAAGGTGGTGGAGTATCTCTGCGCCGCTGCAGAAAACGGGAAGGATGTGACCGTTCTCATCGAACTGAGGGCCCGCTTCGACGAGCAGAACAACATCGACTGGTCAGAACGGCTGGAAGACGCGGGCTGCACGGTGATATACGGTTTCGAATCCTACAAGGTCCACTCCAAGGTCTGCCTGATCACGCGCAGAGAAAGGGGAGCCATACGGTACATCACCCAGATCGGAACCGGAAACTACAACGAAAAGACAGCAAAACAGTACACAGATCTGTCTCTGATCACGGCAGACCAGAGTATCGGCCGGGATGCGGCGGAGTTTTTCAAGAATCTTGCCATCGGAAATCCAGACGGAAAGTATGAGCAGCTGCTGGTGTCACCGCATCTTCTGAAGAAGGCGGTTATCGAGTTCATTGACGAAGAGATAGAAAAGGGCAGTGAGGGTTCTGTCACTCTGAAGCTGAATTCCGTCACCGACCTGGATATAATAGAAAAGCTGAAACAGGCCTCCTGTGCCGGCGTTCAGATCCGGATGATCGTCCGGGGCATATGCTGCATTCTGCCCGGCATAGAAGGGAAAACTGACAATATCATGATAAAGAGCATCGTAGGCAGATTTCTGGAGCATTCCAGGATATACTGTTTCGGAAAGGGAGAAGCTGAAAAGATGTTCATCTCTTCAGCTGATTTCATGACCAGAAACACCGAGCGGCGTGTGGAAGTGGCCTGCCCGGTCCTCGACAGGGAAGCCAGAGAGAAGATCCGCAATATCCTGCAGCTGTGCTTCAGCGACAATGTGAAGGGGAGAGTGCTGCAGCCGGACGGTACATATGCAAAGGCCGCCCGGGGAGAAGATGAAAAAAAGACAGACGCCCAGCTGTCTCTGATGCAGCAGGCGGTGAAAGCCGCAGAGCAGCCTGTTTACGGGGAAGAAAAAAGCCAGACCGGCGGTCTGGCGGGATTTCTGCGCAGGCTTGCATCTAAAGCCGGCGGAATATAAAGTCTATCTGAACTTCCTCTTTCTTGAATTCTCCATGTGAATCTTCATGGCCAGCGCGCCGCCCTCCACGTCACCTGCTCTGAAGGCGTCAAAGACTGCCCGGTGCTCGGCCAGAACATCGGTCAGATAGTCAGGTGCGTAGCAGTTGGAAGGATTGCGGTACCGGATGTAGGTCTGATAGGACGAGAGTGTCTGGATCAGCATCCTGTTGTGAGTCGCGTTGTAGATGATCTGATGGAATGCGGTGTTTATGTTCTGCATCTTGCTGATATCCTTCTTCATGGTGTAAAACTCCATGAACTCAAAAGTCTCCTCCAGCTCGTCCATTTCCTCCTCTGTGATCCTCTCGATGGCCCATCTGACCGCCTGGATCTCCCCGGCCTGGCGAAGAACGTGCAGATCTTCCACATCCTGATCTGAAAGACCGAGAACAAAGGCGCCCCGGTTGGGAATATTCTCTATAAGGCCGTCCATCTCCAGCTGGCGGAGAGCCTCCCGGACCGGTGTGCGGCTCACTTTATATTCGTTGCAGATCTTCTGTTCTGTGAGCTTGTCGCCCGGACGGAGCCTGTCGGTCAGGATATCCTCCTGGAGCTCCGTGTACAGATTGCTGGAAAGAGGCTGGCTGCTGCTTTTGCCGTCCTCCAGATACTGAATAATCGACATTCTGATCAAACCTCCTGCTGAACTGGATACAATTATATGTTTTGAATACAATTTTGTCAAGACCGGACAGGTTGTCAAAAAGGGATTTTTTTTGTATAATCAACCTATGAAAAGAGAAACAATTGACAGAATACTGGACATTCTGGAGGAAACTTATCCAGATGCGGAATGTGCGCTGCATCATCAGAATGTGTTCCAGCTCATCGTGGCAGTGGCCCTTTCCGCCCAGACCACTGACAAAAGTGTAAACCAGGTGACTCCGGCCCTCTTTGAGGCTTACCCGGATGCTTTTGCCCTCGGAAATGCCGATCCGGAGGAGGTCAGCAGCTATATCAGGCGTATCGGCATGTATAAGACCAAATCAAAAAATATCGTGGGCATGGCAAAGGTTCTGGCTGAGAAGTATGACGGACAGGTGCCGGAGGACTACGACAGACTGGTGGAACTGCCGGGCGTGGGTCGAAAGACCGCCAATGTTGTGCTGTCTGTAGGCTTCGGCCAGCAGCGGATCGCCGTGGATACCCATGTATTCCGCGTGGCAAACAGAATCGGCTTCGTCAGCGAAAAAGACGTGCTGAAGACGGAACTTGCCCTGATGGAGACCATCCCGGAGTCCAGATGGTCCAGAACCCATCATTCCCTGATTTTTCACGGACGGAACTGCTGTGCGGCAAGAAAGCCGGATTGCGAAAACTGTACCATCGCACAGCTCTGCGAGAAACATCTATAGCCGAGGGGGCGGAAAAGGGAATATTGACATCAGAAATGGCGTAAGGTAAAATAAAAGACAAGATAAAGGGTTAACGGGTCCGGAGATGAACGCTGTCGCTTCATTCAAAGGAGTACCCAATGAGAAAAAAAACTGTATCCCTCCTGACGGCACTGATCCTGACTGTCGTTATGCTTCCGGCAGGAACGGTTTCGGTCTACGCCTTCGAGGAAGGGATCACCTTTTCCGGCAGCACATGCACTTCCGATGACTATGCTGCATCCGCCATCGACTATCTGTTCGGAAGGTACAGGCACCACACCCAGTTTGACAGCGGTGGACAGTGCTTCGGCTACGCTGTAAAGGTCAACGACCTTCTGACGGATGTCAACAACACCAGATATTACGATGGACTCAGATTCAACAGAAAGAACTTCCTGGCCAAATGTCTCAACGCCAAGGCCGGGACCCATCTCAGACTGTCCTGCGGCAGCTCCTTCAACGGAGGCTACGGACATTCCGTGGTCCTGCTTCAGGTCACGGAGGACAAGGTCTACTGGGCGGACAACAACTTCTGCAGTTACAACAAGATCTGCTACTGCAGCGGTTCGGTTTCGGACTTTCTGAACTACTACGGCAAGTACGGGTATATCAACATGGTGTCCAAACCGGTGAAATACCGCAAATATGTGACGCCGAAGCTTTCTGCCCGTGTGATCCGCTCTGCGGAGGGTATCCGGCTGACCTGGCTCAAATCCACCAGCGCCGAATCTTATGAGGTCTACCGGAGCTATTCCAGGAACGGAACCTACAAGCTGATTGCAGTTGTAGATGAGGACAAGACCCGCTATCTGGACGACGAGGTCAAAGAAAACAAGAAGGCCTACTACAAGGTCAAAGCTGTCCGCAAAGGTGAAGACAAGACCAGCAGCGTGGTAAGCTGCACCTACAGTCTGTAACAGACAGTATCAGAATGTACGGAAAAAACGCCATACCCGGAGTAATGAGATATTCCGGTATGGCGTTTTTGCTATTGAAGAGAACAAGGTATGTTATGTATGTTCTACCTCACGAGAGGTCTGATTCCGAGAATTTCTCTGGTTTCAGCAGGGGTTGCCGGCTCCTTGTTGAACTCTCTGACTACACGGACCGCCCGCTCGACCAGCATCAGGTTGGTGGCTTTCACATCTCTGGAATACATGACGTTGTCCTCCAGACCGACCCGGATGCCGTCTGCACCGAGGGCCAGGGCGGTATACATGATCGGAAGGTGGCTCTTTCCGATACCGAAGGCTGACCAGAGGGAGCCTTCCGGCAGCATGTGCACCAGATGGGTCAGGTTTTCAACGGTGGCAGGACCGCCGCCAAGGACACCCAGAACGAACTGGAAATACATCGGAGTAGGCAGCTGGCCTTTTTTCGCATAGTATTCGCAGTTTCCGATCATGCCGGTGTCGAAGATCTCCTGTTCCGGGACGATGCCTTTCTCCTGATACAGTCTTGAGAGATCGTCCAGGAGGGCAGGGGGATTGCTGAAGGATGCGCTGCAGCCCCAGTTGATAGTTCCTGCATCAAAGGATCCCATTTCGATGCCGGGGACTTCACGGAAAGGTGCAAGTCTCTGCTCTGTGGTCAGGTCCGGTCCCAGATGGGCGATGTTGGTGCAGTTGATGATCACATCGCAGTCCTCGTGGGATCGGATCAGCTCGATGGTTCTGCGGAACTTTTCCGGGTCAGCAGATCCGGAACCGTCTTCGTTACGCATATGAAGATGGACTACAGCTGCGCCGGCCTTCCAGCATCTGTACGCATCTTCTGCGATCTCTTCCGGTGTCATGGGAAGATTCTCGTTCAGTTCCTTCGGTGTTGCACCGCCGGTCAGCGCCGCGGTGATGATTACTTTGTCCTTCATCTTTTTCGCCTCCTGATTAATAGATGAAATAGATGTACAGGCAGTTGAAGATAAATGCTGCCAGTGCAACAAATACGGTGTATGGAATGATTTTCTTGAAATCGATCTTAAACAGGCCCATGAACGGCAGAGCCCAGAACGGCTGGATGATGTTGGTG
>JBJESV010000007.1:0-5694 GCA_051882975.1 Emergencia sp.
ATTCAAACTCTATCGTTCCCGGCGGTTTGCCCGTGCAGTCGTAGAATACTCTGTTGACGTGGTCAACCTCGTTCACGATGCGGGTGGTGACGGTTTCGATCAGATCCCACGGCAGCTTTGCGGATTCGGCTGTCATGAAGTCGCTGGTTGTCACCGCGCGGAGAGCCACGGCGTAGTCGTAGGTTCGGAAGTCGCCCATAACGCCTACGGAGCGCATGTTGGTCAGAGCGGCGAAATACTGGTTGATCTCTTTGTCCAGCCCCGCCTTTGCAATCTCCTCCCGGTAAATAGCGTCCGCATCCTGGACGATCTTCACCTTTTCCTCGGTGACTTCGCCGATGATTCTGATTCCGAGACCCGGACCAGGGAACGGCTGACGGAAGACCAGATATTCAGGAATGCCCAGCTCCAGGCCGGCACGACGCACCTCATCCTTGAACAACATGCGGAGCGGCTCGATGATTTCCTTAAAATCCACATAGTCAGGCAGGCCGCCCACGTTGTGGTGGCTCTTGATGACCGCGGAATCGCCTAATCCCGATTCGATCACATCCGGGTAAATCGTACCCTGAACCAGATAGTCCACGGCGCCGATCTTCTTCGCTTCCTCTTCAAAGACGCGGATGAACTCCTCGCCGATGATTTTGCGCTTGGCCTCCGGCTCAGTGACGCCTTTCAGCTTATCGTAAAAGCGCTGGCGGGCATCCACGCGGATAAAGTTCAGGTCATAGGCGCCGTCCGGTCCGAACACCGCCTCAACCTCTTCGCTCTCATTTTTGCGCAGGAGACCGTGGTCCACAAAGACGCAGGTCAGCTGCTTTCCGATAGCCTTTGACATGAGCACAGCAGCTACGGAAGAGTCGACACCGCCGGACAGCGCACAGAGCGCCCTGCCGCCGCCCACCTTTTCGCGGATCTCCCTGATGGTGGTCTCCACAAAGGAATCCATCCTCCAGTCCCCGCTGCAGCCGCACGGGCCGTAGACGAAGGCCGACAGGACCTCAAAGCCCTGAACCGAGTGGGTCACTTCCGGATGGAACTGGACCGCGTAAAGCTTCGCCTCCCGGTTTTCCATGGCTGCCACCGGGCAGACCGGTGTATGGGCCGTAGCCGTGAATCCGGCCGGCACCTGGGAAATATAGTCGGTGTGGCTCATCCACATGATGGTGGTATCGTCCACATCCTTCAGAACGCCTTCTTTGTCGTCGATGGTGATCTCTGTCTTGCCGTACTCGCTGACAGGAGCAGTCTCCACTTTGCCGTCCAGAGCCCAGGCCATCAGCTGAGCGCCGTAGCAGATTCCCAGAATAGGGATGCCGCACCTGAAGAGTTCAGGATCGTAATGCGGCGATGCCATGTCGTAGACGCTGTTGGGGCCGCCGGTCAGAATGATGCCCTTCGGCTCCTTTGCCTTCAGCTCCTCCAGAGGCATGGTATACGGATGAACTTCGCAGTACACGCCGGCCTCGCGGACACGCCGCGCGATCAGCTGGTTGTACTGGCCGCCGAAGTCCAGCACGATAATCAGTTCTTTGTTCATATTCTCTCCTTTATACCTGTGCTATCTGATCGCATTCTGTGAAGAGTCGCGCAGGATGACGTCGTGGGCGCCGCCTTCCACGATGGAAGTTGCGGATACCAGAGTCAGCTTGGCGTTTTCCTGCAGTTCAGGAATGGACAGAACGCCGCAGTTGCACATGGTGGATTTCACTTTGTTCAGAGAAAGGGTCACATTGTCGTGGAGGGAACCGGCATACGGCACGTAGGAATCGACACCCTCTTCGAACTTCATCTTCGGATCGCCGCCCAGGTCGTATCTCTGCCAGTTGCGGGCACGGTTGGAACCCTCGCCCCAGTATTCTTTCACGTAGTTTCCGTTGATATTCAGCTTGTTTGTCGGGGACTCATCGAATCTGGCGAAATATCTTCCCAGCATCAGGAAGTCTGCGCCCATGGCCAGTGCCAGAGTCATGTGATAATCGTAAACGATACCGCCGTCGGAACAGATCGGCACGTAGATTCCGGTCCTCTTGTAATACTCGTCTCTCGCTTCGGCAACCTCGATGACTGCAGAAGCCTGTCCGCGGCCGATACCTTTCTGCTCTCTGGTGATGCAGATGGAGCCGCCGCCGATACCGATCTTGACAAAGTCTGCGCCGGCGTCTGCCAGGAAGTTGAAGCCGTCCTTGTCGACCACGTTGCCTGCGCCGATCTTGACCGTGTCGCCGTATCTCTCTCTGACCCATTTGATGGTGTCAAGCTGCCATTCGGAATAACCCTCTGAGGAGTCGATGCAGAGCACGTCCACACCGGCGTCCACCAGTGCAGGAATCCTCTCTTCGTAGTCGCGGGTGTTGACGCCTGCGCCCACCACATATCTCTTGTGTGCATCCAGCAGCTCGTTCGGATTGGATTTGTGGTTGTCGTAGTCCTTTCTGAAGACAAAGTGGGTCAGTCTCTGGTTGTCGTCGATGACAGGAACCGCATTGAGCTTGTTGTCCCAGAGGATGTCGTTGGCCTCGCTGAGGGTACATCCTTCCTTTGCGTAGATCAGCTTTTCGAACGGTGTCATGAACTCGCTGATTCTGGTGTCTGTGGACATTCTGCTGACACGGTAGTCTCTGCTGGTGACCAGTCCCAGGATTCTGCCCTCTGCCGTGCCGTCTTCGGTGATGGCGATGGTGGAGTGGCCTGTCCTTGCCTTCAGTTCCAATACATCGGCCAGAGTCTGATCAGGTCTCAGATTGGTATCGCTCTTTACAAAGCCTGCCTTGTAGGACTTGACTTTTCTGACCATTTCCGCCTGTTTTTCGATAGGCTGGGAACCGAATATAAAAGAAATTCCACCCTCTTTTGCCAGTGCAACAGCCATTTTATCGTCAGAAACGGCCTGCATGACGGCAGAAACCAGTGGAATATTTGCGGACAGTGAAGGTTCTTCACCTTTCTTGAATTTTACGATCGGAGTCTTCAGGCTGACATTCTCAACTCTGCACTCCTTGGAGGAATAGCCTGGTACCAGGAGGTACTCGCTAAAGGTTCTTGATGGTTCGTCAAAATAGTGGGCCATAAGGGCTTCTCCTTTCCTAAAATAAAATATTTTCCTGTAGAAAAAAATACAAATTACTTAAAAATGGTTATGAAAACGGACGGCTTGTCTGTATACACGCCGCCCCTTTGTTTCACAATATTGTATCCTATTTCCACGCCTTTTGCAAGGGTGAATTTCACCTTTTCTCAACTTTTATTAGAGAATCTGAAAAAGCGTGCCCGAGTCGCTGAAAATGCGCCTCCGCAGACTTACAGAACCAGGTCGAACCAGTTGGTGGATCCTGTGCTGCCGTCAGACCAGAATTCCTCATAGTCTATGAGCACTTCGCTCACATCCTCATCCACCTCGAAGACCAGATCGCCCGTGACGGTCTCCCCGGCTTTCAGGTTAAATTCATCCTGGATCATCTCGTCGTAGAAGCTGTTCATAGTCTCGACCTCATCATCCTCATCGGTTCCGCAGATGCACAGGAACTCGAAGTTGCCGGTCTCGTACTCGTAGTCCTCCGTATTGGTGACGGTGATATTCACCACGACAAATTTCTTGCCGTCTGCCGCATCCTGACCGTTCAGCGAGGTCTCCGTCCGGACGCTGTTGAGAGTCCAGTCAAAGAATGCGTTGGAAAGGGTCTCTCCCTCCCCTGCCACGGAAAGCTCTCCGTATTCGTAAAGCTCGTCCCATACCGCCTTCACATCTGCGGCAAGGCCGGAAGGTTCATCTGCTGTTTTCTCCGCACCGCAGGATACGAAAGCCAGCATCAGCGCAGCGCAAAGTACAGCTGTAATCAGTTTCTTGGTCATTTCTTTTTCTCCTATTCAGCATTTTCTGTTTCTGATCCCATTATACCCTGTCTGCGCATCTGCGCGCAAATGTGATTTCTGTGAAGAATCCATGAAGGCTACGAGGTCTTCTTTGTACTCTTTGTCGTCTTCGTCTTTACAAATCTGGCCGTATAGTGGAAATTGCTCGCTCTGGTGGAGATAAATGTGGTCTTTTTGCTCACCAGCTTATCTCCGTTGTACCACCCTGCGAAGGTATATCCCTTCTCCGGCACAGCCACCAGCATATGACGCGGTTTTCCGCTTGCGTTATAGTAAAATTTCACCTGGAAGGTTCCGCCCTCTTCCGCAGTCAGTTCGGCTGTTCTGGTTCCGTTGTACTGATACTTTGCGCTGACCAGCGGATTGCCCAGCAGGTTCATCAGGGTCATCTTGCCTGACTGGTTCAGTTCCGCCTGCTGCACATTGCAGTTGACTGCAGCTACAGTTACCAGGTCCGGACAGTCAATCAGGTTCAGTCCTGTGACATTGTTTCTGGATACTTTCACATTCCGCAGCGCCGAGAAGCCTGTCAGATCCAGGCTGCCTGCGATCCCTTTATACTCAGGCATATAGAGCCTGTAAAGCTTTTCCGCACCGTTGGTCTCCGACTTTGTGTCGGCTGAGAACCAGGTGGTAACATCGGTTTTGTCAAACTGCTCGCCGTTGATCCGGTAACCGTTGCTGATACCGTCCTCCTCATATTCCAGGAAAGCCAGCAGCTGCTGTTTCTCATCCGGGTCGGTCATAAACTTCAGATCTCTGGACCCTTTGCGGATGCTCCAGATGATGTGAGACCTGGAGAAAGTGGTCAGGTTCGGTGCAAAGAGCACATGCCCGTACTTTTCTTTGGTCGAAGGCAGAGACGAGGTCCAGTCTCCCGTGGAAAAGCTGTTGTAGCAGTCAGCGTTGCAGTCTATCTGCACCCACTGCTTCTTTCCGTCCTTCCAGACATAGGCGATAGTCCACCAGTGGGTCTTCTGGGTCAGCGGTCTCTTCTCCGATTCTGCAAGCCAGGATGCATCGGCCTTGGCTTCCGTGGTTGCGCTCATACAGCGGATATAGTGTCCGCCGACGGAGGTTGCAGGGATGCCCTGGGAACGGGCAAAGGCCACCAGCATGGCGGAATATCCGTTGCACCATGTGCGGATCCTGCCGTCATCTCTGAGATAAAGCTCGTAAAGCTGCGCAGGATTCTGCACAACGCCTTCGCCTCCATAATAATAGAAGTGTTCTGTGATCCAGTCGTGGAAAGCACGCAGCTTATCCAGATCTGACATATAATAACTGTAGTATTTGCTCTCTCTGAGGATCTGGTTTGCCAGATTCTCTATATTCTTCTGTTCCTCTTCGGTTAAAGGAGTCTGCCTGGTCTCCACCATTTCTGACAGATATTTGTCCAGATACAGTTCCGGATTAAGCTTGCTGCACTCTTCTGTCATCTTCAGATTCTGAGCATACCGGTTGGCCTGCAGCGCATACTCGGTGCCCCTGTCATCGGCAAAAGCCGGCGACAGCACAGCGGTCAGAGCAACCGCTGCAATCACGATGACAGACAGTATTTTTCTGGTTAGTCTTTTCCTGTTTTCTTTCATTAATATCCTCCCCTCAACGATATACATCTTTTATACTAACAGTTTTTTGCGAAAAATGAAAGAGGTAAAATCCATTTCCCCATCCCTGCCCGGCGGATCCCTTCCCGTTTTCTTCCATATATTTCCTGTTTTCTGCGGTTTTGCGCCGGCGAAGCAGCCCTACCTGCCGGAAGTTCATTGTGAACTATCATTTCATTTGTAAGTTTTGTGCAAAAAAGCGCATAACTAT
>JBJESV010000008.1:0-149219 GCA_051882975.1 Emergencia sp.
ATAATATCAGTAAAAGAACAGAAAAAAGGGAGCGCCGCTCAGCTGACCCGTCAGGCCGGCCGGAGCGAAAGCTCCCCTTTTTTCTTGTTTCATATGCGCCTTTTAGTTATCAGTCGTCCCACTCGTCGTCGTCATCATGCTCGATGTGCTCTTTATCCCAGTCGATGATCACACCGGAGGATGCGTCGATATCGAATTCGTATTCATAGTCGCCCAGAGTGGCTTCACCTTCGTATATATAGATACCGTCATCTTTTTCCAGCTTCAGCTTGTAGATATTTGCGCCTGGTATCTTGGCAAGGACGATGGACTTTGCTTTCTCTGCGGAAATCAGATCGCTGGAGGAGCTGCCCGAAGAAGTTCCTGCTGAGGAGGAGCTGCCTGTGCTGCCGGAGGAGCCGGAAGAACTGCTGCTCTGTGACGGAACATAGTCGTCATCATCGTAATCGAAATAGCTGTCATGCTCGTTTTCCAGCGTCACTTTTCCGGTATATGCATCAACGATGTAGTCATACTCCATGTTGTCTTTGATCAGCTCGATCTCGTAATAGTAGCTGTCCTTTGTCTTCTCCAGGTCGATATCCTTGACGAAACCGCCGCCTGCCGCCTTTATGGCCGCATCTTCAGCTTCTTCGTAAGTCAGGATACTGTCGCCGGATGCCTCTGTCGTATCGGTCGGAATGGTCACAGCGGTGCCGTATTTGACTGTGCTCTCCAGGATCACGCCGCTTTCCGGATGGACATCAGCGTCGCCGTAAAAGTCGTTGGCCTTGAAAGCAGCTTCATATTCATAGAGACCGTTGTCCTTGTTCAGGGTCACGCTGACGCTGGTCACGCCTTCAAATCTCTTTTTGATGATATCCTTGACCTCATCTTCTGTCAGCTTGACGGTCTCTCCGCCCAGATCGTTGTCCAGCTGGGATTCCACTTTCTTCACTTTTTTGGTGTCCTTGTGCACCTCTACTTCGAAACCTTCACCTGCGCTGTCATCGTGAAACATGACTTCGAACTTGTTTTCTTCCTCTTCGCTGGTCACGAACTTTGCCGTCTCAGGCACGTATCTGCTTGCGATCTCCTTGGCTTCATCCAGAGTCATCGCCTGTGAGAAAGAGGTGGAAACGACCACCGCGGCGATGATGATCACCACCGCGATTGCGGCAATGATTCCCGTTTTCTTGTTTAAAATCTTATTCATTTTATTCCCTCCCAGGTATTATTCTTTGATTATGGCCTTATAATAACCTCCGAAAATGAAAATAAAATGAAAAATTTCATTGAAAATTCATTTTTTTGATATATCATTATACTAACAATGAAAGAAAGGGGACAGAACATGAAGCTTCTCATCGTTGAAGACGAAAAACGCCTCTGTCAGACTGTTGCCAAACATCTGAAAAACGAAGGCTATACCATAGACGCCTGCTATGACGGCAGTGACGCTCTGGACTATATAGAAGGAACAGAGTATGACGCCATCGTACTGGATATCATGCTGCCCGGTATCGACGGAATCACACTGCTGAAAAAGCTGCGGGCCAGAAAGCTGAAAACCCCTGTGCTCCTTCTGACAGCGAAGAGTACCGTGGAAGATAAGGTTGCAGGCCTGGACAGCGGAGCTGACGACTATCTGACCAAGCCTTTTGCCCTCGATGAGCTTTCCGCCCGTATCCGTGTCATGATCAGACGCAGCGGCGTGGAAAGGGTGGATAATACCATCACAGCAGGACCTCTCAGCCTGGATACGGATAAAAAAACTGCCTTCCGGGAAGGCAGAGAGATTCCTCTGACGGCAAAGGAGTACTCCATTCTGGAGTATCTGATGCACAACAAGGGCATTGTCCTGTCCAGAGAAAAGATCATGCATCATATCTGGAATTACGATTATGAAGGCGCCAGCAACATCATCGACGTATATATCCGCACCCTTCGCAGCAAGGTGGATGCAGACTTCGACCAGAAGCTGATTCAGACCGTCCGCGGCATGGGCTATGTTATAAAGGAAGACTGATGATATGAAAATGAAAAACACATCTATCAGAACAAGAGTCACCCTCTACTATTCTCTGACCATGATTTTTATCACCGTGTTTCTTCTCATCGCCTTTCTGCTGGTCTCATCGCGGCAGATCAGTGTCGCTTCCAGAGACACAGTCATGAAGGCCGTGCAGAACTCCTTTGACGAGATCGAATACGGCAACGACTTCATCGAGATAGATGACGATTTTGACTCCTACAAGCGGGGCGTAACGCTGCTGGTCTACACAGAGGGCGGCAGACTGATCAAAGGTTCCGTACCGAAGGGATTTCCTGCAGGGACGCCCCTTTCTGCAGGGGAATTCCAGCAGATGGTCGCCGACGGGGAAACCTACCTGATCTACGATCTCTACAACACCTATGAAAACGGTCAGGGAATCTGGGTCAGGGGCATCTATGCCATGGAAGGATCGCTGACGGCGCTCAAAGCGGTGACCCTGATCATTCTCATCGCTCTGCCCGCCATCCTCGTTTTCGTCATACTGGCAGGCCGCCGGATCACCAGGCAGGCTTTCATACCTGTTGCCGAGATTGCTGATGCAGCCGATTCCATCAGCAACGGTCAGGATCTGTCCAGACGGCTGCCTATGGGCAAAAACAAAGATGAGCTCTATCATCTCTCCAAAACTCTGAATCAGATGATAGAAAGACTGGAAGAGGCATTCAAGGCGGAAAAGGAGTTTTCTTCCGATGTTTCACATGAGCTGAAAACCCCGGTTTCTGTCATGCTTGCAGAATGCGAATATGCGCTGCAGGAGACTCGCAGTCCGGAGGAATACCAGGAGACCCTGCAGATGATTCAGGGACAGTGCCGCCGCACCATGTCTCTGATCCAGCAGCTTCTTCAGATGTCAAGAACTCTGGACAGGGAAAAGATGCTGGAACGCGAGGAATTTGACCTGTCCGTACTGTGCGAGAGCATCGCTGAGGAGCTTTCGCTGGTCGCTGAAGAGAAGGGCATCTGTCTGAAGCATGATATCCAGCCGGATATCTGCATCTATGCTGACGAGACACTGATTCTGCGCATGATCATGAATCTGCTGACCAACGGGATGAAATACAGCAGGCCTGATGCTGCAGACTCTGCTGTGCTTCTGAAACTCCGAAAAGATCCCCATACAGAAAATACCGTTATCACGGTGGAGGATAACGGCATAGGCATCCGGAAGGAAGATCTGGAGAATATCTTCCATCGTTTTTATAAAGTTGATAAATCCAGAACCGGCGGCGAGGAAAGCTTCGGTCTGGGTCTCTCCATGGTCAGATGGATCGCCCGCGCCCACGGAGGCGATGTCAGGGCGGAAAGCACCTTCGGAGAGGGCAGCCGGTTCACTGTCACTCTGCCGTCTACCCTTTGTGAAGCTCCTCCTGAAACTGACGGATGATGTTTCTCTCCGCTCTGGAAATCGTCATCTGAGACACGCCTAAGGTCTTTGCGATCTCTGCCTGGGAACGGTTGTAGAGAAATCGTTCCTTGAAGATATACCGGTACTGATCACTGAAGGTTTCCATGACCTTTTCGATGATCTCACCGGTTTCTATGCGTTCATAGCCCTTTTCGTCAAAGCCTGTGTACTTCTCCAGGAAGGAGCTTTCCCCGTCTTCTCCCATTTCATCGAAGGTCTTGTCCAGAGAATATGTGCCGTAGGCCCGGGAACTTTCCATGGCCTCGATGATCTGTTCCGGCGTGTATCCTGTCACTTCGGCGATTTCTTCCACAGTGGGTTTTCTGTGATAGTCCGTATACAGCCTGTCCTTGGTCTCCTGGACCTTGGCGGCGATCTCCTTCAGACGGCGGGGAACCTTCAGGCTCCACTGCTTGTCTCTGAAATATTTTTTAATTTCTCCCAGAATGGTAGGCGTGGCAAAAGAGCTGAACTCGTAGCCTTTATCCGGGTCAAAGCGTTCCACTGCAGAGACCAGCGCCAGTGCGCCCACCTGATACAGATCGTCGTATTCCACACCTTTTCCCAGATATTTTCTGATGAGAATGTCTACCATGTAGAGATGCTTTTCCACGATTTCATTTCTGAGTTCTATGCTTGGATTGTTTTTATATCTGATAAACAATTCTTGCTCCATCATAAAGTTTTCACCATTTTTATGGACTTGTGTCCGTCCGTTTCTTTTCCGAATACAACTTCATTCATCAGAGACTGGATCACGAAAATTCCCAGGTCTCCCTCTTTCGGGCAGTTTCTGCACGGCTTTGCAAGTTTGGCCAGAGTGTGCTCATCGCAGTCATCCTTGACGATGATTTCAATCCTTCCTTTTTCCACACTGCACTGCAGTTCATATTTATCGGAGAATCCTTCGAAACCGTGACAGGAAACGTTCTTGCATGCCTCACTGACCGCAGTCTTGATATCTTCTGCCGCATCGATATCAAAGCCTGCCGTCGACGCGATGGATCCGATAGCAAGTCTTACCATAGTCAGATATTCCGGCTTTCCCGGTATTGAAAATTTCAAGTTATCCATAAAATATCTCTCCTTTAAAAAACCTGTACGGCAGGGCCGTACAGGTTCAGTATATACCAGTTTTATTCTTTTTTAAAGAGTCAACTGCTCATCCGTGTCCTCTTTTTTGGATTTCTTTTCCTTTTTCTGAGGTTCCGTCTCCTCGTCATCCTCTCTGATGACTTTGGCCATGGCGACGATCTTGGTGTCATCTTCCACCTTCATGATCTTGACGCCCTGTGTGGCTCTTCCCAGCTTGGACACTTCATTTGCTCTGATTCTGATGATGATGCCTTCTGAATTGATCATCAGGATCTCATCATCTTCATCCACGACCATAGCTCCGATCAGCGCGCCTGTCTTCTTGAACTTGGCCTTGTCATAGGTAAGCAGACCTTTACCTCCGCGAACCTGGATCTTGTAATCCCTGACAGGTGTGCGCTTGCCGTAGCCGTGCTCTGTAACAACCAGCAGTTCCTGACCCGGCTCAACCAGTTCCATAGCGACCACTTCGTCATCCTTTTCCAGTTTGATGGCTCTGACGCCGCCGGCGATTCTGCCCATGCTTCTTACATCCTCTTCGGAGAAGCAGATGCATTTGCCGTGTTTTGTCACGATGATCACGTTATTGGTGCCTGTGGTCTCCTTGATGCCTATCAGCTGATCATCGTCCTTCAGATTGATGGCGATGAGACCGGTCTTTCTCTTTGTATCGAAGTCTGAAAGAGGTGTCTTCTTTATGATTCCGTATTTCGTCACCGCAATCAGATATCTGTCTTCTGAGAATTCCTGTACAGGTATCACGGCTGTGATTCTTTCACGCTGCATCAGGTTCAGGAAGTTGACCGCCGGTGTACCCTTGGCAGTTCTGTTGGCCTCAGGGATCTCGTAAGCTTTGATCTTGTGGGCCTTTCCTGTATTGGTAAAGAACATCAGATAATCGTGAGTCGAAGTTATGATCAGATCCTTGACAAAGTCATTCTCTCTGGTGGTGATTCCGGTGATACCTTTGCCGCCTCTTCTCTGGGCCTTATAGGTGTCTGCAGGAACTCTCTTTATATAGCCCAGGTGCGTCAGCGTGACTGCAACCTTTTCTTCTTCCACCAGATCTTCATCGTCGAACTCGTCCACATCGGCGACCATCCTGGTTCTTCTCTTATCGCCGTATTTTGCCTTGATCTCCAGAAGCTCGTCTTTTATAACGCCCATGAGCAGCTTTTCGTCTGCCAGCAGAGAGTTGTAATAGGCGATTTTTTCCATCAGTTCAGCGTATTCTTTTTCTATCTTCTCTCTTTCCAGTCCCTGCAGTCTGGCCAGTCTCATATCGAGAATGGCCTGTGCCTGGATTTCTGAAAGACCGAACCGGCTCATCAGTTTTTCCTTTGCATCGTTATAGGCGCTTCTGATGATTTTGATGATCTCGTCTATATTGTCAAGAGCGATACGCAGACCTTCCAGAATATGGGCTCTTGCCTCCGCCTTCTGCAGATCGAACCGGGTTCTTCTGGTTACGACTTCTTTCTGGAATTTCAGGTATTCGTCCAGGATCTCATAGAGGTTCAGCACTTTCGGCTGCTTGTCAACCAGCGCGATCATGATCATGCTGTAGCTGTCCTGCAGCTGCGTATGTTTATACAGCCTGTTCAGTGTGATCTGAGGATTTGCGTCTCTCTTTAATTCTATGACGATTCTCATGCCGTTGCGGCTGGATTCATCGC
The DNA here is from genome assembly GCA_051882975.1 of Emergencia sp. GTDB lineage: Bacteria > Bacillota > Clostridia > Peptostreptococcales > Anaerovoracaceae > Senimuribacter. The sequence goes on from JBJESV010000008.1 coordinate 6,212, forward strand.
GTATCTCTGAAATTCCTTCGATTTTCTTTTCCTTGACCAGCTCGGCCATCTTTTCGATGAGGCGTGCCTTGTTCACCTGGAAAGGAATCTCTGTCACGATAATCTGGGATCTTCCTCTGGTCGTCTCTTCGATTTCGCAGCATGCCCTGACCTTGACCTTGCCGATACCCGTCCTGTATGCTTCTCTTACACCGCTTTTTCCCAGAATCTGCGCGCCTGTCGGAAAATCCGGACCTTTGACGATTTTGATCAGATCCTCCACGGTGGCGTTCTCGTCATCGATGAGCTTTACTGTTGCGTCGATGACTTCACCCAGATTGTGAGGCGGAATAGAGGTTGCCATACCTACGGCGATACCGTTTGATCCGTTGACCAGAAGGTTCGGATAACGGCTCGGCAGAACTACAGGCTCTTTTTCTTCGCCATCGAAATTAGGAATAAAATCTACTGTATCCTTATCTATATCTCTGATCATCTGCAGAGAGAAAGGTGTCATTCTGGCTTCTGTATAACGCATGGCTGCAGCGCCGTCGCCGTCCACGGATCCGAAGTTTCCGTGTCCGTCCACCAGCATATATCTGGTGGAGAAATCCTGGGCCAGCCGCACCATGGCATCATAGATGGAACTGTCTCCGTGAGGATGATATTTACCCATTACCTCACCGACGATACGGGCTGATTTCTTATGCGGCTTATCCGGCGTCACACCCAGCTGGTTCATACCGTAAAGGATTCTCCTGTGAACCGGTTTCATGCCGTCTCTTACGTCAGGAAGGGCACGGCCTACAATGACACTCATGGAATAGTCGATGTAGGACTTTTTCATTTCCTTGGATATCTCATGCTGTTCAAGTCTGGTATCTTCTAAAAGTGTACTCAATGTTTCGCCCTCCTTTCTTAAATGTCAAGCTCAGCAAGCTGTGCGTTTTCTTCTATAAATTTCTTTCTCGGCGGAACCTTGTCTCCCATGAGAATGGTGAAAATCTCGTCGGCTGCCGCCGCATCGTCCAGAGTGATCTGGATCAGGGTTCTGTTGTTGTAGTCCATGGTAGTCTCCCAGAGCTGATGGAAATCCATCTCCCCAAGACCCTTATATCTCTGAATGTCTATTTTACCTGCTTTTCCGTCACTGCTCAGCTTCTCCAGCAGCTTGTCCTGCTCCGGTTCGCTGTATGTGTAATAGACCTCTTTGTTTCTCTTTGTCATAAAGAGAGGCGGTTTTGCAGCATAGACATAGCCGCCTTCAATAAGCGGTGTCATATATCTGAAGAAGAATGTCAGCAGAAGGGTCCTGATATGGGCTCCGTCGACATCCGCATCTGTCATGATGATGATCTTGTGATATCTCAGCTTTTTCTCATCGAATTCGCTGCCGATACCGCATCCGAAAGCGGTGATCATATTCTTTATCTCTTCAGAGTTGAGAATTCTGTCCAGTCTTGCCTTTTCCACGTTGAGAATCTTACCTCTGAGAGGAAGAACCGCCTGTCTGATCCTGTCGCGGCCCTGCTTTGCGCTGCCGCCTGCAGAGTCACCCTCTACGAGGAAAATCTCTGACTTTGCAGGATCTTTTTCCGAGCAGTCTGCCAGCTTGCCCGGAAGTGAGATGGTATCCAGCACGCTTTTTCTTCTGGTCAGTTCTCTGGCTTTTCTCGCAGCCTCCCTCGCCCGGGATGCTCTGAGACATTTATCCAGGATCACCTTTGCCTGAGCAGGGTTCTCCTCCAGGAAAGCGGTCAGATTCTCGCTGGTGGAGGTTTCAACAAAACCTCTCATCTCCGTATTTCCAAGCTTTGTCTTCGTCTGTCCCTCAAACTGAGGCACTGTCAGCTTTACAGATACGATAGCTGTAAGACCTTCTCTCACGTCTTCACCGGCCAGGGAATCATCGCTGTCCTTCAGTATCTTGTTCTTTCTGGCGTAATCGTTGAAAATTCTGGTAAGTGCAGACTTGAAGCCGGCCATATGGGTTCCGCCTTCTGTCGTATTGATATTGTTTGCATAGGAAAGGATCATTTCGTTGTATCTGTCAGTGTACTGCATGGCAACTTCCACTTCCATGTCTTTTTTGATCACTTCAAAGTAGATGATCTCTTCGTGGAGCGGATCCTTGTTGCTGTTCAGATACTTTACGAATTCTCTGATTCCTCCTTCAAAGTGAAAGACCTCTTTCTTCTTCTTTCCTTCTCTCTCGTCAGCCAGAGTTATTTTGATTCCCTTGTTCAGGAACGCCATCTCCCGCAGTCTCTGCTTCAGGGTATCGTAATCGAATTCTGTTGTCTCTGTAAATATTTCAGGATCAGGCCAGAAAGTGGATTTTGATCCTGTCTTCTTTGCATCTCCGACGATGGTCAGAGGTGTCACAGTCTTTCCTCTCTCATATTCCTGCCTGTAGATGTGTCCGTTTCTCTTGATTTCAACTTCCATCCTGGTGGAAAGGGCATTTACTACGGATGCGCCTACACCGTGGAGACCTCCTGAAACCTTGTATCCTCCGCCGCCGAATTTACCGCCGGCATGAAGCACGGTATGAATAACCTCCACTGCCGGTATGCCCAGCTTCGGATGGTTGTCCACCGGCATTCCTCTTCCGTCATCTTCTACAACTATGGAATTATCCTTCTGTATTGTAACGTCTATCTTTTTGCAGTATCCTGCCAGAGCTTCGTCCACGCTGTTGTCTACAACTTCATAAACCAGATGATGCAGTCCCCTCGGCCCTGTACTCCCTATATACATACCGGGTCTTTTGCGGACGGCCTCCAGACCTTCCAGCACCTGTATCTGGGCGGCATCATACTGACTGTTAGTCTTTTCTTCTATACTCATATTACACCAACCTTTTGCATAAATTTACCTTTTTACATACTCTACTATTATACATCAAAAAAGGCTTTTTGACAATAAAATCGTCTGTTTTTATAAGTTTTATCCCTATCTTGCTAAAAATCCGTGAAATCGCGAATTTCGGCACTAAAAAACCTATCTGAAAGTATAGACTCATATCTTTTACTTTTGACAGGTTTTAACATTTTTATTCAGCTGTTTTTTTATTTTCCTTTATTCCGCCGTTTTCGACGTATATGACGGATGCTTCCGGGAACGATTCCATGAGATTTTTATCTATATCCGTGGTGGTGATGAAAAGCTGGTTTTCTTTCAGAGTCTTGATCAGATATTCCTGTCTTTCTATGTCCAGCTCGCTCATGACATCATCCAGGAGAAGGATCGCATCTTCTCCTGTCTCTTCTCTGATCAGATTCAGCTCTGCAAGTTTCAGAGAAAGAGCACAGGTGCGCTGCTGGCCCTGAGATCCGAAACTCCGCATATTCACCCTGTTTACAAAGAAGGATATATCATCCTTGTGGGGTCCGCGGGTTGTGGTTCTCTGTCTCATATCGTTTCTGAAAGCTTTTTTTATCTCATCGTAGAAAAAGCCTTCCTGTTCTGCCGGGTCTTCGGTATATTCCACATTTGGATTGTATTCAAGAAAGAGTGATTCTTTTCCGTTAGTGATGCTGCTGTGTATCTGACCGGAAAATCCGCTTATTTTCTTTATGAATTTCTCTCTTATCTGAATGATGCGGGCTCCGTATCTGGCCAGCTGCATATCCCACAGATCCAGAACACTGCTGTCGATACTCTCTTCTTTCAGATAGGTGTTTCTCTGCAGCAGAGTTTTCTTATAGCTGGAGAGACTGTCATAGTAAAGGGGCTGTATCTGGCATAGCTCTCTGTCGATGAATCTTCTCCTTTTCTCCGGTTCGTCTTTCACGATTTTAAGATCTTCAGGTGAAAAGATCACGATGAGAATGTTGTCAAGAAGCTGTGAAGTCTTTTTTATGTTGACGCCGTCTTTTCTGATGGACTTCTTTGCATCCTTTCTGATTGTGATGTCAACTGATGTGTCACAGATATCCTTCTGTGCCTCTACTCTGATCCTTGCAGTATCCTCATCAAAGCTGACCAGTTCGCTGTCTCTGCTGGTTCTGAAGGAACGGCCTATGGATGTTATATATATTCCTTCGAGAAGATTAGTCTTTCCCTGGGCATTGTTCCCAAGGATCAGATTCACATTGGGACTGAAATCCAGATTCAGCTGCTTATAATTTCTGAAATTTGCAAGTTCTATATTTTTGATATACATATCAGCTGTTGGTAATCCTTACAGGAAGAATCAGATACTCAAAGGAGCTGCCTTCAACAGGCTTGACCAGGCACGGTGTGATGCTTGTATTGAAATACATGTATATCTCTTCATCATCGATGGATTTGAGAACATCAAGAACATATTTGGCATTGAAGCCTATGTCCAGATCTTCGCCTTCCTTTTCTATGATTATCTCTTCTTTTACATTTCCTTCTTCTGATTTTGAAGTGATAGTAAGAATCCTGTCTCTGACGGAGAACTTTATGAGGTTGTTTTTGCCTTCTTTTGAAAGAAGAGAAGCTCTCTCTATGCTTTCCATGAGATCATTTCTGCCGGCCTTTATGCTTATTCTGCTTTCCTTCGGCAGAACATCTCTGTATCTGATGAACTCTCCGTCCAGCAGGCGGAGAACAACTTTTACATTTCCTATATTGAAGATTGCCTGCTTGTCATTCAGAATGAGTGTTACATTTTCGTCCTCTTCTGATGATTCGCTGAGTATCTTGCTTATTTCATTCATGATCTTTGCAGATATGATGACATTCTTCTCTTTCAGATTCACCATGTTTTCCCTGGTGATGGCCATTCTGTATCCATCTATGGCGACCATGTTGATGCTGTCGGCAAGAAGTTCAATGAGTATACCTGTTATGACACCTTTAGATTCGTCCACGCTGGCTGCAAAGGAGGTTTTTCTTATCATTTCCTTCAGTATGTTCCTGTTGAAGCTGATGGACTCCTGACCGTTTTCTACATTTATGATGTTCGGAAATTCGTCTGCTGAAAGACCAACGATGCTGAACTGGGAGTTCATGCAGCGAATGAACACATTGCCGTCTTCGACTTCTACAGTCACCATTGCATTTGGAAGTTTACGGATGATGTCGCCGAAAAGCTTGGACTGTACCACGATTGTCCCTTTTTCTGCTTCTTCGACTTCAATTGTCTCCTCTATCGTGATATCCAGATCTGATGCGCTCATCTTCAGTCTGCCGTCTTCTGAAATCTCAAGAAGGATTCCTTTCAGAATAGGAATGGTTGTTCTTGACGTTACTGCTTTGGATACTATGTTCAGTGCCTTTGCCAGGACTGTCTGGTTGCATTTAAATTTCATGTTGACCTCCAAAATGCTGTTCTTTTTCTTATTTTAAGTATAGTAGTAATAGTAGTAGGGGCTGTGGATTCTGTGGATAACTTCCGTATCCCCGTTCTGCACTTTCTTTTTTGTTGTTCAGAATCTGTGGATAAGCTGTAAAAGTTATTCAGAGATATCCTTCTTAAGGGTTTCTATGATTTCTCTCAGCTGTTCATCGTTCTGAAGTTCTGAATGAATCTTGTCGCAGGCATGCATAACTGTGGTATAGTGTCTGCCGCCGAAAAGATTTCCTATCTTAGGAAGAGAGTAATCGGTCATCTCCCTGCACAGGAACATTGCTATCTGTCTCGGATATGCCACGCTGTTGGTTCTTTTGGAACTTTCCATATCTGATACTTTGATCTTGAAATACCTGCTGACAATGGTCTTGATTTTTTCCGGTGTCGGACTGGTGCTGTTGTTCTGCATGATATCCTTCAGGATCCTCTTTGCGAATGCTTTGTCTACCTTTTCGTTCATCAGAGTTGAAAAGCTTATAATCCTGTTGAATGCACCTTCCAGTTCTCTTACATTGTCTTTTATTTTTTCTGCAATGAGGCAGATGACTTCGTAAAGGTCGTCTGTCATTTCCACATTGGCATTTTCTGCTTTCTTGACCAGAATGGCAACCCTTGTCTCGTAATCTGCAGGCTGAAGATCTGCGATAAGATTCCACATGAAGCGGGAACGCAGCCTTTCATCCAGTTTATCCAGCTTGTTGGGAGGACGGTCACTGGAGAGAACGATCTGCTTGTTCAGGTCGTAAAGGGTGTTGAAGGTATAGAAAAACTCCTCCTGCATCCTTTCTTTTCCTTCCAGGAACTGAATATCGTCGATGAGAAGCACGTCCACTTTTCTGTACTTATTTTTGAAACTTTCGGTTTTGTTTTCTCCTATAGCTTTGATCAGTTCATTGGTGAACATTTCAGAAGAGACATAAAGCACGTTTATGTCTTCGTTGTGTTCCAGAAGATAGATGCCGATCGCATTCATCAGGTGGGTTTTACCAAGGCCTGATCCTCCGTAAATGAACAGAGGATTGTATGCTACAGAAGGGGATTCCGCCACGGCAAGGGCTGCAGCCTGAGCATACTTGTTGCTGTTGCCGACAACGAAGTTGTCGAAGGTGTATTTCGGATTGAAAATCTTCTGTTTGCGCAGTCTGGAATCCATGAGGACAGGTTTCTGAACAGATTCTTCCTCTTTTATCTGATCATAATCAGAGCTGTGCTTTACCACAACTCTGTAATCTTCGCCTGTTACTGTCTTGAAGGCTGATTCTATCATTTCTATGTATCTGTCTTTCAGTACTTTGATGACGAACTCTTCATCGGATTCCAGATATGCGATTCTGACATTCTTGTCGATGCTTTTGATCCTTGTATTTTCGAACCATGTGCTGTAGCTGACAGGTGTTACTTCTTTTTTGATTACTCCTAAAACTTTGTTCCAGATATTTTTCATTTTAATCCATCCTTTTCTACTGTTTATTTTACATAAGAAGTTATCCATATACAAGTGTTAATTTTAAACGGCTGAAATTTATGCCTGCACAAAGTTATCCATAATATATGGATAACTTTGTGCATATCTTCCATACTCCGAAGAAAAAGATATAAAGTTATTGACAACAGATTTCTTTGAAAGTATAATATTTGAGTATATGTGCACCTATTGGAATTCAGATGATGCACTCATTTTACATTGAAGGAGGTAAAAAAATGAAACAGACTTATCAGCCTAAGAAAAGACAGAGAATGAAAGAGCACGGCTTCAGAAAGAGAATGGCTACCAAGAATGGAAGAAACGTTCTGAAGAGAAGAAGAGCTAAAGGCAGAAAGAAATTAACTGCATAATTTAAAATGCTAAAAAAAAACGTATTAAGAAGAAAGACTGATTTTTCCTCTATTTACAATAAGGGTAAATCAGTCGGAGACAGATATGTCGTTGTTTTTTATAAGAAGAACGGTCTTCCTTATAACAGAATGGCATTTCTGGCAAGTAAAAAGGTCGGCAACAGTGTCATGCGGAACAGAGCCAGAAGACTGATGAAGGAAAGCTACAGGCTTACGGATATGAGGGTTCCGGACGGATATGATTTTATAATTATAGCAAGAAATACCATTGCCGACGCCAAATGTGCAGATGTAAAGAAATCTCTGGAATCTGCCTTTAGAAGAACCGGGGTAATGAAGAAATAATGAAATATATAAGCAGTTTTATCAGGAAGTTAATGATTTTCCTTATAAAGATATATCAGCGCTGTATTTCGCCTTTATTTCCGCCTGCCTGCCGGTTTTATCCTACCTGCTCCACCTATTTTATACAGGCTCTCAATAAATATGGTGTGATAAAAGGTAGTTACTTAGGAATAAAACGAATTTTGAAGTGTCATCCGGGAAATCCCGGCGGATATGACCCTTTGAAATGACGGAGGAAATTGAAACATGGGAATATTAGCTAAGCCTCTGGGCTGGCTCCTTACACAGCTTTATTCAATAGTAGGTAATTACGGTATCTCTCTGATTATCGTAACACTGGCTGTAAAGTTCGCACTTTATCCGGTTTACAAGAAGCAGATTCTATCCACTGCAGGCATGACGGATATGCAGCCGAAAATCCAGGAGCTCCAGAGGAAATATGCAAATGATAAAGAAACTCTAAACGAAAAGATGGCCGAGCTGTACAAAGAGGAGAATTTCAATCCTATGAGCGGTTGTCTGCCTATGATCGTGCAGATGATCGTAATCATGGGTCTCTTTGCTTTGCTTCGGAATCCTATGATCTACATTACAGGTGATTCAGACCAGATGTATTTTGCAATTCACGAATCCTTCCTGTGGATCAAGGACCTGAGCCAGCCGGATCTCTGGATTCTTCCGATTCTGGCCGGTGTAGCCACATTCTTCTCATTCTGGCTTAACCAGCAGACCAGCGCTAATCCGCAGAATTCCAACATCATGATGAAGATGATGCAGTATTTCTTCCCGATCATGATAGTATGGCTTGCCAGATCCTATCCGTCTGGACTCGCTATTTACTGGTTCATGAGCCAGTTTATCCAGATTTTCTTTAATTTGCGTTTTAACCACATCAGAAAGGCTCTTAGAGAAAAGAATAAACCTGCTAAAAAGAAGAAGAAAAAGTAAGAGCTATTGGAGGAAAAGTGAATATGGATTTTTCAGAAAAATGGGGAACCGATGTTGAGACCGCTGTTAATCTCGCATTGGCAGAACTTAAATTGACCATAGATGAAGTTGATGTGACTGTTCTGGAAGAACCATCGAGAGGATTTTTCGGAATTGGTTCCAAATTAGCTTTAGTCAGAGTTGAAAAGAAAAAACCTGAGCCGGAACCAGAACCGGCTGCCCCGGTAAAACCTGCGAAGGCAGACAGACCTGAAAGACACGAAGGAAAGAAGCAGGATCAGAAAAAGTCCCGCCGCTCTGAAAAAAAACCTGAAAAGAAAGGCGACAAAGCAGACAGGTCAGAAAAGGCTGAGAAGGAAAGCAAGCCGGAGAGTCCATCCAGACTTTCTGCAGAAGCTGAAAATCTCAATCTTTCACCTGTAGAAAATCATGCAGCTTTGGATTTTCTGAAGGAAGTCACAGAGCAGATGGGTCTTGATATCGAGATCTCTGCCAAAGCCAACGAAGATACTGTATTTCTGAATATCCAGGGTAAGGACTCCGGCACCATTATCGGTAAGAGAGGACAGACACTGGATGCGATTCAGTATCTGACAAGCCTGGTTGTCAATAAGGACAATGACAATTACATCAGAGTTGTTGTCGATGCGGAAAATTATCGCGCCAAGAGAGAAAAGACTCTGGAAAAGCTTGCAAACAGACTTGCAGACAAGGTCGTAAAGACAAGAAGAAGCGTCAGACTTGAACCTATGAATCCTTATGAAAGAAAGGTGATTCATGCTACGCTTCAGAACAACCCGCGTGTAACCACAAGAAGCGAGGGTCAGGACCCTTACAGAAGGGTTATCATTGAGCTGAAATAATTATGGGCCCGCTTTTGCGGGCTTATTTCATTCTGTTATTTTATATTGGATTTTGGAGATCATTATGGAAGATACGATTGCGGCAGTCGCTACGCCGCCAGGTGAGGGAGGCATAGGTATTATCCGGATAAGCGGAGAAGAATCCAGAAATATTCTGGATAAAATTTTCCGTCCGGCAGGTACCGGTGATCTTTCAGGAAGAAAAATGACATATGGCAATATCGTGGATCCTTCGACTGGAAAAGTCATAGATGAGGTTCTCTGTGTTCATATGAGGGGACCGAAGACGTACACTGCGGAAGATGTTGTGGAGATCAACTGCCACGGCGGAATGGTTCCTCTCCGCAGGACCCTGCAGCTTGTGCTCCGCAGCGGCGCTCGTATGGCAGAACCCGGTGAATTCACAAAGCGGGCTTTCCTTAACGGGAGACTTGACCTTTCTCAGGCTGAAGCTGTTATCGATGTGATAAAGGCAAAGACAGACAGATCTTTTGATGTGGCTATGGATCAGCTTGAGGGTGTTTTTTCAAAGAATATAAAGGAAATAAGAAAAAAACTTGTGGATATTCTGGTGAATATCGCAGTGAATATAGATTATCCTGATGAGGATATAGAGGAAATAACTTACGATAAACTGGCTGAAGATCTGTCAGATGTAAAAAGAGACATTGACAGGATGCTTTCAGGTGCTGCCACGGGAAGAATCATACAGGAAGGGCTGGCTGTCAGCATCATCGGCAAGCCAAATGTTGGAAAATCCTCTCTGATGAACAGTCTTCTCGGCGATGCGAGAGCTATCGTTACGGATATACCCGGTACAACCAGAGATACCATAGAGGAATTCCTGAGTATTCGGGGAATTCCGGTAAGACTTACCGATACTGCAGGCATCAGAAAGACCAGCGATGTCATAGAGAAAATCGGCATAGAGAAGTCCAGAGAGTCCTTTAATCAGGCGGACCTGGTCATCTTTATCATGGACAGCAGCAGACCTCTGGAATCAGAGGACAGAGAAATCATCGATGTTCTCAATCCGGAAAAAACCATCGCAGTAATCAACAAAACAGATCTGAATCCCGTTCTCGACAAGGAGGAAATCCGCCGGCTGATTCCTGATGCGGTTATCATTGAAGCATCTATGGAGACAGGAGAAGGGATAAAAATCATAGAAGATGAGATAGAGAAAAAAGTTTACGGGGGACAGGTGAGTCAGAGCGAAAGTGTTCTGGTAACCAATGCACGTCATCAGGCTGCCCTGGAAAGCGCAGCTGCTTCTGCAGGAGACGCTGTCTCCATGACTGAGAGGAAAGAAGCCCTTGAGTTTATAGAGATAGATGTAAACAGCTGCTATGAAAAGCTTGGGGAAATCATCGGAGAAACTGTGCAGGATGATATTATCAACGAAGTTTTTGCAAGATTTTGCTTAGGAAAGTAGGAAAAACATGGAACAGATTTTAATGGGTGAATACGACATCATCGTGGTCGGTGCAGGTCACGCCGGATGTGAAGCGGCACTTGCAGCTGCGCGTATGGGTAACAGGACTCTGCTTTTTTCCATCAATCTGGAGGCCATTGCCATGATGCCATGTAATCCTTCTATCGGAGGAACCGGCAAGGGGCACCTCGTCAGAGAGATCGACGCTTTAGGCGGAGAGATGGGAAAAAACATCGATAAGACCTTTATTCAGAGCAGAATGCTGAATACTGCAAAAGGACCTGCCGTACATTCCCTTCGGGCTCAGGCGGACAAGCACAAATACCATACTGAGATGAAAAAGACTATAGAAAAGCAGGAGAATCTGGATATGAAGCAGGCCGAAGTCGTGGATCTCGTCATCGAGGATGGCAGAGTCTGCGGTGTTGTGACGATGACTCATGCCTGGTACAGAGCGAAGGCTGTTATTCTCGCAACGGGAACTTTTCTCCGGGGAAAAATTTTCATCGGAGACAGCTCTTTCTCCAGCGGTCCCAATGGTCTTGCTCCTTCGGTGCAGCTTGCGGACAATCTGAGAAAACACGGAATGAAACTACGTCGTTTTAAGACCGGCACGCCGGCAAGGGCTCTCGCTTCCACCTTTGATTATTCCAGAATGGCGGAACAGAAGGGAGACGAAAAAATTGTGCCTTTCTCATTCATGAACGATCATCTGGAAAGGGATCAGGTATCCTGCTGGCTGACATATACTAATGAAGACACGCATACTGTTATCAGAAATAATTTTCATCGTTCTGCCTTGTTTGGCGGTCAGATAGAAGGAATAGGACCTAGATACTGCCCATCTATAGAAGATAAAGTTAATAGATTCGCAGATAAAAAGAGACATCAGTTATTTGTAGAACCTGAAGGTTTAGATACTGAGGAAATGTATATACAAGGTATGTCTTCAAGCCTACCTGAAGATGTGCAATTAGAATTCTATCACACTATACCGGGACTTGAGAACATTGTAATCACAAGACCTGCATATGCAATAGAATATGACTGCATTAATCCGCTTGACCTCAAACCTAATTTAGAAAATAGATATATATCTAATCTATTTTGCGCGGGACAGTTTAATGGCAGTTCAGGATATGAGGAAGCGGCTGCACAGGGACTGATGGCAGGAATCAACGCATCGCTTACAATAAATGGAAAAGAACCTTTCGTTCTGGACAGAAGCGAGGCTTATATTGGCGTTCTCATCGACGATCTCGTAACAAAAGGTACTAATGAGCCTTACAGAATTATGACCAGCAGAGCGGAATATAGGCTGGTTCTGAGGCAGGACAACGCAGATATGCGGCTTACGGAAAAATCTTACAGGTTAGGACTGGCAGATCAGGAGCGTTATGACAGATTCCTCAAGAAAAAGGAGAGAGTTGAAAATGAGCGGCGCAGACTTGAGACTACCTTCGTCTATCCGAAAGATGTCAACGTATTTCTGGAGTCACTCGGTTGTTCTCCGCTGCAGAACAGAGCTTCTCTTGCAGATCTGCTGAAGCGTCCGGAGGTAACCTATGAAAATCTGAAGGAAATCGACGCAGACCGTCCGGAGCTTTCTTCCCATGAGGAAGCGCAGCTGGAAGTTCAGATCAAATATGAAGGATATATCTCTAAACAGCAGTCACAGATCGAACGGTTCAAGAAACTGGAGAATAAACCGCTCGGAGAAGATCTTGACTACAATCAGATAGAAGGTCTCAGACTGGAGGCTGCCCAGAAGCTGAATCAGATCAGACCGCGTTCTGTAGGTCAGGCCTCCAGAATTTCCGGTGTTTCCCCTGCAGATATCAATGTGCTGCTTATTTATCTCGAAAAACTGAAAAGGAAGAAGAAGTAAGATGGAACAGTTGAGAAAAGCATTTGAACAGATGGGGATTCCTCTTTCTGAGGAGATGGAAAGTCAGTTTAAAATTTATATGGAAGGCATCCTTCAGTGGAATGAGAAAATCAATCTTACAGCTATCACCGATCCCGATGAGTTTATTGATAAGCATCTGATCGATTCAGTTCTCTGTTATTCCTTCGAGGAATATCAGAATGGGGAAAGTGTCATAGATGTGGGTACGGGGGCCGGATTTCCGGGCATACCTCTTGCCATCGTCAGCTGTGACAAGAGTTTTGTTCTCGCTGATTCCCTGAACAAGAGACTGAAGGTGATCGATTCTCTGACGGACGAGGCAGGAATCGGCAATGTGACCACGGTTCACGGCCGGGCGGAGGAACTGGCGCGGATGAAAACCTACCGTCAGGCCTTTGATATATGTGTCAGCCGGGCTGTCGCCAATCTTGCGGTGCTCTCCGAATACTGCCTGCCCTTTGTCAGAAAGGGAGGATTTCTCCTTGCTTATAAAGGACCGGATGCAGAAAGGGAAGCTGCGGATGCGGCGAAGGCGATTCGTGTTCTCGGCGGCAGGATCAGCCGGATTCAGTCTGTTGCCAGAGATGGATTTGATCACAATATCGTTGTCATAGAAAAAATTAAAGATACACCTGCAAAATATCCGAGAAAAGCCGGTACTCCGTCAAAAGAGCCCATATTATAGATGAATATGGGTTTTTTTGACGAAATAATCCGGTACCATTTCCCGGGAAAAGATGCTATCCTAATATCAGGACAAGGGTATATTCCATGAGGAGGGGATAGTATGTTACAGAAAAAAAGTGTAGAACTTCCGATCAGCGCCATATCAGCGAATCCGCAGCAGCCGAGAAAAAATTTTTCCGAAGAGGAGCTTCATGATCTGAGAGATTCCATAGCCGAATACGGTGTTCTTCAGCCCGTGATCGTAAAAAAGGATAAGAACAGCGGAAATTATTTTCTCATCGCAGGCGAGCGAAGACTTCGGGCTGCGAAACTCGCAGGGCTGACCAGGATTCCGGCAATCATCAGAGATTTTGATGAAAAGGACGCTGCATTCATTTCCGTGGTGGAGAATGTTCAGAGAGAAGACCTGAGTTTTATCGAGGAGGCATGTGCATACAAGAAACTGATAGAGGATTTCGGGCTGACACAGGGGGAGCTGGCTGCAAAAATCGGCAAGCGTCAGTCGACCATTTCCAACAAGCTGAGGATTCTGACACTGCCGCCGGATATCCAGAAGCAGATCATCGATGCCAGACTGACAGAAAGGCATGCCCGTGCTCTGCTGAAAATCGAAAGGCCTGAGATCAGAAAGAAAGTTCTTCAGCGTGTCATCAGCAATAATCTCAATGTAAAACAGACGGAAAAGCTGATAGAAGAGTTCCTGGCAAAGGAAGAGGCATCTATGCGAAAAAAACGCAAGATCAACTACATAAGTTACAAAATATATATGAACACTATAAAAAAGGCTTTTGCACAGATTCACGATATTGAAAAAAATGCAAAGTTTTACGAAGATGATAAAGGCGAATATATCGAACTGAAAATCGTTATTCCAAAGAACCAGAGATGTTTCACGTGAAACATCTCTATTTTTTTATGCAAAACAGTGGTAAAATTCTCTGTAATAAGATATAATATGACATAGTAAAAAAAGCAGGAGGAATCAAATTGGGAAAGGCAATAGCAATTTTTAATCAGAAAGGCGGCGTGGGGAAGACGACAACAAACATCAACCTCGGCGCGAGTCTTGCAATGAAAAACAAAAAAGTTCTGATGCTGGATATAGATCCGCAGGGAAATACGACCAGCGGAATCGGAATCTCGAAGAAAGATCTGGAATACACAGTATATGACCTTCTCATTGAAGACGGTTTTGATACGAAGAAAGCGATCTTACATACCAATGTGGAAAACCTGGATATCATACCTGCAAGTGTGGATCTGGCGGGGGCAGAGATAGAAATGGTTGAACTGGAAGGAAGAGAAAAGAGACTCAGAAAGGCCATAGAGAAGATAAAGGAAGAATATGACTATGTCTTCATAGACTGTCCGCCTTCCCTGGGACTTCTGACAATAAACTCACTGACAGCTGTGCAGAGCGTGCTGATCCCGATCCAGTGCGAATTTTATGCGCTGGAGGGTGTCAGCCAGCTTGTCAGCACCATAGATCTGGTAAAGAAAAATCTGAACAGGGATCTGGAGATTGAAGGCGTCATTCTGAGCATGTTTGATGGAAGAACCAATCTGTCGATCCAGGTAGTGCAGGAAGTCAAAAAATACTTCGGTTCAAAAGTGTATTCGACAGTGATTCCGAGAAATATCCGTCTTGCAGAAGCACCAAGCTTCGGTATGGCGATAACTGAATATGATCCGAAGTCAAAGGGTGCGGAGGCATACCTTGAATTTGCAGAAGAATTTCTTGAATGGGAGGAAGACAGATAATGGCATCAGGCAAAGCAAAGAATAGAGGTCTGGGAAGAGGTCTCGATGCCTTGTTTGCGGATCAGGCGCCGGTGACACAGCCTGAGAGGAGTCCGTCAGACGAAACAGCGGCGGCGGACGGGAATGCCATCGTATATATAAACATAAATGATATAAGGCCCAATGAGAATCAGCCGAGAAAAGTCTTTGATGAAGAAAAGATTGGAGAACTGGCGGATTCTATCACCGAGCACGGGATTATCCAGCCCCTGGTGGTAAGAAAAAACAAGGCAGGATATGAGATCGTCGCTGGCGAGAGAAGATGGCGTGCTGCAAGAAAGGCAGATCTGAAGGAAGTTCCGTGTATCGTCAGAGAATTTTCCGATGAAGAAAATATGCTCATCGCAATCATCGAAAATATGCAGAGAGAAGATCTCAATCCCATCGAAGAGGCACAGGGCCTGAATCAGATGATCAGAACATACGGGCTTACCCAGGAAGAAATTTCTAAAAGCGTCAGCAAGAGCAGGCCGTATATAACCAATGCGCTCAGACTGCTGAAGCTTCCTGAAGAGATTCAGGATCTGGTGACAGAAGGAAAGCTGAGTGCAGGCCATGCAAGAGCGCTGATATCTGTCGAGGATAAAGCACTGCAGGCAGCGATCTGCAGAAGAGTCATAGAAGAGGGACTGTCTGTCCGCAAGACAGAACAGCTGGCGGCGGAAAGCGGTAAACCGAAGAAGAAACCGGTAAAAAAGACTAAGAGTGCCGATACGCTTCACGTAGAGAGCGAACTGAAAGATCTTTTCGGGACGAAAGTAACGATCAGCCAGAAAGGAAAAAAAGGAACGATACAGCTGGAGTATTACAATACTGAAGATCTGAACCGGCTGATAGAACTGTTGAAATCTGTGGAACATTAGCCTTTGTTTCACATGAAACATGAATACGGAAAGTGAACGGGATGCATCAGCAGAGGCATCCCGTTTTTATGGAAGCAGGGAACAGCAATGAACAGAAAAAAAGGGAGCAGAGAGAAAACTGCCTATGAAAAAAGACTTGCGGAGCTGACCGCAGGATGCCTGAATGAAATGAAACAGATCGGCATCAGACCGGCAGGAAGGATACTGGATGTTCGTGAAAACAGCAGGGCGAAAAAACGGCTGGGATCCTGCAGGAAAGTATCCGAACCGGGAAGCGAAGGATATATTATAGAAATATCCGCAGCATTGAAAGAAAAGGATGACAAAACGATAAAGAACGTCTTGTTCCATGAACTGCTGCACACCTGCAGGGGATGCATGAATCACGGAGCCCGATGGAAAGCTCTGGCCGGAGCAGTAAACAGGAATTTCGGTACGGATATAAGAGTCACCGCAGACTGCAGAGAGCTTGGCCTGGAAGAAGAGAACCAGGGGACATACAGGTACAGAATCAGGTGCACTGCATGCGGAGAAACTTTTATGCGAATGAGAAAGAGCAGAGTGACAGAGCATCCGGAAAATTACAGATGCGCCCGCTGCGGCGGAACTCTGACAGTGGAGAGGCTGTGATACAGGGCGCATGGAAGAAACTGTAATCAGCAGGGTTCTGATCCGGAGGCGGGAAAGACGGTGCACAGCGTGAAAAGGCTTTGGAAAATACGGGAAAGTATGGTATACTATAAAACAGACTATAAGTTTTATCACACAAACTACACGAACAGGCGTGCTTTTCGTGGTATACTACAGAGGAAGACTCTGTATGCAGAAGCGAGTGTCATCTGAGAGGGGGATGCCCGCCGGTTTGTGTTGTTTTAAAGAGGAAGAAAAATGTCAGAAACAGTATTCGGTAAATATATGTCATCGCGCATCCCTGTTCCGGTATGCATCGTCGGACAGAACGGAAAAATCATCCGGGCCAATGCGCACATCAGTCAGGTGTTTATTTATGACGGCATCGAAAATGCGGACTTTTTTGCACTGACCGGAATCAAAGTATCAGAGCTGAATGACGCGGCAGAGAAAAACACCAGTCACATCATCGAACGGAACGGAAGGAAATTCCGTCTTCTGGTCACACTGGAGGATGAGACGGAGGACAGCAATCTTCTGGTTTTTTTCGAAGATATCACGAATTTCGAGAATCTGAAGGACAGATACAACGATGAGAAAACCTGTATTGCCAGAATCAATATAGATAATTACGATGATCTGATCGCAAGCACATCTGCGGAAAAGAGAATGACCATGTCCACAGAGGTGGATAAGACCATCAGACAGTGGGCGTCCAAGGTGAACGGATCCCTCAGCAAGCTCAACAGCTCACAGTACATCATGTATTTCCAGTATTCCTTTGTGGAAAAAATGATAGAGACCAGATTTTCAATTCTGGACGCAGTGCGTCAGATAGAAACGGAAGCGGATTTTCCGATGAGTCTGAGTATCGGTATCGGGATCGGAGGAAAAGACCTGGTCGCTACAGATGATTACGCCGGTGCGGCTCTCGATCTGGCTCTTGGCCGAGGGGGCGATCAGGCTGTCATCAAACGTGGAAGCAAGGTGGAATATTACGGCGGCAAGATGCAGACTGTGGAGAAAGGGAACAAGGGAAAGTCCCGCGTGGTCGCCCATGCTCTGAAACAGCTCATCGACCAGTCCAAACGGGTGATTATAATGGGCCACGCCAATCCGGATATGGATGCCTTCGGCTCTTCGCTGGGGATCTACAGAATGTGTCTGATGTGCGGCCGGGAAGCTCACATCGTGCTCAATGAGGTCAACGACACCCTTCAGGCCATCTACCGTCAGGCAAAGGAAACAGAAGTGTACAGCTTTATCAACAACAGAAAAGCAGAAAACATCACAGATAAGGATACCCTGGTGGTGCTTCTGGATACCCACAGGCCGAGTTATGCGGAAAATGCCCGACTGCTGAAACAGACGGACAGGATTGTGGTCATAGATCACCACCGCAGAGCGGAAGACAGCGTGGAGAACCCGACCCTTTCCTATATCGAGTCCTATGCTTCATCGACCGCAGAACTGGTCAGCGAGATCCTTCAGTATGCGGCGCCGAAGAAGACGCTGGTGAAACTGGAGGCAGAAGCCCTTCTTGCGGGAATGACCGTGGACACGAACCGGTTTGCAGTCAAGACAGGGGTGCGCACCTTCGAGGCGGCCGCCTGGCTGAGGCGTTCAGGCGCAGACACCACTGAGGTCAAACGGTTTTTCCAGACGGATATAGAGGATTTCAAAGTCAGAGCCAAAGCCATAGCAATGGCGGAGTTTCACGAGAACGGAATAGCCACATCCGTCGTCGGGGGATGGAACGAAAACTCACAGGTGCTCAATTCACAGGTTGCAGACGAACTGCTCAATGTAAAGGGCGTATGCGCATCCTTCGTGGCAGGAAGAAACGAGAAGGGGGTCACGGCTGTCAGCGCAAGATCGCTGGGCGAGATCAATGTCCAGGTCATCATGGAGAAACTGGGCGGAGGGGGCCATCTGACCACAGCAGGAGCCCAGGTGAACAGCAGTCCTGAGGAAATCATAGATACAGTGATGGAAATGATCAGAAATTAAAATATAAAAGATAAACAGGAGGAAGAAAAATGATTGTAATTTTGAATAGAGATGTAAAAGGAACCGGCAAAGCCGGAGATGTGGTCAAGGTCAGCGACGGATATGCAAGGAATATGCTGCTGCCGAAAGGCTATGCCACGGAAGCCACCGAGGGAAATATCAGAAGCCTGGAAAAGCAGAAGGAGCTTCTGGCCCAGAAGAAAGCCGAAGAGAAAGCCGCTGCCGAGGAACTGGGCAAAAAGCTGGAGGAGGCCAAAGTGGTCATAAAGACTAAAGCCGGAGAAGGCGGAAGACTTTTCGGATCCATCACATCAAAGGACATCGCCGATGCAGTCAGAGAACAGACCGGACTGATTGTCGACAAGAAGAAGATCCAGCTTTCCGGACCGATAAAGAATATGGGAACCTTTGATATTCCAGTAAAACTCTATACAGAAGTCAGCTGCACACTCAAAGTGCAGGTTACAGATTAAGAAACACCACGAGGAGACGCGGATATGGTTGAAAAAATCCCTCCTCATAACACGGAAGCAGAGAAATCGGTGCTGGGATCGGCGCTGCTGAGCAAAGATGCACTGGCCGATATCATCGATGTGCTGTCCGCAGATGATTTCTACGATGCGGCTCACAAAGAGATTTTTCTGGTCATGGTGGATCTGTTCAGAGACAATGTCTCTGTAGATATCGTTACGGTGTGTGAGGAACTGAAAAGAAGAAAATCCCTGGAGCTGGTAGGGGGAAGAGGCTATATTGCGTCTCTCTCTGCAGAAGTTCCTTCAACGACCAATGCGGCAGAGTATGCCAGAATCGTGGCAGAGAAGGCGTCCATGCGGCAGCTGATCAGAACAGCAGAGGATATAAGAGAGAAAGGCTATGAGGAATCCATGGATGCATCGGACATTCTGGATTATGCGGAAAAAGGCATCTTCGAAATCGCTCAGAAGGGTCAGAAGAGCGACTTTTCTCCGATCAAAGAGGTCCTGCTGGAGAATGTGGCCATGATAGACAGAGCGATCCAGACCCAGGGGCAGGTCACAGGGCTTTCCACAGGTTTCAGACGGCTGGATGAGCTGACAAGCGGGCTCCAGAAATCCGACCTGATCATCATCGCGGCGCGTCCCGCCATGGGAAAGACGGCATTTGCCCTGAACATCGCGCAGAATGCCGCGGTAAAGTCAAATGCATCGGTTCTGGTCTTCAGTCTGGAAATGTCCAAGGCTCAGCTGGGTCAGCGGCTGCTTTCCATGGAATCCAGAGTCGAGATGCAGAAGCTGAAGACAGGAAATATTGAAAGAAACGACTGGGACAGGATCAACATGGCGCTGGATTCACTATCCAGGACCAACCTGCATATCGATGATACGCCGGGAGTCAGCGTCCTGGAGATGAAGAACAAATGCAGAAGGCTGAAGGCAGAGAAGGGTCTTGACCTCATCGTCATCGACTATCTTCAGCTGATGAAGGCGGAAGGACGGGCCGACAGCAGAACCCAGGAGATCAGCACCCTGTCGAGATACCTCAAGCTGCTGGCAAGAGAGATGGACTGTCCCGTCATCGTGCTGTCCCAGCTTTCCAGAGCACCGGAACAGAGACAGGATCACAGACCGATTCTCTCCGATCTGAGAGAATCCGGATCCATCGAACAGGATGCCGATATCGTCATGTTTCTGTACAGGGATGATTATTATAATAAGGAAAATTCAGAAAAACCGGGAGTCTGTGAAGTCAATCTGGCAAAACACAGAAGCGGCCCGACCGAGATCTTTGACCTGACCTGGGTGGCGAGGTACACAAAGTTCAGCGACAAGGCATAGACGCTACTGCTCTGTAACAGTACGCTTCAGGCGTACAGAGGGAATGATTATGAAGATTACAGAAAATATGAAAGTTTGTGACGTGCTGGATTTAAACGAAAATCTGGAAGAAGTGTTTATGAGGCACGGTCTCTCATGTGCAGGCTGCCCGGGCGCAAGCCAGGAGACTCTTGCAGAGGCGGCGGAAGGCCACAGCATCGATATTGCCGCGCTGCTGCTGGATCTGAACGAAAAAGCATAAGGAATAATCGGTTATATGAACTTTATCAAAGAAAAAATTAAAGATTTCTACCTTCTGGATACCAGGCTGGAGAATATCTTTATCAACGAATATATGCCGGCGGCTCCGGGAGACTTTGTGAAGATATATCTGTATGCAGTGATGTATGCCGAGCACGGTCTTGCAATGTCAGTAGAAACCATGGCAAAACAGCTGGGCGTCAGTGAGAAGATGATCACCGATGCCTGGAATTACTGGGAAAGCATGGGCGTCATAAGAAAACACTTTACTGACAGCCACGGAGGCGTGGATTTTACCGTGGAATTTCTCAGCCTTAAAGAGCTGCTCTACGGAAAAAATACAGCGCCGGTCAGGGAACAGCAGAGCATTCCGGAGAACGAAAACAGAGACAATGTATTCGGGAACAAGGCTGTACGGCAGATGTTCGATACAGTCGAAAAGACACTGGGACGCCCGTTGAGTTCATCTGATATAAGCAGGATCATGTCCTGGATGACAGAATACAATGCAACACCGGAAATCATATGTTTCGGGGTGGAATACTGCATGGAGCGCAGAAAAACCAGTCTGAAATACATGGAAAAGGTGATTACGGGATGGGCCCGGGACGGTCTGATCACCACAGATCAGGTCAGCGAGCACATCCAGGAGCTGGATGAAAGGTACTACAGGTACAAAAGAGTGCTCAAAGCGCTGGGATTCACCAGAAATGCGACAGAAACAGAAAAGGAAATGATGGACACATGGTTTGACGAGATGGGATATTCCATGGAAAGAGTTCTGGAGGCATGCACAAAGACTGCAGGCATATCCAGTCCGAATTTCAACTATGTCAACAGAGTCCTTGAAAACTGGCAGAAAGATGCGGAAGAAAAAGGAATAGACGTCAATAAGAAAGTGATCGTAACCCAGAGCGTTCTGAACCGGTACTACGATTTTCTGCGGGAAAAGGCGGAACGTGAGGCGCAGGAACGCAAGGAAGAAATCTATAGTAAGCTGCCGAGGATCCGGGAACTCGATGATGAGATCCGGAAACTGAGCTCAAAGCTTTCGAAAGCACTGATCATGAGTGAAGGAAAAGAAGAAACCGGAAAGATCAGCGATGCCATGGACAGGCTCACGTCAGAGCGGGCATTCATTCTGACAGAGAACAACTACGAGATGGATTATACGGATATCAGATATGGATGTGAAAAGTGCAAAGATACGGGCATCACGGATCAGGGTGAAAGATGCACCTGCATAGGGCAGCGTACAGGAGAGGCGGAAATATGGGTAAAGAAAAAAAGTTTAGAAGAATAACCGATGCGGCGGCAGGGGTGATCACCTGGCATGACGAGGCGCAGATCCGCTTTGACCGATGGCTGAAGGAAGTCTTCGATGCTGTGGTCAGCGGAGCGGCTGGGCTTGTTACAGCCCATGACACCCTGCAGCTGAAAGTGGACAGACTTCTGCTGATTCTGCAGTATAATGCGGCCCAGAAAATTCACGAAGGACGGAAGTTCTTCATAGGAAAGAAAAAGAGCATCCTGGGTCACTTTGCGGGAGTGGTGCTGGTTGCCATCGCCATGGTGGCGCTGTTCAGCCACGCAACGGGATACGAATACGCCTATAATGGAAGGTCCCTGGGTTATGTGAAAAACCAGGAGGACGTCATAAAGATACTGGATCTGGTAAGCGATGAGCTGAGCAAAGAATACGGATCCAACATACAGATAGATAAGGACAGTGACATCACATTCCAGACCGTTTTCATTCTGGACAAGGAGATCGACGATGTGGATACCGTGCTCAAAAGACTGACATATATGTCAGACATGGAGGCTGAAGCATACGGAATCTATATCGACGGCAGACTCTTCGTGACATGCGAAAGCGAGGAGGCAGCCGAGACTGTGCTGAAGAATATCCAGAAAGAATACCTGGAAGACGATGAGAATATAGAGTATGAGCAGGTCGGCTTCAAAGAGAACGTGGAGATCCGGCAGTACAATACAAAGCTGGCATATATAAGCAGTGTAAAAAAGGCCACAGAGGCCATTCTGAGCGGAAGTCAGAAAGAGATTGTCTATACGGTAAAATCGGGTGACACCTTCTCGGAGATCTGTCACGATCACGATATCACCTTTGACGAGCTGAAAAAGATGAATCCGGGAATAAAAGAGGACAGCCTCTATCCGGGCGATGAGCTCGTCATGAGCAAGGCGGTTTCCGCACTGACGGTGGTTACTGTGGAAAAAGGAACTTACGCTGAAAAAGTCAAATACAAGACCGAGTACAGGGAAGACTCCTCCATGTATGAAGGGGATCAGAAGGTGATCCAGAAGGGCGTCAACGGAAAACAGGTCGTCACAGCGAGAATCACCAGAGAAAACGGTGAGATCGTGGAGAAGGATGTCCTGGCTACGGAGACAATCAAAAAGGCAGTAAAGAAGATCGTTGTCAAGGGGACAAAACCGGTTCCTAAGACAGCGCCGACAGGACATCTGATCATGCCTGTTTCCGGTTATACACTGACATCAGAATTCGGATGGCGCTGGGGAAGAATGCACGAGGGAATCGACCTGGCATGCCCGACAGGAACGACGATCCGCGCCGCTGACGGCGGAACGGTCACCTACGCCGGATGGTACAGCGGATATGGTCTTTTCATAGAGATCGATCATGGAGGCGGCAAAAAAACCCGCTACGGACACTGCAATTCCATCGATGTAAGCGTGGGAGAGCAGGTTTACCAGGGACAGAAAATCGGCGAAGTGGGAAATACAGGAAACAGCTACGGCTCACACTGCCACTTTGAGGTGACTATCAACGGAAGTCCGGTAAATCCGTTCAATTATCTGTAAGCAGATCAGTGCAGGCAGGCCGCCAGGTCTGCCTGCTGTATTTCATGCATATACTCTCTGTAAGGAGGTAGTGCCATGGAAAATCATGTGATTCAGATAGACAACAGGAAGAAAATCACGGTGACAGAGGTGACATCAGTGGAGGGTTTCGATGAGGAAACCATTCTCGCAAATCTGATGGAAGAAGGGCTGATCATATCCGGAAAAGAGCTGCATATCGAAGCGCTGGATCTGGAGGAAGGCGTTCTCATAGCCCGGGGAGAGATAGAGAGCGTCAGCTATACGAAAAAGAAAAAGAATACAAGTCTGCTTGACAGGTTCAGAAAATGACAGCGCTGATTCAGCGTGAGCTGACGGAAATCGCTGTCATGTTCTGCTGCGGTCTGTCTGTGATGCTGGTCTTTTATGCGAGAGACGAAGTGATCAGGCGCTGCAGAAATTGTCGAAGAACAGCGGCTGCTGTCTACTTCGGAGGCTGGCTGTGTGCTGCATATCTGTTCTGCAGGTTTCTGTACAGAGCTTCCTGGGGCGTCATAACACCGCAGGGAATCGGAGCCCTGTGTGCAGGCATTTTATTGTGGAAAAAGGTCATTTGTGTTATAATACCAGTACACAGGACAGATGATACAGGGGACAAAGATTATGAAGAAGAGGAGAAAAGGGAGAGTACGCGAGTTTGAAAAGGAGATGAGTCGGAGATCCGCGCCGGACAGCAGACAGGAAAGAACCGCTGCAGTCAGACGGAAGAGGATCAGACTGAATAAAGGAAGAATTGCACTGACCGTTATAGTTATAGTACTGATAGCGGTCCTTGGCATGTCGATAAAGAATGTGTTCAGTCTGCGGGCGGAGCAGAAAGAGCTGGAGCAGAAGAATAAAGAGCTGAACACAGAAAAGGAAGCCCTTCAGGAAGAACTGAAGAATGTCAATGAACTGGAGTACATAGAGGAACAGGCAAGAATCCAGCTGAAGCTGATCAAGCCGGGAGAAATTCTTTATATTCTGGAAGACGAGGATAAAAATGACAGCAAAGAAGAAGATTAAAGAAGCCATCATAGTGGAAGGAAGAGATGACACCGCAGCGATCAGAAGAGCTGTGGATGCAATGACCATAGAGACCCACGGATTCGGTATGCCGGCTCATATATGGCCGATCATAGAAAAAGCGGCCAGAGAGCAGGGCATCATCGTCTTCACGGATCCGGACTATGCCGGAGAGAAGATAAGACGGAAAATCACAGAACGCTATCCCCAGTGCAGACATGCATTTCTGCCCAGAGGCAAAGCTCTGAAAAACGGTGATATAGGTGTGGAAAACGCTTCGCCGGAAGATATTATAGAGGCGCTGGAGCATGCCCGCTGCACGACGGAGGTGAGAGAAGACACCTTTACGGAAGAGGACATGTTCACATTCGGCCTGGCTGGAACCCCGGATGCAAGGCAGCGGAGAGAAAAGCTGGGAGACATGCTGTCCATCGGATACGGCAATGCCGGAACTTTTCTGCGCAGACTCAATCAGTTTGGCGTAAGCAGAGAAGATTTCATGGAAAAAATAAAAGAACTGGAACAGAGGATTTGATATGAATTTATATGCACCATCGACGATCAGGGACATCAGAGAAAGACACGGATTCAGATTTTCCAAGAATCTGGGTCAGAACTTTCTTACTGACAAGAACATCATAGACCGGATCATAGAAGCCACAGAAATAACAGATGAGGACCTGGTCATCGAAATCGGCCCGGGAATCGGTGTTCTCACAGCAGAGGCGGCCCGCCTGGCGAAAAAGGTGACAGCAGTGGAGATAGACAGAAACCTGATACCGGTGCTCAATGAGACACTGGCAGACCTGGATAATGTGGAGATCATCAATCAGGATGTCCTCAAGACAGATCTGAACAGAATCATTGAGGAATCGGGCTGCAGCAGAGCGAAGATTATAGGAAATCTTCCCTACTATATCACCACGCCGATCATCATGGGAATTCTGGAAAGCCATGTCCGGGCGGAGAGCATCACAATCATGATGCAGAAAGAGGTCGCCGACCGGATCAAGTCGGGGCCGGGAACCAAGGCCTACGGAGCTCTTTCTGTGGCGGTGCAGTACTACTGCACTGTGAAAAATGTGATTACAGCGCCGAAGGAAGCTTTTGTGCCGGCACCGAAGGTGGATTCATCCGTACTGCGGCTGGATATCCGCAGGGAGCCGCCGGTAAAGGTGGATGATGAGGAGATGTTCTTCCGCTGTGTCAGAGCCGGATTCGGTCAGCGGCGAAAGACGCTGCCAAATTCGCTCATGGGGCTGGGGACAGTCACAAAAGAGGACATACGGGACTGTCTTGCCGCCTGCGGCATAGACGAAAAGAGAAGAGCTGAAACGCTCTCGCTGGAAGAATTTGCAGAGCTCGCAAACTGTTTCAGCAAAAGGGAATAGAGAAAAGAGGGATGAAGTAATGGAGAAAATCAGACTTGTTTACAATAAATATCTGCGGAACAGTTTTGTCTTTTGCCTTGTATGGGCGTTTCTGCTGAACCTGATCATTGAGACGCTGGCGAGAAAAGGACTTGGCGGATTCCAGTTTCTGCTTGAAAGTCCGGTGGTATTTTTCTACAATGTACTGCTGATCTTCGCAACGCTGGTCATAGCAACACTGTTCCGGCGGCGGATCTTCTTTGTGACGGTCATCACCCTGCTCTGGATGGCCATAGGAATCACCAACGGCATTATCCTGATGCAGCGTATGACACCGTTTACTGTGAAGGATCTGAGCAATCTTACAGACGGAGCGACGATCCTGACAAACTATTTCAGCAAGACAGAGATCATCCTCCTGGCAGCGGCTATCATAGTGGGCATAGCGGCGCTGGTCATTCTCTTCATCAAAGCGCCTAAAAAGAAGGAGCACGTTAAACTGAAACGGAATATTCTGGCGGCGCTGCTGGTGGTGGCGCTGACTTTCGGGGCCACAGCAGGACTGAACAGAATCGGCGTGCTCAGCACATTCTTTGGAAATCTGGCCTATGCATACGAAGACTACGGTGTTCCGTACTGCTTTATCAATACATGGCTGAACACAGGCATCCAGAAACCTTCGGGATATGATGAGAAAACCGTCAAGGCGATTTTCGATGAAGATCAGTACGGACCGGACGGCACCATGAAGCTGGAGCAGACCGATGTGGATGAGAATTATCCGAATATCCTGTTCCTGCAGCTGGAGTCCTTTGTGGATCCGACTCTGTTCAACAACATAGAACTGTCAGAAGATCCTATTCCGAATTTCCGCAGCATGATGGAAAAGTATTCCTCCGGAAGCCTGACAGTGCCTGCCTGCGGGGCAGGTACAGCCAA
Source organism: Emergencia sp. (assembly GCA_051882975.1). Taxonomy (GTDB): domain Bacteria; phylum Bacillota; class Clostridia; order Peptostreptococcales; family Anaerovoracaceae; genus Senimuribacter. The sequence goes on from JBJESV010000008.1 coordinate 33,097, forward strand.
TACGGAGTTTGAAGTCATGACAGGTCTTTCCGTCAAGTTCTTCGGCCCGGGAGAATATCCGTTCAAATCCGTCCTGAAAGAAAAGACGGCAGAGAGCATCGCCTTCGACCTGAAATCTATGGGCTTCTCCACCCATGCCATTCATAATCACAGGGCGCTGTTCTATAACAGGAATGTTGTCTTTGACAATATCGGATACGATACTTTCACTTCACTGGAATACATGAGTGATGTGCCGAAGACTCCGAAAAACTGGGCCAAGGACAACATCCTCATTCAGCAGATCATGGATGCCATAGAGAGCACGGAGGAAAGAGACTACGTCTATACCATCTCTGTACAGGGTCACGGAAAATACCCGGCTGAGCAGATGATCAGGAATCCGAAGATAACCGTAACGGATGCACCGGATGAAGAGACGAAGTGGAAGTACGAATACTATGTGAACCAGGTCTATGAGATGGACCAGTTTGTAAAGAATCTGACAGATGAGCTGTCTGAATATGATGAAGATGTGATTCTTGTAATGTACGGAGACCACATACCGGCACTGGATGTGTCAGAGGAATCCTACGACGCGAAGGATCTGTATCAGACACAGTATGTGATCTGGAGCAACTTTGATATGCCGAAGAAGGACATGGATCTGACCACCTATCAGCTTGCGGCAGAGGTATTTGACAGGCTGGACATCCATACCGGAACCACCATCAAATATCACCAGAGCACAGACTATTCATCAGAGAACTACCTTTCCGATCTGAAAATGCTGGGCTATGATATGCTCTATGGAAAATACTATATCTACGGCGGCAGCAATCCGTTTGAAAAAGCCGGCATGAAAATGGGCGTGAAGGAGATCCGCATCGACAGAGTTGTAAATGTGGGAGGAAAATACTATATCAAGGGTGAGAACTTCACAGAATACAGCAAGGTCACCCTGGATGGCGAAACCCTGAAGACGATCTATCTGGGACCGAACCTGCTGGGACTGCTGGAGGAAGTGGATCCTGCAGATGCGCCTGACATGAAGGTAAGCCAGATCGACAAGTCCAACAAGGAAATCATCAGTACGACAGAATAACCGTCAGAAAGGCCGGCGAGGTACAGATGGGGAAGGAGCGGTAATCTTGAGAGCATTAGAAACAGAAAGACTGACACTGTCCATGTTCACACCAGACGATGCGGAGGATGTATACGAATATGCGAAGAATCCCAATGTAGGTCCTCCCGCAGGCTGGGCTCCCCATGGGAGTGTGGAGGAATCCAGACAGGTCATCGAAGAGATTTTTATGCCTCCGGAAGCCTGGGCTGTCCGGATCAAGAATCCAGACGGGAGCAGAAGCCCTGTGAAAGGGGTCATCGCTCTGGAACCGGACCGTCTGCGGCCGGAAGCCAACAGCAGAGAGCTGGGATACAACCTGGCTGAGGACTGCTGGGGAAAGGGCTATATGACGGAAGCGGCAAAGGAAGTCATCCGTTTCGGTTTCGAGGAGCTGGGACTGGATCAGATCGGCATCTGCACCAGCAGAACAAACCGGAGATCCCAGCGGATCATAGAAAAGTGCGGGTTCACCTATGAAGGAACCCTGCGCAGGACATACAGAATCTATGACGGCACCCTGCGTGATTCCATGGTATTCTCCATGCTCAGAGAAGAATATGAGCAGATGAAAAAGAAATAAACGAGAAGAGACCGGCTGTGCGAAGTGCGAACTTCAGCATGCAGCCGGTCTCCTGCTTATGATTCTATTTTACACCCAGCTGGATGAACTCCTTCAGTTCAGAGAGGGATATCTTCTGAAGTCTGCATTTGCCTACAGATTCCGGAATGACCATAGTGATCTTGTCGCCGCAGATCTTTTTATCCATAAGGGCGTAGTGATACAGGTCATCGGAAGAGTAGTCCAGGGAAAGATCAAGACCCAGACCAGACAGAATATCTGCAAGCCGGGCGCTGATATCCGCATCTGTCAGGCCCATTCTGTATGCAGCACGGGATTCGGCGACCATGCCTTTCGCGACCGCCTGTCCGTGGGTGATGCTGTAGGCGCTGAGTTTCTCCAGGCCGTGTCCTACAGTATGACCGAAATTGAGAATCTGGCGGAGTCCGCGATCGCATTCATCCGCCTCTACCACAGATTTCTTGATGGAGACACACCGCTCAATGACATATTCGTAGTCATGGTCCAGGATATGAGGAAGCAGAGAGCTTTCCGCAACAACAGCGCATTTTACTGCTTCGCTGATACCGTCCAGAAGTTTTCCGGGCGGAAGGCTGTCGAATGTCCTGTAGTCACAGACGACCAGATCCGGCTGCCAGAACACACCGGCGAGATTCTTGCCGCACTGGAGGTTGACACTGGTCTTGCCGCCGACAGAAGAATCGATGGCGGCCATATAGGTGGTAGGAATCTGCACATAGGAGATACCCCGCATGTAGGTTGCCGCAGCAAAGCCTGCCAGATCGCCGACAACGCCTCCTCCGAGAGCGACAATAGCGTCAGAGCGGGTCAGCCCCTCGTCGGCCAGAGCCTCCATGATGTTGGAATAGGTGATCAGATTCTTGGAATGCTCTCCGGAAGGGAAGACAATCTTGGAAGTCTGATAGCCGTGCTCCATCAGAGAGGTCATCACAACCTGAGCATAGGTGTTGTTGACGGTGCTGTCTGTGATGACGCAGATGCGGCAGGGCGGAATGCACTGTGCGATGTATGCACCCACATCACCGATGATATTTTCGCCGATAAGAATGTCATAAGACTTATCTGTTGTTACAACGAATTTTTTCATATTGTCTTGCTCCTGTGACTAACTGGGAAAAGCCGTCGGCAGTGATAGACTGGGCTCCATCGCACAAGGCGGCCTGCGGATCGTTGTGAACTTCTGTCATTATACCGTCGCAGCCTGCAGCGACAGCAGCGAAGCTGACCGGCGCGACCAGAGAGGAAATGCCTGTCCCGTGACTGGCGTCAGCGACCACCGGAAGATGGGTGCGCTGTTTCAGCAGAGGAATGGCACTGATATCGAAGGTGTAGCGGGTAGAGGGTTCAAAGGTCCGGATGCCGCGTTCACACAGTATGACCTGAGGATTGCCCGCACTCATGATATATTCTGCGCTGCAGAGCAGTTCATCGATGGTGCATCCGGCGCCGCGCTTGAGAAGAACAGGTTTGTCCTGACTGCCCAGAGCTGTGAGCAGAGAGAAATTCTGCATGTTCTTGGCACCGACCTGAATCACGTCGATATCCTGAAACAGAGGAAGGTCAGCGGGATCCATGATTTCCGACACGACAGGAAGTCCTGTCCTGCGCCCGGCCTCTGCAAGCCACTGCAGAGCTTCAGCTCCGAGACCGCGGAAGCTGTAAGGTGATGTACGCGGTTTGAAAGCGCCTCCCCGCAGCATGTCCGCACCGGATGCGCGGACCGCGTCGGCAATGGTGAAAAGCTGATCTCTGGACTCGATGGTGCACGGCCCGGCGATAATGGTCAGGCTTCCGTCACCGAAAACCGCATCGCCGACCCGAATGACAGTGTTATCCATATGTTTTTTCCGTGAAGTCAATAAATCCATAACAAAAAAATGTCCTTTATGGTATACTATACAGTACGAGTAATTGAATTGTAACATATTTTTATGAAATTTGCAAAAATCATAGTAAGGGGTGAGCAAGATCAAGAAGTTTTTTGGCAGACTGCTGCTGATCATCATCGTTCTGGCCGTGTTTGCCGGCGTGACTGGAATGACAATCAGCAATCATGTGGTAAAAAAAGGCGGAGAACTGATAAGCTGCGCTTTCAATGAAAATAAAACCGAGCTGCTCAACGGTGAGATAGAGACGCTGAAGGAATTTGATGCAGACTGCATCCTGGTGCTGGGCGCCGGTATCCGTGATGACCAGACGCCTACGCCGATGCTGCAGGACCGGCTGGATACAGGCATTTATCTGTACGAGCAGGGTGCTGCTCCCAAACTTCTGCTGAGCGGGGACAATGGAAGTGAGGGCCATAACGAGATTCATGTGATGCTGAAATATGCGCAGAGCGCAGGAGTGCCGGAACAGGATATCTTCTGCGACCATGCCGGGTTTTCGACCTATGATTCCATGTACCGGGCCCAGAACATATTCGAAGCGGAGCGGATCATCGTCGTTACACAGACCTACCACGAGTACAGGGCTCTATATATCGGCGAAAGACTTGGTCTGCAGGTTATAGGAGTGGCCTCCGATCAGGAGCGGTACAGCGGACAGCCCGTCCGCGAGGTACGGGAAGTGCTGGCCAGAATCAAAGACTTTTTCAAAGTCATTACAAAGCCTTCATCAGTGCTGGGAGGGGATGTGATTCCCATCAGCGGAAGCGGTGTAACAAGTCATGGTGAATGAAATGGAATTTCAGATATATGAGATACTGCTGCTCTTTGCCGTCTACAGCATTCTGGGCTGGGCTGCTGCAGTCTGTCTGTTTGCAAAAAGAGAAGGAATCTATGATAACCGGGGTGTATGCAGAGGCCCCTGGCTCCCTGCATTTGGTCTGGGAGGTATTTTTGCGGTTTACGCATCGGAACCGGCGGCTGCATTCATACAGGAGTGGACAGGCATAGATGCGAATCTGCTCCCGGCAGGGGCATTTGTCTGCGGCGCAGCAGCGTGGGTCGTATTCGGCCTGCCGGCAAAAGCCCTGGTCAACGGTCTGTGCGGTAAGAAGCTGATAAGAATGCGGGACGGAGACCTTCTGTGGGCCGGTACGGCATCCGCTGTGGCAGTCTGCGGTCTGCAGCCCGTCATCACAGTGCTGATGCGGTGGATCAGCCCGTGGATCCATATGGTGCTGCTGCTTCTGTTTTACATGCAGTTTCTGTCAGAACTGGTGGACGGTCTGGACGGCCTGGCATCTTATAAAAAGAAGAGAACCTTTCCGGTCAGAAATGAATAGGATAAAGGAGGACGAAGAATCCTCCTTTTTGTTTTGTGATCTGAGAGGTGATATAGATGATTTATCTGGATAACGGAGCGACCTCTTTTCCGAAGCCGAATGTCATGCTGGCTGAAATGGAATCATGTATGCGCCGCTGGTGCGGAAATCCGGGAAGATCCGGTCATGACATGTCGATGAAGACGGGGGAGATGATCTACCGGGCAAGAAAATCTGCAGCCTCCCTGTTCAATATCAGAGACCCCGGACGGCTGGTCTTCACCAAAAATACCACGGAAAGCCTTAATCTGGCCATGATGGGAATCCTGGAAAAAGGCGATCATGTAATCACGACATCCATGGAGCATAACTCGGTGCTGCGGCCGCTGAACCGGCTTGCCTCCAGAGGGGTGAGTCACACCGTGGTGCCTGCAGACAGCCAGGGACGCATCAGGGCAGAGGAGATCGAAAAGGCTGTAACTGCGGATACGAGGCTCATCGTCATGACAGGAGCTTCCAATGTGACAGGAACGGTCATGCCGGTGGAGGAAGTAGGACGCCTGGCGGAAAAGAAGGGAATCCTGTTCCTGGTGGACGGGGCGCAGACTGCAGGATGCATGCCCGTTGATGTGGAGCGGCAGAAGATATCCATGTTAGCCTTTCCGGGACACAAGGGGCTGCTGGGACCTCTGGGAACAGGCGGACTCTATGCAGCGCCTCATATACCTCTGAAACCTCTCCTGTGCGGCGGCACTGGAACCGAATCCAGAAACAGGAGACAGCCGGAGGACTTTCCCGAAGGTTTTGAGGCCGGCACGGTCAACGCTCCGGGAATCATAGGCCTGGGCCGCAGCGTGGAGCTGCTGAAAGAAGCCGGAATCGACAGAATTGAAAAATATGAAAGAACACTGATACGGCAGTTTGATGAAGCTGTATCAGAAATGAATTTCGTGGATCTTTACGGACCGGTGCCTGAAGAGAAGACAGGAATCAGTCTTTTTAATATACGGAACATGGACTGTGAGGAAGTTGCAGCGAGGCTGAACAGAGAGTTTTCTATCGCGGTGAGAGCAGGTTATCACTGCGCACCGCTGGCCCATCAGACAGTCGGAACCTGGGATACAGGCGCGGTGAGAATATCCGTGGGGCCGTTCAACACAGCCGAGGAGATGAGAAAAACCGCAGAAGCCATATGGAAAATCGGGAAAAGATAATTGACATGTGACACCCTGTCATGTATACTGAAAAAGTATTATGACAGGGTGTCATTTCTGATTCCCGAAGATGAAAAAAGAAAGGAAAACCCAATGCCTAAGGATACATATTACAATCTGCCTGATGAGAAACGCAGGAGAGTCTTTGAGGCGGCAGTGGAAGAGCTGGTGCGCGCTCCGGAAAGTGAAATATCCATCAACCGCATCGTTCAGAACGCCGGCATATCCAGGGGAAGCTTCTATCAGTATTTCGAAGACAAGCAGGACCTGCTCAGTTATATCTTTGCGGACTACATCTGCAGGTTCAGGGAAATCGTGAGAGAAGCAGTAATGAAGGCAGACGGAAGTCTGTTCGATGCCATCGAGATCGTTCTGGGAAGGATGATGGAGCTTTCCCGAAACGTCAGAGTGCGCAACGCTATGGCGAATGTGCTGAAAGAGTCCGGCTTCGGTGGCTGCGGAGTGGAAGCAGGGGCGGCGCTTCAGAGCGAGATCATCGATATCCTGGCAGAAGGGGCGGATATGAATCTGCTGGAAGCAGAATCGCGGCAGGATGTGGAGCGTATCGCCCGGGTCCTCTTTGTCATCCTGAAAGAGGCGGCGGCAGAGTGTCTGTTTGATATGGAAAAAGCCCCGGAGATTCTGCAGGAAGTAGGAGAGACACTGCATTTCATGAGGGACAGAATGGAAAGGAGATAGTATGTCAAAATTCAGCGTCAAAAAACCGTTCACGGTCTTTGTGGCCGTGATCATCATCTTAGTAACCGGCATCGTATCTTACACAAAGATGACTCCGGATCTTTTCCCGGATATAGACATGCCTTATGTGGTCGTCATGACGACCTATCCCGGCGCTACACCGGAAAAGGTGGAAAGTACCGTGACCAGACCGCTGGAACAGAGTCTGGCGACTCTGACGGATATCAAGAATGTCCAGTCGGTATCAAACAGCAGCTATTCCATGGTGATTCTGGAATTTGAGAGCAGCGTCAACATGGATACCATATCTTCGGATATCCTGCAGAAGGTCAATCTGATCAGCGGCAGCTGGGACGATGCAGTTGGCACACCGACCATTCTCAAGATGAATCCGACCATGATTCCGGTCAGCGTGGCGGCTGTGGGGTATGAAGGCATGGACAGGGCAGAGCTGTCTGCTTTTGTCAGTGATACCCTGACCTCCAGACTGGAGGGAACGGCAGGTGTGGCCAGCATAACCAGCGCAGGTCTTCTGGAGGAAAAGGTCAATGTGGTCATCAGCCAGAAGAAGATAGACAGTATCAACACAAAGATTCTGTCCAGCGTTGACAGCCAGCTGGCCGATGCCCAGCGGCAGCTGGATGAGAAGAAGGAGGAAGTCTCCGACGGCAGCGCGAAGATAAGTGAACAGAGAGAAAAACTGGAAGAAAGCAGAACCCGGCTGGAAGAGGCAAAGAAACAGCTGGAGGCAGGAAAAGACTATATGCCGCAGGAACAGTATGAGGCACAGGCTGCAGAGCTGGAAAAGTCAGAGACTGCCCTTTCGGAAGGGGAAAAGAAGCTGGACGAAACTGAAAAACAGCTCACCAGCGCATCATCTGAACTGAAAAAAGCTCAGGCAAAACTGGATGTTCAGGCGGCCCAGGCGAGAGAGTCTGCCGATATCGGAGACAAGATCACGGCAGATATGATTTCCGGAATTCTGCAGGGACAGAACTTCTCCATGCCGGCAGGATATATCCAGGAGGACGGAGTCAGCTATCTTGTCAGTGTCGGAGACGACATCGCCACAGAAGAACAGGCAGAAAATCTCTTCCTCTTTGATTCGGGCATAGACGGGGTAGGGAAGGTTTATCTGAAGGATGTGGCCGATGTGTTCATCAGCGATAATTCCGAAGATCTTTACGCAAAGATAAACGGAGAAGACGGCATTGTGCTGACATTCTCCAAGCAGTCCAATTATGCCACGGCTCAGGTGTGCGACAGCCTGCAGGAAAAGTTCGATGAGCTGTCAGAAGAGTACGAAGGTCTGACTTTCACCACCCTGATGGATCAGGGAGACTACATACATCTGATCGTCTCCTCCATTCTGAACAGTCTGCTGTGGGGTGCACTCTTTGCCGTCATCGTACTGTTCCTCTTCCTGAGGAGTATCAGGCCTACTGTCATCACCATCTGCAGCATTCCGATCAGTCTGATCTTTGCGATTCTGCTGATGTATTTCTCAGGCATCACCATCAATCTGATCTCCATGTCAGGACTGGCGGTATCCGTGGGAATGCTGGTGGACAACTCAGTCGTGGTCATAGAAAACACAGTCCGCCTGCGCAGACAGGGTGTGCCTGCTCCGAAGGCGGCTGTTGCCGGAGCGAAGCAGGTAGGCGCGGCAATCACTGCTTCCACACTGACAACCATCTGCGTTTTCGTGCCGATTATCTTTACAGACGGACTGACCAGGGAACTGTTCACGGATATGGCGCTGACCATGGCATACACTCTGATCGCCAGTCTGATCGTAGCCATGACTCTCGTACCGGCTATGTCTTCAAAAATGCTGGTAAACATCAGAGAGACAGAAAGCCCGCTTTATGTGAAGCTGGTAAAGAAGTACAGAACATCACTGCTCTTTGTACTGCGCCACAAGGCGCCGGTACTGGTTCTTGCGCTGGCGCTCCTTGCAGGAAGCGTATATTTCAGCGTGGAAAAAGGATTTATCTTCATACCTGAGATGAGTTCTCCGCAGATACAGGCCACGCTGGAGATGCCGAAGGAAAGCACATTGGCGGAGACAAAGGCGCAGGCCGACGAAGCCATGGAAAGAATCCAGACTGTTGAAGGCGTGGAGACCGTAGGCGCCATGCTGTCTTCCGGCGGCATGGGCGGCATGGGCGGAAGCACGCAGTCGTCTGTATCCTTCTATATCATGCTTGATGATGACATGGACCGCACCAGCGGTGAAATTGCCAGTGAGATCAACGAGCTCTGTGCAGATCTGGGAGAAGGCACACTGACTGCATCCGGGTCCTCCATGGGAGATTACAGCTCCGCGCTGGGAGGAAGCGGGGTTGCAGTTGACGTCTACAACTCAGACCTCGACAATCTGCAGGAAGCGGCAGAGATTATCACAGCAGAAATAGAGAAGGTTGAGGGTATCGACCAGGTGGAAAGCGGTATTCAGGAATCTGACAAGGAATACCACTTTAAAGTGAAAAAGACTGCAGCCATGAAAAAGGGCCTTACCGTTGCCCAGGTGTATATGGCCATCGTGGAGGCCATGACCAGCGAAGATACTGCAACGACTGTGACATGGCAGGACAACGACTATGATGTGGTCGTCTCCAGCGAAAGCAAGCCGGAACTGACCACAGAAGATATCAGGGATCTGACTCTGACCATCGAAGGGCAGGACGGTCAGGTCCAGGAAGTGAAACTGAACGACATCGCTGACCTGGAGGAAAAAGAGACGCTGAAATCCATCAGCCGTGACAATCAGAGCAGATATCTGACCGTATCAGCGACTCTGAAAGAGGGATACAATGTGACCAAGGTCGCCTCCGCCTGCGAGAAGGCGCTGGAAGACTGTCAGCTGCCTGATGGAACCTCTCTGGATTTTTCAGGAGAAAATGAGAATATCATGGATGCCATGAGCGATCTGGTGCTGATGCTTCTGCTGGGCATTCTGCTGGTATATCTGATCATGGTGGCGCAGTTCCAGTCGCTGAAATCCCCGTTCATCATCATGTTTACCATACCGCTGGCCTTTACGGGCGGCCTTCTGACCCTTCTGATCTTCGGAAAGGAGATCAGCGTCATCGCCATGCTGGGAATGATCATGCTGACGGGCATCATCGTCAACAACGGTATCGTTCTGGTGGATTATATCAATCAGCTGCGGGCAGGAGGCATGGCGAAGAAAGAGGCTATCTGCGAGGCGGGAATGACAAGAATGCGGCCGATCCTGATGACCTCGCTGACCACCATCCTGGGTCTTATCGTCATGGCTTTCGGAAATTCTGCAGGGACAGACATGATGCAGCCGATCGCGCTGGTGTGCATCGGAGGATTATTGTACGCAACGATATTAACCCTCTATATTGTTCCGGCCATTTATGATATAATGAACAGAGAAGAATACAGACACATCACAGATGCAGATCTGGATGTAAGTGATATACTGACAGAATAACTATAAATATTTGGAGGAGTAAACAGTGAAGCTATTTGACAACAAAGTGCAGGAGACCAAGTACAATGTTCTCAGAGAAGTTGCTATTCAGACCTGGAAGGGAAACGATGTCTTTGCGGAATTCAACGAGATCGCCAGCAAGGTCATTCCGAAAGATGAACCGCCGCAGCGCTGCTGCATCTACAAAGACAGAGCGGTGGTGGCGGAACGTATCCGTCTGGCCATCGGAGGCAGCCGCAAGAATCCCAACGTGGTTCAGGTCATAGATATCGCCTGTGACGAATGTCCGGAGGCGGGCTATGTGGTTACAGATCTCTGCAGAGGATGTCTCGCCCACAGCTGCATCGACAGCTGCAAGCTGGGCGCCATCACCATCGACGAGAATCATCATGCCCGCATAGACAAGAGCAAATGCGTGGACTGCGGCAGGTGTGCAAAGTCCTGCGCCTACAGTGCGATACATAATTTCCAGAGACCTTGTGAAAATGCATGCAAGGTGGGCGCCATCTCCATGGGTCCCGGCGGCGAAGCATCCATCGACTACGACAAATGCATCAGCTGCGGCGCATGTGTCTACCACTGTCCGTTCGGAGCCACAGTAGATGTGTCCAGCATCGTGGATGTCATCAACTGTCTGAAGGAGAGCAAACGGAAGGATCAGAACAATCCGACCTATGCCATCGTGGCCCCGTCCATCGGAAGCCAGTTCCTCTACGCCAATCTGGGCCAGGTGATCACCGGTATCAAAAAGCTGGGCTTTGCACAGGTCCTGGAGGTGGCTCTGGGCGCAGACATGGTGGCAACGAAAGAGGCTGCGGAACTTGTGGAAAAAGGATTTCTGACATCTTCCTGCTGCCCGGCTTTCGTCAAATACATTCAGACAAGATTCCCGGACATGACAGAGCATATTTCTCATAACCTGTCGCCGATGGCCGAGCTGGCAAAATTTATCAAAGAAGGCCATCCGGAATGCACCATCGTGTTTATCGGGCCGTGCATCGCCAAGAAGGCTGAAGTACGCAGGCCTGAGATCGGCAAATATGTGGATTATGCCATCACCTTTGAAGAGCTTCAGGCACTTTTTGACAGCCGTGATATCATCCTGAGGGAGCAGGAGGAGACCGAGTGGAATCAGGCCTCCTATTATGGAAGAATCTTTGCCCGCGCCGGCGGTCTTGCAGAGGCAGTGACCCAGGCGCTGAAAGAGATGAACGAGACCGAGTTCAGGTTCAATCCGATCTCCTGCGACGGAATCGACAAGTGCAAAGGCGCACTGATGCGTGCGAGCAAGGGAGTTCTTCCGAACAACTTTATCGAAGGCATGGCCTGTATCGGCGGCTGTGTCGGCGGAAGCGGCAATCTGGTGCGTTACGAGGATGCACCGGAGGAGATGGAAGACCACATCGAAGATGCAAGAGCGACGGAGATTCTGCCTAACGTCAGGAAGACCAAAAACATCAATATCTTTTAAATACTTTACAGAATGCACAAGCGGGTGCTGTTCCGGACAGGAGCAGCACCCGCTTTTTCTACTTGTGATTTCTCTTTGCATGAGCGGACAGCAGTCTGTCCAGATATACGGATTTGAACTGTCTGCTGGCCATAGCCTGTTTCAGCGGCGGCAGCTTCAGGATCGTCTGGAAGACTGCAGCCATGGCCCGATGGCTGGCAAAGGCCTGATTATCGAAAATCAGGTTCTGCAGCGTGCCTTTCTCAATAGCCTGCAGCACGAAACGGTGCGTGCTGTTGACCGGTGTAATGATCTGAACCGGCCGGCGCGCCATGATAATGGCTTTGGAAGGGCAGTTCTTCGCGCAGATGCCGCAGCCCAGACAGATTTCCTTATCGATGACAGCATGTCTGCGGCCGGTTTCACCGCCGGATCCGTCCGCTTCATCCATAGAGACAGCCAGAATCGGGCAAACCTTTTCGCATCTGCCGCAGCCTGTACAGGCAGACTCAGCAATCTGCGGTATATAGTTTGTGGTAGCCACCGGCTGCATCGGGCTGAAACGTCGTGCCGCCTGGAGAGCTTCGCAGCAGCAGCCGCAGCAGTTGCAGATAAAAGCAGGGTTTTCGCGGACGTTCTCCCCGATCTGCACCAGATTGTGAGCGTAGGAGCGTTCCAGGGCATCCATGGCTTCTGCCTTGTCGATAAGCCGTGCATAGCCGCCGTGCTCCGAAAGAGACCGGGCCACATTGCCGAAGGTCAGGCAGACGTCCAGCGGCGCATCGATCTCACAGGGATGACCGGCATGGAGCATCTTGTGACGGCAGTAGCAGATCCCGAGACCGATGTACTCCGCCTCTTCGATGATATGACTGGCTCTTTCATGGTCCAGAATGTGCAGCGTCTGCTCGGTGGTCAGAACCGGTTCCTGGACAAACACACGTCCCAGCCGCGTCTCTGTGACGAAAAACAGATCTTTTACAAAATCCTCTTCCACATTCATGTACTGGTAGTAAAGCTCGCCCAGGTACTTCTGGTCTATGTCGCCCCGGGTCCGCATCAGGGCAAACTCGATAAATCCGGCCATAGGAGGCGGCATGACGAATTTCCGCACCCCATTGTGGTCTGAATCCACCAGCAGGGCCTTTTCACACAGGTGAAGCAGATATTTTTCCGCCTCCGTCTCGCTTACATTCCAGATTTTCGCAGCTTTCTTCGCCGTGAAAGGCCGTACAGGCAGCAGCGCCACACGCTTTGCCTCGTCTTCCGTATACAGTACCTGCAGAATCTGATAGAGGGTTTCCGATACAGGAGCGCCCTGAGTGAACCAGTTGATCCGGTCCGAAAGATTTCTGTAGGCATCTTTGCTTGCTAAATGTCCCATATTGCTTTCCTTTCATCTTGTCTCATGTCGATTTATATCCATTATACGCCTGTCTGACCTGATTCGGAAATCTTTTTTTCAGGAATAATCCATGCTGCGTTGACAGGAAAAAAAGAATTGATTATGCTTAGAAAAGAAAGAGAGGAGGCTGCGGAATGGAAAGAACAGGTTTACGCAGATCGAAAATTGCGGCAAGGGATGCTCTGACCGGAGAGGAGAGGATGAAACTGTCCGAGGAGATCTGCCGGCGCATTGCCGCGTCAGACAGCTTTGAAAAAGCGGAAACCGTACTGCTTTACAAAGGCATCCGGGGCGAAGTCAGACTGGACTGGCTGGAGACCGAGGCAGCACGGACCGGAAAAAGGATCGCATATCCGCTGTGCATCAGCGAAAGCGAGATGGCTGCTCTGATTCCGGGCAGTGAGGAAGCGTGGAAGGACGGTTACTGCGGAATCAGAGAGCCGAGGAGAGAATTGTCAGAGGAGATTCCGCCCGAGGAGATCGATCTGGTGATCTGCCCTTGCACGGTGTTCGATGAGGCAGGCGGACGCATGGGTATGGGAGCAGGATTCTATGACCGGTATCTGCCTCGCTGTACAAATGCGCATATTACTGCAGCGGCTTTTGAGGTGCAGAAAGCGGAAAAAGTGGAGATGCAGCCCCACGATGTGAGGATGGAGACGGTGTTCACGGAGAAAAAGACTTATGCTCCTCTGAAGGAAAAAATCCGGAAAATCATATTGGATGCAGGCGCGGATGTATGCGGATTTGCCGGTATCGACAGATTTGCAGAGGCTGAAGCCGGTTTCGGGCCTGCGGATATCTGGCCTGGATGCCGCAGCGTCATCTGTCTCGGAGTTTCACTGCCGAAAGGGCTCTCATATGTATCATCCAGGCTGATCTATGCAAGGTATAACGGACTCGCCCTTCAGATGGCCGATGCCGCTGCTCTGCGCGGTGCGAAAAAGATCGAGATGCTTGGCGGCACAGCCGTTCCGCTGCCGGGAGACGGCCCCTATGAACACTGGGATGCGGAGAATGCCGCAGGAAAGGGACTGATCTCAGTAAAAGAAGCTGCTGTAAAATGCGGACTGGGGCAGCTTGGAAAAAACACGATGCTCCTCAGTCCGCAGGCGGGAAGCATGCTGAACCTGAGCGTGATTCTGACAGATCTGGAGCTGGAGTCAGATCCTTATGCCGAAAACATCTGCATACCAGGATGCCGAAGATGTCTGGACAGCTGCCCCGGACATGCCATCAGTGAGGAAGGGCATGTGGACCAGAAAATCTGCCGGGAGACATGCTATCACAAGACGGCAAAGGGATTCAGCACTGTGGACTGCAACCTGTGCCGCACGGTGTGCCCTGTCAGGTTCGGCGTTCTCTGACCTGTTTCATTCTGCTATATATCCAGCGCCGCATGATATCCCCAGTATACCGCATTGGTAATAGTAGAGACCTTTGCGGCATCTCCGATGACCCGGACAAAAGGTGCTGTTTCCAGGAGCTCACTGACAGTATCTGCGTTGGATTTCTGGCCCAGGGCGCATATGACAGAAGTGCCCGGAACCAGGTGTGTATTTCCGGATTCATCCTCACACAGGATGCCTTCTGGAGTTACTTCCAGTCCTCTGTATCCTGTGTGGACCATCACATATTTTTCTATCTCCTTCAGCAGGAGCGGCCGATGACGGACGTTGGCATCAGGAGCCAGCTGATCCCGCATCTCCACCAGGTGGACCCTTTTACCTTCCTGACCCAGATGGATGGCGCACTCACAGCCTGCAAGACCGCCTCCGAAGACGACCACATCGTCTGACACCTTTGCCTTTTCCTTATAATAGTTGTTGACAATCGTCACATTGTTTCCGTCAAGGCCTTTGATCGGAGGAACCAGAGGGGAGGAGCCCACAGCGATAATCAGGGCATCGGGAGACTCCTTCTCCACGTATTCTCTTGTGACAGCCGTATTCAGACGAATCTCCGCGCCCGCATCTCTGGCAAGCTTTTCATAGGTTCCTGCAAGCTGGTACATCTCGCGTTTAAACGGCAGAGCCTGCTCGCTTCGAAGAATTCCGCCGATCTCATTCTCCTTTTCACAGAGGATGACCTGATGCCCTCTTCTTGCGGCAGTATAGGCGGCATAAAGTCCTCCGGGGCCTGCGCCTGCTATCAGTACTTTTTTTCTGACCGGCGCGGGATAAACGGTATCACCCTCACATTCACGGCCGATCAGAGGATTGACGGTGCATCTTCTCGTTGCTGTAGCAGCCCTCTCTGCCATGCAGGTAAAGCACCGTAAGCAGTGTACGATCTCCTCGTCCCGGTTTGACATGATTTTCTGCGGGAGAAAGGGATCAGCCAGAAGCGCCCGGGCCATATAGACGACATCAGCTTTGCCGGAGGCGATGATCTCTTCCATCTGTGCGGGATCATTCAGGCCGCCGATGGTGGCGACAGGGACGGAGACATGTTTTTTGATTTCTGCAGCCAGATATACATTGCATCCGTGCTCTTTGAACATAGATGGATGGGTGTCTCCGAAGCCTCTCTGGTAGGTGCCCGCAGAAACATGCAGCAGATCGATATAAGGTTCGAGAATCTCAGCGATTCTGCAGCCTTCATCCAGATCGTAGCCTCCTTCGAACAGCTCCGAACCGGAAAGCCGGAATTCAAGCGGAAAGAAGGGGCCGACTGCCTCTCGGACAGACTGCAGAACCTCGACGGCAAACCTGCAGCGGTTTTCCAGGCTTCCTCCGTATTCGTCATCCCTTTTGTTGAAATAAGGGGACAGAAACTGATTGATCAGCCAGCCATGGCCGCCGTGGATCATCAGCATTTCGAAGCCGGCACGCTTTGCGAGACCTGCCACATGGGCGTAGGCAGCCACGATTTCCCGGATCATTTCCTTTGTCAGAGCTTTTACCTGCACACCGTCAGGACGGACTGTGTCAGATGGACCCCACTGGAACATGGACTTCTGTTTGTTCTTGTCTGTCATATAGGTTCCGGCATACATACCGGAGTGGGACAGCTCCAGACTTGGCATCGCACCGTGCCGCCGGATTGCATCTGCCGTATATGCGGCACAGGCAAGGGAGTTCAGGATGCTTTCATCCAGATGATAGGCATGGGAGCCGTCTGTCTGAGGATGGACCATACATTCCGATACTGTAACAGCGCCTGCACCGCCTTTTCCTCTGAGTTCATAGAAAGCTGTGGATTTCGGGCCGATGCAGCCGTCATTGGTTATATCTGTGCCGCCCATAGGTGCGGAGAACATGCGGTTGCGGAAAGTGGTGCGTCCCAGGGTGATGGGACTGCAGAGATTAGGATATTTATATTCAAATTTCATAGGGTTACCTCTTTCGGTTCAGATTCTGCGCTTTTCAGCACAAGAGGGATCGCTGATGCAGCAGATCCCTCTTTATCGTTATAAGACATTTATTTTATTAGAGACATAGTTTCACATGAATTGATGTTTTATAAAGCGCCAGCGGGGAATCTTATGCCCAGCTTGCCATGACGCCGGCGAAGACGACAGACACGATGGATACAGAAACCATACCGGCGATGATCATCTTCGGAAGGATGCTCTGCAGCAGAGTCTGATTTTCTTCTTCGCTGTCAGCTACAGCTTTGCACACCTCTGTAGGAACGATAAGTGTTCCAGGGAAGCCGAACAGTGCAGTTACACCGAGGGCGAAGGACATATACCAGCTCTGGTGGAAGATCTTTCCTACAAGGATGGATACGACTGCACAGGTTGCAAGACCGACCACGACGACAACCGCAAGAGGTCCGATCATGGAAAGAACCAGAGACGGTGTGGTGTTTGCAAGGCTTGCGAATACATTTACCAGGACAGCGCCGATAACGAAGGTGAAGCCGTTGGCCTTTGTCAGGGAGGCCTCATCCAGGAAACCGATCTCTCTGAAGAGAACACCCAGAACCAGGCAGATAACCAGCATGTTGACTTTGCCGCCTGTCAGGCCGGACAGCCACTGTGCCAGACATGCCACGATGGCAAGTTTTGCGATCAGGTAGTTCGGGCCGTTATATGCTTCCGGTGTTTTAGGGAAGATGCGCCATGCAGGTCTGCTTTCCTCGTCTTCCAGAGGCTGATTGAGTGTCAGCTCACCGGAAGCGATCTGTCCTTTGAGGCGAAGAGCCTCTTTCTTGCAGAGGAAAGAAGCGATAGGGAAGCCGACGACACCCTGGATAACCAGAACCAGAGAACCGAAGACAACGACAGCCTCTTCAGCGCCCGCCTTTGTCAGAGCTTCACTCATAACCAGGAAAGCAACCACTCCGCCGCCGAGGATCGGAGCGCCGATAAGAGCCATCGCCTTGTCGATGATGAGTCCGCCGATAAAGTATACGCCCAGACAGATGGCGATGGTGGAGCAGAGTACGATGACAACCGTTTTCCACTGTCTGATCAGGTCGTTAAGTTTGATGGTGGTTCCCATGTGCACCAGGAGAAGTCCGACGGTGACACTGGCAAATGCCTGCAGCGTGGAATCTGAAAAAATCGTTGCAGGAAGACCGTTCCAGAATGCGACTGCGAAGACCACAGAAGCAACGAACAGCATGGAAATGATAGCCTTGGTCCTGGTGGCGATCATGTCACCGAGAGCATAGACAATCATGATAAGGGTTAAAGCATAGAGTCCGTTCATGATAATTCCTTTCTTAATTGATATGATACATTATTTTCAGTGATTTGCAAGCCAGCTTACAGCGCAGATCACATGGACTGCAGCGCCGTAAGGCAGCGCATCCTCGTCCAGAACCGCTTTCGGGTTATGCATGGAATATTCGTAGCCGTCTGCAGGGTCGCCGGCACAGACGTTGGCAAAGAAGGTCGGTACATGGGCGCACAGGTTTGCAAAATCTTCAGAGCCCTTTACAGGCGGTATGACCTGTACTTTCTCCATGACCTCAGCTGCATATCCGGCCATCTCCGCAGCAAATTCCGGGTCGTTGACATTGGGAGCAACGCCAGCTATGTATTCCACTTCTGCGGATGCACGCCACGCAGCTGCGATTCCCTGGGAAATCTCTCTGACTCTGCTCTGAAGAAACTCTCTCCACTGCGGGGTATATGCCCTGAAATTCCCCATGACTACGGCTGTATCCGGAATGATGTTGGATGCGATGCCGCTTTCCAGCCTTCCTACAGACAGAATCGCCTGCTCGTCAGCCGGCAGCTCCAGCGTGATGAGCTGCTGCAGTGCAGTCACGATTGCAGAGGCAGCATGGACTGCGGAAACTCCCTGAAAGGCACAGCTCCCGTGCGCAGAACGACCTTTGACGGTGATCTGAAACTCGTCGGCGGACGGCATCATCTTGTGAGCGGCATAGGCCAGACAGCCCGGATGCAGATCATAGTCCCCGCACGGCCCGAAGTTGACATGCAGTCCCATGGCGGCATCGACCTTGGGATTTTCCAGGATGCCGGCATCGATCATTTTCTGTGAACCCTTCAGGGTCTCCTCTCCGGCCTGGAACATGAATTTGACAGTTCCCTGCAGTTTATCCTCACGGGCTTTAAGCATCTTTGCAGCAGCAAGCAGCATAGCAGTGTGGGCATCGTGTCCGCAGGAATGGCATGCGCTGCCTGTCCTGCAGGAATATTCGAGGCCTGAAACCTCCTCCTGAGGAAGGGCGTCCATATCGGCACGAAGAAGAAGGACAGGGCTGCCTTTGCCGGCGGTGCAGGTGATGCCTTCACCCAGAGCCTGCGGTTCATAGCCGTAGGAACAAAGGGCTTCTGTTACAAAAGCTCTTGTCTGCGGCAGGTCAAAGCCTGTCTCCGCATGTTCGTGAAGATGGCGGCGGTTTGCAATGATCTCGTCCTTCATGGCCATGGCCTCGGTTAAAATCGGATGCATTTGATTCACCTCACTTTCCTAATGAATTTTCTGAAAACATTCTATCTCTGCCGTTGCAAAAAAGGAAATAATTAGATATAATACGCTTATAAGCGAAACTTATAGCCAAGGACGAAGATGCATCTCTGTTCACATCAGGAACGGAGGAGAAAGGAGTCCGCATATGGAAGTCCGCCAGATTTATTACGTTTTAGAGGTCGCAAAGCATCAGAGCTTTTCAAAAGCTGCCGGGGCTCTGTTCATCAGTCAGCCGGCCATTTCACAGCAGATCCAGGCGCTGGAGGAAGAGCTGCAGACGAAGCTGTTCAGAAGGGATACACACAGCGTGGTACTGACAGCAGAAGGAGAGAAATTCTGCACCTATGCGAAGGATGTGGTAAATGCGGTAGACCGGCTTATGGCCGCCTTCGGCCAGAGTACTGCGGATAACAAGACGGTGATCAGAACCGGCGTGTTTCCTTTCTATAAATCGGCGGGACTCGTTCCGGTAATCAACGGTTTTTTTGCAGCAAATCAGAATGTGATCGGAAGCATCAAAGTGGTGGAGAATTACAAGGCCTATGAGATGCTCGAAGGCGGGGAGCTGGATTTTGCCATCATTAAATCCAGAGCGGAAAATATCCGCCCCTGGGTCAGGTATGAACCTCTGGTAAAAGAGAGGCTGCATGTGCTGATCAGCAGGGAACATCCCCTTGCGGGGCAGCCTGCCGCAGAACTTCCGCAGCTGAACGGCATGGCTCTTCTGACGGGGGAAAGCGACTCCCATTACTACAATGAGATGAAGGAACTGTATGAGAAGAACGGACTGGATTTTAATGTGGCCTTTATGAACACCAACGAGACGGACATCATGCTGGATATGGTCAAGGCCGGAACGGGGATCCTGCTCGTCACTGAAAGCGTGGGAAAGAGCTATGAAAATGAGGATACGGTATCGATTCCTATCACACCGGCGCAGGAAATCCTGACTTTTCTGGCCTATCCGAAGAGGAGAAGACTGACAGGAGCTTTTCTGGCATTCAGAAACTATGTATTGGAGCAGTACCGTTAGTACTGCCGGTGCAGGAAGGAGTAAACATTGAACGACAGACTGAAATACACCGGACTTAAGATCCGGACATACAGGCTTGCCCTGGGTATGTCCCTGGGGGAATTTGCAGAAAAAATCCATAAGAGCAAGGCAACTGTATCCAAATACGAGAACGGACTTATCTCCATAGACCTGGGGACACTGCTGGATATCTGCGACATTCTGGATATTCCGCCGGGCAAGCTTCTTCCGCCGCTGAAAGACAATGCCGGAAAGGAAAGGCAGGGAGAATTTCAGAGCCGCCAGTATCTCTATTCCTATGCCCGTAAAGGGCGCAGGCTGACCAGAAGCATTCTGGATCATTATTACGGAGATGAGGATAGACTTGGGGTGACTTTTTATTATGATGTTCCGGCTTTTGATCAGCCGGAGAAATGCCGCGGTCTGTACGAAGGCTCCATGTGCAAGGAAGGGACCATCCTGAATTACCAGTTCGTCAACAGGAGAAACAGCACAGAGCATACGTTCCTCTGCTGCCTGGAGAGCCTGGTCAACGACGGTTACAACATGGGACTTCTCTCCAGCATCTCTTACGATACCATGACACCCAATGCCATCAAAGTGATCCTGTCTCCCGTGCAGCTGAAGGAAAACGACGAGCTGAAAGAACTTCTGCTCTTTGACAAGGAAGACATCCAGCGGCTGAAGAGAGACAATATGCTGACCGTGGTGAGAAAATAAAAAGACAAAATAAGGGAAAAGAGCATATCGCACCGGTTTTCCGGCCTGATATGCTCTTTTTTAAAATGAGATTCGACGACTATCCCTCTATTTCGGATCGTGTTTCCCTGAAGGCATTTACGATGAAATCGATATCGTCCTTTGTGTGAGATGCACACACCTGGGTGCGGATGCGGGCTCTGCCATTTGGCACTACAGGATAGGAGAAGGCGACGACATATACGCCTTTTTCCACCATGCGTCTGGCGTATTCTACCGCCAGATGCTCATCATAAAGCATGATCGGCACGCATGGATGTGTGCCCTCTATAACATCAAAACCGGCATCGGTGAGCGCTTTGCGGTAGTATGCGGTGATTTCCTCCAGGTGATCCCGGAGGGCTGTGCTCTCCTCCAGCATTCTGAAGGCTTCCAGACTTGCACCCGCGATGGCGGGAGCGAGGGTGTTGGAAAAGAGATAAGGCCGGCTCTTCTGACGGAGAAGACTGACGATCTCCTTTCTTGCCGCAGTAAAACCGCCGGATGCACCGCCCAGTGCCTTTCCAAGAGTACCTGTCAGAATATCGATTCGACCCTGCACACCGCAGTATTCCGGAGTGCCTCGACCTGTCTTTCCGACGAAACCGGAAGCATGGCTGTCATCAACCATGACCAGTGCATGATATCTGTCAGCCAGGTCACAGATTCCGGCCAGATCGGCGATGATGCCGTCCATGGAGAATACACCGTCGGTGGCGATCAGTTTGATTCTTGCCCCGTCCCTGTCTGCTGCGATAAGCTGTGCTTCCAGATCTTCCATGCAGTTGTTTCTGTAGCGGTATCTTTTCGCCTTGCAGAGGCGGATGCCGTCTATGATAGAGGCGTGGTTCAGTTCATCGCTGATAACGGCGTCTTCTTCTGAAAGAATTGTTTCAAAGAGGCCGCCGTTGGCATCGAAGCAGGATGCATAGAGGATGGTATCCTCCATACCGAAGAATTCGCTGATCTTTGCCTCAAGTTCCTTGTGAATATCCTGCGTTCCGCAGATAAATCTGACGGAGGACATGCCGTATCCTTTCGTATCGCAGGCATCTTTGGCGGCCTGGATCAGCCGGGGACTGTCACAGAGACCGAGATAGTTGTTGGCACACATATTCAGCACCTGTCTGCCGTCAGCCAGTGTAACCTTCGGACCCTGCATGGAAACAACAGGAAACTCGTTTTTGTAAAGGCTCGCTGCCCTGATCTGCTCCAGTTCCTGCTCATAATACTTCAGTATTTCTATTTTTCCTGACATGATATTTCTCCTTTCTTCGTCCAGTCAAGAATGACCTTACCGGCATTGCCGGAAATCATGGCTTCGAAGCCTTTTTCATAATCATCGATATCGAATCTGTGTGTGATGATCTCTGAAATATCCAGCCCTGACTGGAGAAGAACCGTCATCTTGTACCAGGTATCCCACACCTTGCGGCCGTAGATGCCGCGGATATTCAGACCGTTGAAAATAACTGTCTCCAGGTCTACGGCAGTCTCCGGATTCTGAAGACCCAGCAGAGCAATCTTGCCGCCGTGCTTCATGGTTCTGATTATGGAATCAAGGCCGGCGGGGCTGCCTGACATTTCCATACCGATGTCAAAGCCCTCTGTCATGCCCAGAGAGGACATCACATCCTCCAGGTTTTCTCTGCTAAGATTGACGGCTCTGTCCGCACCAAGCTTTTTAGCCAGGTCCAGCCGGTACTGATTGAAGTCTGTCACAACCACATTCCGGGCACCGGAAAATTTTGCTACAGCGGCAGCCATTATGCCGATCGGACCGGCTCCGGCAATCAGTACATCTTCTCCCAGAGTATCATAGGAGAGAGCGGTATGCACGGCGTTTCCAAAAGGGTCAAAAATGGCATACATTTCTTCGGGGATATCTTTGCTGCATTTCCAGACATTGGACTTGGGAATGACCAGATATTCTGCAAAGGCGCCGCTGCGATTGACACCGACACCTTTGGCATCTCTGCAGTTTTCCCTGTGTCCCTCCAGACAGTTTCTGCACACACCGCAGGTGATGTGGCCCTCTCCGGAAACCAGGTCCCCAGGTGCAAGATCATTCACATTGCTCCCGATCTCAGCAACTTCGCCCACATATTCATGGCCTGCAGTCAGACCGATTGGAATGGTATGCCGGGCCCACTGGTTCCACTGCCAGATATGTACATCAGTTCCGCAGATGGCAGTTTTATGTATGCGGATCTTTACATCGTCCGGACCGACTTCCGGAACAGGAACCCTTTTTAATTCCAGACCGGGTTCAGGTCTGCTCTTGACAAGCGCCCACATGGTTTTGCTGTTCATCTTTTTTCACACTCCTGTATTTGATGGGAAAAGTATACCTGCAGGGAAAAGAAAATACAAATGGAAGACCGTTTCTTCTGAAGAAACAGCGCCAGACCGCCAGTTTCCTGAGATGAAACAAAATGGATGATTGCTCTGGGGCAGGCTTGTCCGGGAAAGAAAATAGAGAATTTTCATACAAATGTTGATTTAAAAGAAACTGCGTAAGATATTTCTCGTTTTAAAAATAATATGATGAGCCAATATGAAAAAAGAAAGGTTCATGGTATAATAAAACTGATATATGGAAAAAGGACGGCAACAAATGATCGAGCATTACAACACAAAAGCAATTGAAGTTCTGATGGACAGCATGAACCAGGGCATCGTTTATGTAGATACGGATCACAAGATTCAGATCTGCAACAGGAGAGCCAGGGAAATCACAGGCATCATCATCAGCGCTCACGCCAGTCATGACCGCGGCCATCTGGAGGAAGGCGACATCGTCATCCTGGCTGACAACAAGCTGGGAGACGACGACGGCAGTCTGGGTGCAGAGGAACTGGAGCTGCTCAATATCCGCGACAAAGATATCCGCAGCGGGGACATGCTGGTGGCAGCAGGTGTATACGGGAACAAAAAAATCGAACCGGTATATAAATACGTGCGTGGTCATCAGATGAACATGCCCCTGAAAATAGACATCAATTATCTGGGTTTTCATATTACGGCAGGGATCGATATGGAACGGAAGGAGACGGTCATTCAGGTCAATGAGGGAACCTATCGCCTCAAATACTATTTCTCCGTCGGCAATATGGTGGCCATAGACGGAAGAACCGGCAGCATCAAGTTTTTCCAGGCCAAGGGCTACAGTGTCAGAAATGAGGACGCCGGGAACATCCTCCGCGGGCACAGCTGGCTCTCCAAGACCACGGAGGACTGCGACATCGATGTGACGGGAAGACCTTTCCTGGAGTTCTTTGATGAATCCATGCTGACCAGGAGGCTGTTCGCCGTGCTGGAGGGCGAAGCACAGCCGGTCCGCAACCAGCTCTATGAAATCAACAGGAGACCTTTCATCTGCAATATCGTTCCGTGGGATGAGACGGAGAACAAAGGGGCGTTTCTGATGATCCGGGATGCGGAGAATCTGGAGAATCTGCTGAACGACAGAAATGAGATCATCCGGCAGATCGAAGAAAAAGAAGATGAAAGCCAGGAACTGAACAGGGAGTATCCGGAGGATGCCTTCACAGGATTTGCGGGAAAAAGCGCCAAGGCCAGGGAAGTGAAATACATGGCATGGAAGGCTTCCCAGAGCCGGTTCAATGTCATCATCACGGGAGAGAGCGGCACCGGAAAATCCAAGCTTGCCCGGGAGATCCACAAGATCGGCATGCCCGATGCCCCCTTTGTGGAGGTGAACTGCAACGCCATTGCACCTTCTCTTTTCGAAAGTGAACTCTTCGGTTATGTGGGAGGCGCGTTTACCGGAGCAAAGAGTGAAGGAAAGATCGGATTCTTCGAAGCAGCTGACGGAGGGACCATCTTCCTGGATGAAATCGGAGAAATCCCGCTGGATATACAGGTCAAGCTGCTCCATGTTCTGCAGAACAAGATCATCTACCGGGTGGGATCCTCCAGGCCGGTGAAGGTGAACGTGCGGGTCATCGCCGCCACCAATAAAAATCTGGAAGAAGAGGTAGCCCTGGGCCATTTCCGCCAGGATCTATTCTACAGGATCAATGTATTCCCCATAGAGATACCGCCTATCCGGGAGAGAAAGGCCGATCTGTATCTTCTGATCAATCAGCTGCTGGAGCAGGTATGCGATATGTACGGCCTGGAACAGAAGCAGTTTTCCGGTGAAGCGCTGCAGAAACTGGTATCCTACAACTGGCCGGGCAATGTCCGGGAGCTGGAAAACGCCATCGAGCGGGCCGTTACCCTCTGCGACTCCAATATTATCTATCCGGAGCACCTGAAAATCGGCAGAGGCGATATCCCGAGAACCATGCGGGAAATGCTGGCGAGAGAAGAGGAACGCATTCTGGAGATGACACTGCTCAAATTCAACGGGGACAAGAACAAAGCCATGAAGGAGCTGGATATGTCCCGGACAGTGTTCTATGACAAACTGAAGAAGTACAATATCAGATACTGACAGAAAACGGCTGAACTCCTGTGTCCAGCCGTTTTAAAATGCGCGTGTATATTATATCTGTGCGCCCTGTTTCACATAGACTCTCGGCGGCCTTGCCGTGATGCGGGCGATGATGTCGTTCTTGTTGGTGCCGGCAAGCTTTGACGCCTCCTCTATGGTCATGGAGCCGTCGGCGCCGTCTCCGTAGATGATTGCATCCATGCCCTCGCATACTCCGGGGACGTCGGTCACATCTGCCATGCACTGATCCATGCAGATGACACCGATGACAGGACATTTGACACCTTCTATGATGACATACCCCTTGTCCCGCAGATTTCGCGGATAGCCGTCGGCATAGCCGAAAGGAAGAGTGGCTATGATGCTGTCCCGCTTTGCTTTCCAGAGATAGTCGTAGCTGACGCCTTCGCCGGCGGAAATGTGATGCAGCTGAGAGATGCGGGTGACGAAGGAAAGCGCCTGCTTCACAGGAAGATGCCCCTTGTGAAACCCGATCATGCCGTACAGAAGGGCGCCGGGGCGGATCATGCTGAGGCGGTACTGAGGATAGTCCACGCAGGCGATGCTGTCGGCAAGATGTTCATAACGGAATGTGCAGCCTCGGCTTTTCAGCAGAGAGACAAAGTCCGAGAAAAGACGGAACTGTGCTTCATCCTCGGTTTCTCCGGTCAGCGCCAGGTGGCTGAAGATACCCTCCACTTCCAGATTGGGAAGTTCCATCATACGGCAGATTTCATCGGCAAAGGTTTCTGAGGGAACCTGGCCCAGCCGGTGAAAGCCGGTATCCACTTTGACGTGGACCCGCGCGGTTTTACCCGCCTCTGCGGCAAGACGGCTCAGAATCTCCGCCTGCTTCAGAGTGAAGACGGTCTGGGTGATGTTTTTTTCCACCACATGGTGAAGCAGTCTGTCGGGAGTGTGGCCCAGGATGAAAACAGGCCAGCTGTCATCTGCAGCTTTCAGTTCCAGAGCTTCCGTCAGGGTGGCAACAGCCAGATAAGCTGCGCCCTCCTCTATCAGAACGGGAGCGACGGCTGCAGCGCCGTGACCGTAACCGTTGGCTTTGATAACGGGCATGACTGCCACATCCGGACCTGTCATTTCTCTGATCAGATTCATGTTGCAGGCGATTCTGTCCAGATCGATAATGACCCGGGTATCGCGAAGCAGTTCTCTTTCTTCTACCATGTTCTGCTTTCCTCCTCCATAATCTTCAGCACGGCGGCAGTCTGAGTCAGTATACCGGTGCGGATGCATTCTTCATCAGGATCAAAATATTCGCTGTGGATCGGATATGCATCGGTATCTCCCGGTCGCCGGGTGCCGATGTTATAGTAAAGGCCGCGGTGCCCGTCGTGACAGAAGTAGGCGAAATCATCCGCGCCTAGACTCGGTTTTTTTGTGGTCACCACGCGGTCATCTCCCAGGATTTCCCGGGAAGAATTCATGACCAGCTGCAGCAGTGTATCATCGTTTTCCAGGGTCGGATAGCTGTCTGTGAACTGAACGGATGCGGAAGCACCATAGGCCTGAGCTGTTGAGACGCACATCTGCTCCAGATATTCCTTGACCGGAGCCATGTTTTTCATCTGCAGAGTGCGGATCATGCCTGAAAAAACCGCCTCGCCGGAAATGATGTTCTCCTTGGTTCCGCTGTGAAAGGTGCCTACGGTGATCAGAACTCCTTCGGCAGGGTCTGTGCGGCGGGTTATGACGGACTGCAGGTTTGTCACCATGGCGCAGGCAGGGGGCAGAGCATCGATTCCATCCGTTGGATGAGCGCCGTGGCAGGATTTCCCCTTTACGGTAACTGTAAATTCGGTGGAAGCGGCGTTCATCGGGCCTGGGATAAACTCCACGCTGCCCGCATCCACCTGCGATGTGACATGCAGGCCCAGAATGCTGCGAATCTGAGGTGTGTTGAGACAGCCTGCATCGATCATCTGCTTTGCACCGCCGACGGTTTCTTCAGAGGGCTGAAAGAGCAGGCGGACAGAACCGGGCAGATCCCGGCGGATTCTGTTCAGGACGGCAGCAGTGCCGACCAGGATGGCGGTATGGATGTCGTGGCCGCAGGCATGCATAATTCCAGGATTTTGCGATTTAAATGGGATTTCAACCATTTCTGTCAGAGGAAGAGCATCGATATCAGCGCGGATGCCGACTCCGTACTCTCTGTTTTTTCCATGGATGACGGCGGAGACCCCGTGGCCTGCTATGCCGGACTCGTAGCTGATGCCCAGAGACGACAGTTTTTCGCAGATAGCGCGGGAAGTCCGGACTTCCTGCTCGGAAAGCTCGGGATGCATATGGAGCTGGCGTCTGAAAGCCACAGCCTCGTCAAAGACATCATCTGTCAGCTTTCTGATATCGCTGATTGTATATTTCATGTATAGACCTCCGATAAAAAAATTCTCTTATAATATTGTAATGCAAGTCCCGTGCCGATATAATGACAGAGAGAACAAAAATTCTTGGCACAATAATTGCTTAATATATTTCTATAAATATATTAACACAGGAGGAGTAAAATGAGAATTGCAGATATGCATTGTGACACTCTGATCGAAGGATGGAGACATCCTGAGAGAAGTTTTTATGACGGAAACACCTCCGTCAATCTGAAGCTGCTGAAAGAAAACGACAGTCTGGTTCAGTTTTTCGCCATGTACCTGTCCAGACAGGAGATGGAAACCATGGATCCCTATGATATTCTCAAAGGAATCTGCGGCTACTACAAGACGCAGATGGAGAAATATCCTGACCTGATCCGTCCGGTGTTTTCTGCTGAAGATATCCTGAAAAACAGAGAAGAGGGGCTGCTTTCATCGCTGCTGACTGTAGAGGACGGCGTTTTCCTGGATGGAAAGATCCAGCGGCTGCAGGAGGTATACGACATGGGTGTGCGTCTGATCACCCTGATGTGGAATTTTGAGAATTCCGTCGGATATCCAAGCAGCGACGACCATCAGGAACACATGCGCGGCCTGAAGCCTTTCGGCATCGAAGTGGTGGAGAAGATGAACGATCTGGGTATGATCATAGACGTATCTCACATGTCGGAAGGCGGATTCTATGATGTTGCAAAGTACAGCAGAAAGCCTTTCGTGGCATCTCATTCCTGCGCAAGAGCGCTCTGCGGCCACAGAAGAAATCTGACTGACGACCAGCTGAAGACGCTGGGCGAGGCAGGCGGTGTTGCAGGGGTCAACTTTGCAGGATTCTTCCTGGAAGACGGCAGAGATGATCCTACCTTTGACAATATCATCAGACATCTGCTGTATATGAAGGATAAAGCAGGTATCGACGCCATCGGTTTCGGATCCGACTTCGACGGAATCGACGATAACGGAGAACTGGTCGATTTCAGCGGATTCACGCCGCTGCTGGAACGGATGGAAGGAAAATTCACCGATGACGAGATCGATAAGATCTGCAGCGGCAACGTACTGCGTCTCATGAAAGACGTACTGGGAAAATAAAACTGAACAGCTGATGTAAAGCAAAAAAGGTGAACCGCTTCCTTTCCGGAAAGTTCACCTTTTTTTCATTAAATAAACTGTTTCTTGTTTAGAAATCGTCTCTCGCATCGGAGGCCATGACCAGGATACCGTCCCGCAGATTCTCGAACTGTCTGCGGGTGATGGTCAGCGGATAATACGGCACCTCTGTCCCGTCCTGAAGAAGGAAGATCACATGAGCGCCGCCCAGAGAATCCGTTTCCGGATCCAGTTCCGCATCGTCTTTGCCCATGAGCAGGACATCTTTCAGGTCGCGGACATGGAACTTCGGGACTTTACCCTTTTCCGGATGCTCCAGGTCAGGCAGAATGACCATTCCCCGCGCGACGTCGATACCGCCGTTGAGTACGGATATCAGGAGCATGATACCGAAGAGAAAGAAGCCGCCGAAGATGACGAGGCCTGCAATCCACAGTTTGCTTCCGCCTCCCAGAAGAAAGGACAGAGAGATGCACAGCGGGATAATGATTACAATCAGCAGCAGTGCCGTCAGCATTACACCTCTCTTGTTGATGATGGAAAAATGTGCGTTCAAAATAAGACCTCCTTGATTTAATCTGAAATTTCGTATATAATGCGGTTAAAGTCTTCAGGAAAGGAAGTAATCCAATGCTTGCAACAATTAAAACCGCAGCGGGAATCGTTCTGATTATTGTCTGCTTTATCTATATTCTCAGACGTCCGGGTGTCAGCATGCGTGAGAATGTGGTTCGCCATAAACAGGAGAAGCTGGAGCAGGCGCTGGCACAGGCGGAGTCCGAAATGCAGCAGGAAGCTGCTCCGGAAGCTGCTCCGGATCAGACCCGGGATGAAGATTAGTCCGCGGGGATGTCGGAATATCTGACAGGTACAGCGTTGTGGTCGTAAAAATGCCACCATTCCCCCTCGTAGGGGGTGAAACCGGCTCTGACCATGATATCGCGCAGAAATTCTGCATTTTTTCGGGGCTCGCCGACTGTATCCTTACAGTCGAGGCGGGCTCTTTCTGTAAAATCATCAAATCCGCTGGGCATGGGAATATCGTTTCCGGCCGGATCGGTCAGAGTGACGTCCACGCACTGTCCGTTCATATGAGAATTTCTGAATTCTGTCAGGGTCGCCATATCCGGTGGATAGGCGACGAAGTCGTTGTCCGGGAACAGATCCCAGAACCGCTGCTGAGCGCTGACCGGGCGGTAGGCGTCCCAGACCTTCATTCTGAAACCGGCTTTTACAGCCTGGTCTTTTGCAGCCACCAGCCTGCGGGCTGTGCCGGCATCGATGTAGCATTCTGTGAACGGGTAAACGATATGTCCTGTAAAGTTGTCTGCTGTGGAATACTTCAGATCGATGATGAAGTCATCGTCAAGATCCAGCAGACGGATGAGATTTCCGTATTGTTTCATAAAGTCAGCCTCCCTGTGCAGCAGATCATATGACATCAGTGATTCTGGAACAGAATAATGACGACAGTAAGCGGTGTGATTCCGGCTATGATGAAGCAGAAACCCAGGATTCCGTAAATCACGGAAAGGATCTTCCACTGCCGTGCGTAGCCGGGCAGAATCTTGTATGTCTTCTCCACTTTCACATTGTCGAGAGTCAGCAGGTACTTGTGCAGCTTGTCAATCTGGATCGGATCTATGACGCCGCCGCGGAAGAAAGGAAGAAAGAACAGAGGCTTGTCCCTGGACGGATCCGCATCGGCTGAGCCAAAGAACTTCACACCGGATCTGCCGAACTGAGCGAAACGCACATCAGCGAATTTCACGGTCCTGCTTTTCCGGAGAATGCTGTTGTGATAAGTGAGCTTTTCCGGATCGTAGATGCTGTAGCAGAACTTGTAGCTGCGGAACAGACAGACGATCATGGCAAGGATCAGAAGATAGACTGGAATCGTCAGGACGAAATTGATATTTTCATAGTATCCGTCGATCCTGAACACCAGGATCTCGAGAATAACTGCAAAGTATAAAAGTGCATAGACGAAGATGATACCGATCATGCACTGTTTGATGAGATTGGTGTAATGATACTCGATTTTTCGCTTTTTCATGTGGATCTCCTTACATCTTGATTACTACAATATATTTAAGCAAGAACCATGCCTGTTTTCAAGAGTATTTTCTGTGAAAAAAGGGTGAAAAAGATGGAAAACCGGAATAAAGAAGAAATGTAATCCCGATTATCGGATTTTCCGTCCGAAAATCCGGACAGAAAACGGGCGGTTTTTCTTGAAAATTTTCGGAATTTAACGAAAAAGGCCGCTTCTTGTCCTTTTTTGAATTGGCATAAATATTGCGGGATATATCTGTGCCTCAAATATCTCTCAAATCATAACGAGGTAATGAATTATTAATCTAACGCAATTATTTCTGCGTAATCTCAAAATTAAGGAGGACACTCAATTATGATGAACTATCTTTTTGCGGCATTCATGATTATCGGTGTTGTCGCAGGCGGCATAACCGGAACAATGGACGCTGTACTGCAGAACATCTTTGATTTCGCACAGACTGGTGTGGATATCGCACTGGGACTGATCGGCATCATGGCATTCTTCTGCGGACTGATGAAAGTTATGGAAGACTCCGGACTCTGCGAAAAAATCGGTAAAGTTCTTTATCCGGTTCTGAAATGGCTGTTCCCGGAAGTACCTGACGGACATCCTGCATATTCTGCAATCGCCCTGTATTTTGCAGCCAACATCCTGGGTATCGGAGACGCCGCTACTCCGTTCGGCCTGAAGGCGATGCAGGAACTGCAGACTCTGAACAAGACAAAGAACATCGCAACAAACGCACAGTGCATGCTGATGGCAGTATCCACCACTTCCATCACCATCCTGCCGACTACTGCAATCGGTATCCGTGCTTCTGTACAGGCAGAAGGCGCTGCTGAAATCATCGTGCCTACCATCATCGCAACGACGATCTCCACTGTTGTAGGTATCACCTTATCCATCATATTCCAGAAGACAAAACGCTGGAAGCTGGAGAACGTGATCGAGAGAGAAATTGCTGCCGGCACGCTGGAAGTCAATGATGAGTATGTCGGAAATGATCCGATCGTGCTTCCTGAAGGTTATCAGCTGAAGGGTGCACACTCTGAAAAAGTAGAATGGTAAGGAGGTAAAGAAATGACAGCAGTATTTGAACAAATCTCGACCTGGGCGATACCTGTAGTCATTGCACTGGTTGCAATCTATGCGCTCGTTAAGAAAACTCCGATGTACACATCCTTTACAACCGGAGCAAAGGATGGATTCGACACAGCCGTTATGATTATCCCTTATCTGGTTGCAATGCTCTGCGCAATCGGTATGCTGAGAGCATCCGGCGCAATGGATGCATTCTGCAGCCTGATCGACCCGATCACAAGCCTCATCGGCTGTCCTGGTGAAGTTCTTCCGATGGCGGTTATGAGATCCTTCTCCGGCGGCGGCGCTACCGGTATGATGACAGATCTGGTTACCACATACGGCACACAGTCTCAGATCGGCAGAATTGCCTCTGTGGCACTGGGCTCCACTGAAACAACTTTCTATGTACTGGCAGTATACTTCGGTTCCGTCGGCGTATCCAACACAAGACATTCCGTAGCTGCCGGTCTGCTGGGAGACCTGGCTTCTCTGATCGCATCCTGCGTTATCGTAAACATCATGTGGTTCTAATCGGGGAAGTGCAGCTGAATGAGATATCCTGAAAAAATTAAAAAAGGTGAGACGGTCGGCATCATCTGTCCCAGCTCAGATATAGAGACGGCGCGCATCGCGCAGTGCATCAGCGCCGTGGAGAAGCTGGGATACAAAGTGAAAGCCGCAGACAATCTGGACACCTGTTATGCTGGCTATATGGCCGGAACCGGAGAGGTCCGGGGACAGTGGATCAACAGAATGTTCGCTGACCCGGAGGTGAAGGGCATCTTCTGCATACGGGGAGGAGACGGAGGCAGCAGAGTCATGGAATACCTTGACTATGATGTGATCCGCAGCAATCCGAAAGTCTTTGTCGGCTACAGCGATGTGACCTGTCTTCACCTGGCTATCAACCAGAACTGCGATCTGGTGACCTTTCACGGTCCCATGGTGTCTTCCAACATGGTGGATTCCTTCGATGCGGAAACGGCGAAATCCTTCTTTGCAGCCATCGAGGCGGAGAAAGACTTTACATTTGCCAATCCGGAAGGCTTCGAAATCGGAGTCCTGAAGGAAGGAGCCGCGGAAGGCATCCTCACAGGAGGAAATCTGTCCCTGCTTTCTGCAAGCATCGGGACACCTTATGAAATCGATACGAAAGACAGAATTCTGTTTATAGAAGAAGTCTGCGAACCGATCACAAAAGTTGAAAAATGGGCTTATCACCTGCGCAATGCAGGAAAGCTGAAACAGTGCAGAGGCATTCTTTTAGGTCAGTTCACCAAAATTGAAAATGAGGATGAACCGGCATATGATGCCGTCAGATGCATGACCGATGTTCTGGAAGGACTTGACGTTCCGGTAATGTACAACATCCAGTCCGGTCATGGAAAACCGATGATGACGCTTCCTATGGGTGCCGTCTGCAGAATGGACACTGCGTCCGGAACAATCAGTTTCAAAGTGGATAAATAACCTTCCACTCCTTTTATGGGGCAGGCGACTGCCTGCCCCGCTTTTTTGGACACGAAAACAATCTGTCAGCCGACAGAAGAATATAAAAAATGCAGGAGATAACAATGATTAAGGAAATAAAGAACAACACGCTTTTTTTTGACGGATGCGATACCACAGAACTGGCGAAGAAATACGGCACACCTCTGTACGTCTTCTCGGAAAACGAAATCATCGGCAGATTTGCTGAACTGAAGAGAGATTTTACGGAGAAATACGAAAACACAAGAGTCGCATATGCTGCCAAGGCGTTTTTCCCGGTGGCAATGGCAAAGCTGGTTGACCAATGCGGCATGTGTGTGGATGTGGTTTCCGGAGGAGAGCTCTATACAGCTGTCAAAGCCGGATTCCCTTCTGAAAAGATCGAATTCAACGGCAACAACAAGCTGGTATCAGAGCTGGAGATGGCTGTGGAATACGGCATCGGAAGAATTATCATCGACAGCCTGCAGGAACTCTCCATCATCGAGGAAATCTGCAGAGAAAAAGGCAAAAGGATGAAAGTCCTCTTCCGTGTGACACCGGGCGTCAAGAGCAGCACCCATGATTATATCGTCACAGGAAAGAAGGACTCCAAATTCGGAATCCCTCTCGATGACGATGTGATCATGCCGCAGATCAAGGCAGCCATCGACTCTGAATATGTGGATTTCTACGGACTCCATTTCCATGTGGGATCCCAGCTTCTCGACAACGATTCCCATCTGCAGGCTCTGGACATCATCCTGAGTCTGGCAGCAAAGGTTAAAGAGGCTTACGGCTATGACATGAAGGAACTCAATCTTGGCGGCGGCTTCGGCGTCACCTATGTGAATGAGGAAAGACCTCCGTTCAGATATTTCCTGGATCCGATGATGGAGAAGATCGAGAAGTTCTATGAGCAGCAGGGCGTGAAGCGTCCTTCCGTTGTCATCGAACCGGGCAGAAGTATTGCGGCAGAAGCAGGAATCAGCCTTTATACCATCGGAAGCATCAAGGATATCAGAGGTATCCGGAAATATGTCTCTGTGGACGGCGGCATGACGGACAACATCAGACCGGCTCTTTACCAGGCTGAATACACAGGCCTGATCGCCAACAAGGCAGAGGAAGAAAAGACAGAAACCGTGACCATCTGCGGAAAATGCTGTGAGTCTGGAGATGTTCTGATCAGAGATCTGAAAATCGCTCATCCGGAAAGAGATGATATCTTTGCTATCTTCTCAACTGGCGCATATGGATATACCATGGCAAGCAACTACAACAAGAATCCGATTCCGGGTGTCGTTTTCGTCCGGGACGGAAACGACAGACTGGCGGTCAGACCGCAGTCTTATGAAGATATGATAAAGAATGAACTGATGTAAGAAACCGGTCATACACGAAAAAGCACAGCCCCGGATATAAAGGGTTGTGCTTTTCAAATATAAGATACAGGAGGAGAACATGGATTTAAAGACCAGAATGGATGCGCCGGGCGGCCTGTGCGGCGTTTATTTCAGGGATCTGACAACAGGAGAGACAGCAGGGCTCCGTCAGGACGAGGAGTTTTATCCCGCCAGCATCATAAAGCTGCCGGTCGTCATGGCAATCTACAAGATGGCGGCAGAGGGAAAAGCGGATCTTTCGGAAAGACTCCAGGTCACCTATGAGAAGAGAGTGCCCAGCTGCGGCGCCTTCAACGCCTTTACCGATGAGCCCTTTGTGGATATAAAGACCCTGTGCAATCTGACCATCGTGATCAGCGACAATACGGGAGCCAACATGCTGATCGATCACTACGGCATAGAGACCCTCAACGGACAGTTCCGTGAAATGGGGCTGAAAAAGACCCGTCTGGAAAGACTGTTTTATGATGACGAAATGCAGGAA
This sequence comes from Emergencia sp., assembly GCA_051882975.1. Lineage (GTDB taxonomy): Bacteria > Bacillota > Clostridia > Peptostreptococcales > Anaerovoracaceae > Senimuribacter. Next base: position 68,374 of record JBJESV010000008.1, read on the forward strand.
AAGGGGTATAATAATAAAGCAGTGCCGGAAGAAATCGGCCTGCTGCTGGAACAGATCTACCACAAAACCTTTGTCAGCGAGGAAGTTTCTGATGCGATCTGGAACATCCTCATCGAGCAGCAGGACAGAGCAGGCGTGCCTGCCTATATTGAGGACTCTGAACCAGTGGGGAACAAGACTGGCGGCGCCAGAGGCATTACTGCCGATGCGGCGCTGATTCAGGGAAGTCATCCCTTTGTTCTGGTGATCATCTATAACGAGACGTTTGTACCGGAAGCCGATGAGGCAATGCGTCATCTGGCAAGGGATATCTATGAGGAGCTGAAACATGGCAGAAGGATATGAGAGAAAAGAAGGGGCAATGTGCAACATCCCTCAGGATTTCGCGGATAAGAAGATAGGGAAATGCCCGTTCTGCGGAACACAGGAGCCGAAATGGCTGGTAAAGGAAGAATGGAAGTTCTTCTATTCGAACAATTACTATTTCAAATGCCCTGTCTGTGAGACAGAGCTGATGGTCTCAAAAGACGATGTGACAGGTCTCGGTTATACGACGGCAAGTCCTGCAGGAAAACGCAAGAAGAAGGACGGAAAGATCATGAATCAGCCTTATGTGACCGTGGTAAAGATCGGCCTCAGCGCCAAAACCCACGAGAACATGCTTCTGCAGGGCGAAGAGCTGCCGCTGGCACAGCTGAAAAAGGTGTGCGGCGAGATGGAAAAGCAGAAATAACCTGCAGGGAAAATTACAGAGGAGGAATGGAACATGAAAGTATATATCAGTGCAGATATCGAAGGTGTAACAGGAGTCACCAGCTGGGACGAGACAGAACTGAACCATGCGGATCATGCCGCTGCCGCAAAGCAGATGACCATGGAGACTCTGGCAGCGTGCCAGGCGGCCATTGAGTGCGGCGCCGATGAAATATATGTAAAAGATGCCCATGATTCCGCAAGGAATATGGATATCACACTCTTCCCGGACAATGTGAAAGTGATCAGAGGATGGACCAATACGCCGGAATCCATGATGGCAGGCATTGACGAGACCTTCGATGCGGCTGTCTTCATCGGCTATCACAGCGGTGCCGGATTTGACGGAAACCCCCTGTCCCATACCATGAACCTGGACAACATTTACGTGAAAATAAACGGAAAGCCGGCAGCGGAATTTGATATGAACGCATATGTTGCCGCATATTACGGCGTGCCGGTGGTCTTTGTCAGCGGAGACGAGGCGCTCTGCAGCCATGCCAGAGAGCTGGTACCGGCCATTGAAACCACCGGGGTCAAATCCGGCCAGGGCAATGCGACCTTCAATCTGGCGCCGGAAAAAGCGTGCCGCCTCATCAGAGAAGGTGTGAAAAAAGGTCTCGGCAAGCTGGAAGAATGCAGGCTGGAGAGTCCTGACTCCTTCGAAATGGAGATCAGCTTCAAGGAATGCGTCCGCGCACTGCGGGGTTCCTTCTATCCGGGATGCGAACAGATCGATGCCAGAACTGTCAGATTCACCGGAAAAGACATCCAGGAGATGATGACCGCCAGAATGTTCATTCTGTAGTGAAGACTATAGTGAGGAAATTCCGCGTCTGAGCAGGCGCAGAACGGAGGGAAAGCGATGCACTTCACCAAGATGCAGGGTGCAGGAAATGATTTTATCGTGATAAACAATATGGAAATGCAGCTGTCTGCAGAGCAGCTGAGCGATGCCGCAGAGGCGCTCTGCCGAAGGCGGTTTTCCATCGGAGCCGACGGAATGATGGCCGTAATGCCCGCCTCCCGGGGAGGGGATTTTGCCATGCTGTTTTACAACTCCGACGGTTCCATGGGGGAGATGTGCGGAAACGGCGCCAGATGTATCGCCCGCTACGGCTTTGACAGCGGACTTGCAGGAGAGGAAATGACCATTGAGACCACCGCAGGGCCTGTCCGGGCCTGGAGGATTTCGGAGGACCGCTATAAAGTCCGTCTCAACGATGTGAGCAGAATGGAGCTTTCCATGAGCCTTGACGCCTGCGGGCGGCAGTGGAACTGTGCCTATGTGGAGCTGGGTGATCCGGGCCTTCCTCACCTGGTGGTGGAATATCCGGGTCTTGCAGAACTGATGCAGGGACCGGACGGCCGGACGTGTACCGGGGAAGACGACGACAGGCTGCATGAGCTTCGCCAGCTGGGCCGTGCGCTCCGCAGTCATCCGGTGCTTCCCAAGGGGGCCAATGTCAACTTTTACGAGACAGCCGGAGGAAAGGTCTGGGAGAAGACCTTTGAACGGGGAGTGGAGGACTTTACATATGCCTGCGGAACCGGAACCGGCTCGACGGCGGCGGTGCTGTCGGAAAAGGGCCTGACCGGGGATTCTGCCGAAATCATCATGGCAGGCGGCGTACTGCAGGTGGATGTGATCCGCAGGGAAGGCCGCATAACAGACCTCTATCTCACCGGTCCGGCGGTCACAGTCTGCGAAGGGGAGACTGTGTAAAGATACAATTAACTATAACATTACTAAAACCCTGCTGCAGCCGATGGGAAGCATCGCTGCAGCAGGGTTTCTGACTGTTTTATTTCTATTTATTTCGTATAGTTGTCAAAGTATCCCTGAATGTAGATGAACGGTGTGCCCTTGTCGCCGCTGCCGCTGGTCAGGTCGCATAAGGAGCCGATCAGGTCGGTCAGACGTCTCGGGGTGGTGCCCTGCGCAACCATGGAATCACCCAGTGATTCGTCCTTGTTGCGTATGTATTCGCTGATGGCGGCCTTGAGCTCGTCACCCTTCAGATCTGCGAATTCATTGTCGGCCAGGTATTTCAGCTTGACTTCGTTAGGGGTTCCTTCCAGTCCGCTGGTGTAGCCCGGGGAAACGACCGGATCGGCCAGTTCCCAGATCTTTCCGACAGGATCCTTGAACGCGCCGTCTCCGTAAACCATGACTTCCACGGTTTTTCCAGTCAGGACCTTCAGCTTTTTCTGGATGCCGTCCACGAACTCCTGACAGTGGATCGGGAACAGTTTGATGCTTTCTTCTGTCGCCTTGTTGGAGCCCAGCAGACCGTATCTGTCGTTATAGCCGCTGCCGTCAACGCTTGCCGTCAGGATATCGTCCATGCCGCAGACGATTTCGGCGCCGGCTTCTTTCAGCAGTCTCTTGGTTCTGACTCTGGTATGGATATCACAGGTCAGGACTTTTTTCGTATAATCCAGAATGGTTCTCGGATCGTTGGAGAAGATGACCTCCGCTTCGGCGCCTTCCTCCTCGATGATGCCTTTGTAATAGTTGACATAATCCATGCCGGTGAAGGTATGTCTGGACTTTCCGAACAGCTCCTCGAAACGCTCCTGCGTCAGGACATCGGAATAAGGGTTGATGCCTTTTTCGTCAAGCAGATCGATGTCGACAAGGTGGTTGCCGACTTCATCGGAAGGATAGCTCAGCATGAGGACGATCTTCTTTGCTCCTCTTGCAATGCCGCGCAGGCAGATTGCAAAACGGTTTCTGCTAAGAATAGGGAAGATGACACCGATGGTCTCTCCGCCCAGCTTTGCTCTGACATCAGCTGCAATCTGATCCTTGGTGGCATAGTTGGCCTGAGATCTTGCCAGAATGGATTCGGTCACAGCCAGGACGTCTCTGTCCCGGATGGTGAACTCACCGGCTTCAGCAGCACCCATGACGGTGTCGATGACGATCTGAGTCAGGTCATCTCCCTCTTTGATAATCGGAGCGCGCAGGCCCCTGGATACAGTTCCTACTTTTCTTTCCATAATTTCTACTCTCCTTTAACTTTATTGATTCCCATGTTTGCAAGTTCATCTGCCCTGTTGTTCATGGCAGTCACATATCTGAAGTCGTCGAAGCTGAACCGGGTTCCGTTCCAGCTGACAAATTTTTCGTAAAGCTTGTCGAAATCCGTGGATTTGCTGTCCAGTCTGACGTGGCCTTTGACCCGATAGAAACGTACGTCGTGACGTCTGACCAGTTCAAGGAGCTCTTTCCACAGGTCCTGGTTCTCCACTGACTTTTTGGCGGCGTTTCTCCATTTGTTCTTCTCCCAGCTCTCATACCACTTTTCCCGGAAGCAGTTGGATACATAAGCGCTGTCAGAGAAAACCTCGACGGTCTGTCCGTCCCGGTTCAGGGCGCGGAAACCTTCGATTACTGCTGTCAGCTCCATGCGGTTGTTGGTGGTGTTGGCAGCGCCGCCGTACATTTCTTTGCGGTGTTCGCCGAATTCCAGGATGGTTCCCCAGCCGCCGGCGTTCTCGCTGCTCTGGTTGCCGCTGCATCCGCCGTCTGTATACATTCTTAATATGGTCATCTTGTCCCCCTTTTCGTTTTTCCACATATTATTATGCCTTATTTTGGGGAAAAGTACAACGAAAATATGATATAATCTTGTACAGACAGGTTAAAACTGCGGCGGAGAAGGGAAAGGAAGGATTACCATGACAGAATATGCGTATTACAGATGGGAACTGGGTGTGGTGAGAATAGGCTGCGAGAACGGAGCGGTAGTCAGTCTTCAGCAGACAGAAGAAGAGGGAGATGACAGCCGTCCGACAGCCCTCGCGGATCTTGCCTTTTCACAGCTCAAAGAGTATCTGGCAGGGCACCGCAGAGAGTTCACCTTTCCGGTAGAGCCGAAGGGGACTCCTTTTCAGCAGGAGGTCTGGGCGGCACTGCGCCGGATCCCCTACGGAGAGACCAGAACCTACAGGGAGATTGCAGAGGAGATCGGCCGTCCGAAGGCCTGCCGGGCTGTGGGCATGGCCAATCACAGCAACCCGTGCTGGATCGTTATCCCGTGTCATCGGGTCATCGGCAGCGACGGTAAGCTGACCGGCTACGCAGGAGGCCTGGAGATGAAGGAGATGCTGCTGCAGCTTGAAGCGGAGAACCGGTACTCAGAGGAATGATTTCAGGCTGGATACACCGGTCCGGATGTGCTATAATTAATTCCGGGATAAAAACTTCCGGCAGGTGCGGATCTGCGCCTGCTTTTTGTGATGCAGGGCGGGATCTATGAGGACCGGCAGCCGGAATTCGAGGTGAATCATGTCATTACAATTCTGTTCTTTTGCCAGCGGCAGTTCAGGCAACAGCTATCTGGTGAAAAGTGAAAATACATCGCTTCTGGTCGACGTTGGAATCGCCGGAAAGCGGATACTGGAAGGTCTGGAGGGTAAAGGACTGCAGCCGGAGGAGCTGAGCGGCATCCTTCTGACCCATGAGCATGTGGACCATGTACGGAGCCTTCGGATGATGAGCCGCAAGGCGGCGTGTGCAAAGATTTACGCTTCCGGCGGAACCCTTGCTCAGGTCAGCGATCTGGTGGAGCCGGGAAAAGGCTTTACGGTGCAGGCCGGGGAGCCTTTCATGGCAGGGGATATCGAAGTGAGGCCCTTCGATCTTTCTCACGATGCGGCCCAGCCTACAGGATACTCCTTTGTCCACGAAGGGCGCCAGCTGACCATCATCACCGATACGGGATATGTGACAGCGGAGATGGAGGTGCACATCGCCTCAGCCGATCTGCTGGTGCTGGAAGCCAATCATGAAGTTAATATTCTGAAGATGGGATCGTATCCTTATCCTCTAAAACGAAGGATTCTCGGGGAAAAGGGTCATCTTTCCAACGAGGCTGCCGGAGAATGTCTGTGCAGGATGCTGGACTGCCGCAGGGCAGATCCTGCCGGCAGAGAGTGCGGCCGGGATGTACCGGCCGTAGTTCTGGCCCACCTGAGCAGAGAAAACAATACGCCGGATCAGGCCTGGCTGACCATCCGGAATATCCTTTTCGAATCAGACTACTACATAGACAGAGACCTCACCATGACCATCGCGTACAGGGATGAGGCCGGCCCTTTCCTGGAGGTGTAGCATATGAATATTTCCGTGATCTGCATAGGAAAACTGAAAGAAAAATACTGGACAGAGGCGGTGAAGGAGTACAGCAAGCGTCTCGGCAGCTACTGCACCCTGGATATCATCGAACTGAAGGAGTCCCGTCTGCCGGACAAAGCAGGTCCTGCTGAAGAGCAGGCGGTAAAAGAGGCAGAGGGGCAGGAAATCCTGAAAAAGATCCGGGACAACATGTATGTCATCACTCTGGAGGTGCAGGGAAAGACGCTGTCCTCGGAGAAGCTGGCTGAGAAGATCGGCCGTCTGGGGCTGGACGGGCACAGCAATATCGCTTTTGTCATCGGAGGAAGCCTGGGTCTTTCTGAGGCGGTCAGCAGGCGGGCCGATTTCAGACTGTCATTTTCGGCCATGACCTTCCCTCATCAGATGATGCGGGTCATTCTGCTGGAGCAGATCTACCGCAGTTTCAAGATTCTTCGGGGCGAGACCTATCATAAGTGAAAATCCTATTTACTTTTCTGTGAAAAGCTGTATAATAAGAGTAGTTCAAAATGAACAGGGAAAACTTTATAAGAATGAGAAGATTTTCTTCTGCGTTGTGGTTTACGGTTTACTTTGTGAGGCATTTTCCCTGTTTATTCTTGAATTTTTGCAACTAAAAGAAGACCATGCCGCATCAGGTGCAGCATGGCCTTTTAATTATGAGCGAACTGAGCAGAAATCTGGACAGATAAGAGCGCGGCTGGTTTGCGCCGGTATCTGCATGGGCAGCAGGGCAGTTTGAAGAGAGACAGCCGAAGCATTTTCTGCCCTGCTGCAGATTTCTGTGCTCAGGACCAGGCTAATAGAAATAAACCGGTGAAGCCAGATTGTTCAGAAAGGATACCACGCTCCAGCCTGTAAGGATCTGGTTTCTGGAGTAGATCTTAAACTCCATGTCCACCTGATCTGAATGAACTCTGATATATACATTGTCGTCATTGTGCGGCATATCCGGCTCGCCTGTGATGGTTATGCGGGTGTTTTCAGGGCCCACTGTGGCCAGTGAAGTGGCAACACCGATATTGATCATCTTCGGCAGCAGCTTGATGGCCTCTGCGGCAGTACCTTCAAACAGCGTTCCCTTGACGCCGGTCTGTTCGATTTCCGGCTTGTAGACAGGCGTGTTTTTATATGAACCGGCCCATCTGTTCAGGGTCAGTTCGGCCTCTGCACCGCCTATGAGTGAAATGGACTGCATGGCGTCGAACGCACCGATTGTGCCTGAAGAGAAGTAGATTTTGACATCGTTTCTCGCAGCGGCCTCCTTTGTCTTTTCATAAAAGTCCGGATCGGCAAATGCTCCGATAGAAAGAGCCATGAAAGAAATCCCGTTTTCGAGAATGTCGATGCAGTACTGCTGCACAGCCTCGACGGCGGCCATTTCAGCCACGATTTCAGGTCCGGTTGCCAGCAGCTCATCAAGGGTCTTTACTGCCTTGCAGCCGCATTTTGCCGACAGCGCCTCCAGCTTTTCGTCTGCCATGCCGAGAATGCAGGTCAGCTCATAGGCAGGCATTTTGCCGCTGGCATATGCGTCAGTCACGTTTGCGGCCAGAAAGCCGTCTCCGATGATTGCGAATTTTTTCTTTGTCATAATATCTCATCCTCCATAATCTGCATTGCAGCACCTTCTTCAGGCGGTCTTGCAGTTGCCTGATAAAGTGCCAGCAGTCCTGATTTTACTTTAGGTTCGGGCTTTGTCCAGTTCTTTCTCCGCTCTTCCAGAAGAGCTTTATCCACATCGAGGCGCAGATAGCCTTCTGTGATGTCATATTCGATCATGTCGCCGTCTTCGACCAGTGCAAGGGGACCGCCGATATATGCTTCCGGTGAAACATGGCCGATGATGGATCCGTGATTGAAACCGGAGAAGCGGCCGTCGGAAATAAGGGCCACCTTTGTCTCCAGTCCTCTGGCGATGAGGCTGTCGGTCGCCTTCATCAGCTCGTTCATGCCAGGGGAGCCCTTTACGCCTTCATACCTCAGCACGACGACTTCTCCGCCTGTGATTTCACCGTCCATGATGGCGTCACGGGCGGCTTCGTCAGAATCGAATACTCTGGCAGGCCCGCGGAACTTCCACATGGACTCAGGAATGCCGGTAGGCCTGCATACCGCGCCTTTTTCAGCCAGGTTTCCGTAAAGAATTCTCATACCCGGGAGTTTGCTGACCGGGTTATCCAGGGACTTTATCACATCGTTATCCGGAACTGCAGGAACAGCATCCAGATAGTCTCCCCAGGATATGCCCAGAAGGGTCGGTACATCCGTATTCAGTCTGCTCTGAATCTGCTTCATCACCGAAGGAACACCGCCGGCGTTGTACAGATCCACTACCGAATACGGTCCCGTCGGAATCACATCTACAATACATCTGATCTCCTTGGCCAGAGCATCAAAGTCGTCGAGTGTCAGAGAGATGCCCAGCTCTGTGGCATAGGCAAGAATATGTATCACCGCATTTGTGGATCCAGCGATGGCCATATCCACCATGATGGCGTTCAGAAGAGTGTCTTTGGTGACGATATCCTTCGGCGTGACGCCTTCTCTTGCCAGCTTTACAATGTACATCCCGGCCTCTGTGCATTTGCGGAGTCTGAGGCTGTCGCCGGCAGGAATGGTTGCTGTACCCGGAAGCACCATATTGAGTGGTTCGCCGAGGATCTGCATGGTATTTGCCGTGCCCATGGACGGACAGGCGCCGAAGGAAGGACAGCCGTATTCTTCTGCCATTTTCAGGATTTCCTCATCTCCTCTGATGGAGGCGATATCCACTTCGGCCTGTACGATTTTGCGGCCGCCGCAGCTGCCCTGATACATGGGGCCGCCTGTCACGACGATGCATGGGATGTTCAGACGCATGGCTGCCAGATAGGAGCCTGCGATGATGTTGTCGCAGGATGCAAGGATGACGAGAGCATCGAAGCTATGAATCTTTGCAACGCCCTCAATGGACATGGCCACCACATCCCGCATTGCAAGCTCGTAACGAAGGCCCACCGAACCTGTAGCAACGTTTCCGCAGGTTGCAGGGACGCCGAATTCCAGAGGCATGCCTCCGGCTGCCCAGATACCGTTTTTTACATGGTCAGCAAGCTGGCGGAGATGGCCTGTGCCGGGAGAACCTTCGAAAAAGGTGTTGGCTACACCCACATGGGGTTTCTCCTTTATGTCGTAATCACTGAACCCGGCAGCTTTGTACATGGTTCTCCTGTTTCCGGCCTCAGAGCCCTTCCAGTAATTTCTGTTAGAATCAAGGTTATACATCTCTATCCTCCTGATCTGAAATTGCATTGTCATAACTCATATATGACTTGTGTTAATATATTATTATCACAGCGCATGAGCAATGTCAACTGTTTTTTTAGAATTGACAACTGAGCTGTGATGCATTATCATGTATGTGAGATGTGAATTCTCTTTATGAAAAGAAATATTTAATATTAAGGGAAATATATTATGAAAAAACTGACAATGACAACGCTGCTGGAGACGATCAGAGAATGCATTTCTCCGGTGGGAGCGGCATATCTGAGCAAACATCTGGATGCATCTGCGGCGACCATCGGGCGTATGCTGAAGCAGGCGGAAAACAAGGGATTCATTACAAGTGTAAGCAACAAGGGCCGTATCATCACGCCGAAGGGGGAAGCATACCTGGAGAGCCGGATGACACAGGAGGAGATTCTTCAGAATGCAGAGGAAGTGGTTGCTCTGGCGTTCAGTGAGGATCCCAAACATGCGAAGGACATTCTGGAATTCCGCAAGCTGATCGAACCTTATGCTGTCAGTCTTGCCGCAGTCAATGCCACGGACGAGGATCTTGACGAGATAAGAGATCTGGATTTTGAGCACAGATATGTTGTAAAAAAGGGTGAGTCCGGTTCGGAACAGGATCTGAAAATGCATCTGAAATTTGCGGAGCTTTCCGGTAACAGCGCACTGTATCAGGTACTGCGCCTCATCCTCATAGAAAACAACGTGTATCAGTATTTCTCATCAATCACCACAATGGGAAAGGCGGGATCTTATCCTGATCACGAGGCGATTCTCAAAGGCATATATGACAGAGATGCGCAGGCTGCATCTGCGGCGATGGAAAAACACCTCGACAACCTTATAAATATCGTATCAGAAAATCTCAGATAATTTCAGATATCAGGGACAGCAGGACAGCCGCTGAAGCTTTCAGGGCTGTCTTTTTGCATGCCAGAGAAAAAAGAATCAAATATGTTTGACAACATTAAGAAAATGTGATATATGTAATATATCAAACGTCATATCTGAGTTATGTTTATTCTTTAGTGATGTACGATGCAGTGCGGCACAATATGAAACAGTAAGAAATAACAGGAGCAAGTATGGATATTAAAATTAACAGAAGGTTTAATGAAAAAAACCTTCCGGATATGAAAACGATAAAGAACGATGCAAGGAAAATTGCGGACGGGATCGAGATCACAGAGACGCTGTTCATGAAGAAATACGGCGTGAAGTCGGAAACGGAATATAAACGCAAGATGATGGAGACCGGAAAGATCATGAAGCATGGTGTGATCGGCTGGAATTCCTGGCAGGCAACAGCAGAAGGAGTCCGGCAGGTATACGAGACTCTGGAAAAGGAAGGATCCTATATCGACAGGCTGGGGATGATCTGTGACTGGGTGATGGGCGTTCCGGAGCAGTATCGTGACCGGTTCCAGGCCAGCGGAAGTCTGATTTTCAACAGTCCCGAAGAGTGGAATCAGATCGGACAGATAGCGCCGATCAACCCGCATCTGGGCGATCACATGATCGGATCCTTAAACAGTGTGGAAAATGTGAAAAACGGGCTGAGCGCAGGAGTCACCTCAATCGGAAATCTTGCACAGTACTTTACCTATGAATATCCGGGTCTTGATATGGAGGAATACCGTACAGAAGACTATATCAAGGCTATGGCAGTAATGGGAGAATTTAAGGAACGGGGCGTCTGTATGCACTGCAATCTGGATGACGGATACGGCGCTCAGTTCCACGATGTGGCCAATCTTCTGGGATGGGCCAGACTGGAACGCTATATTGCAGAGGAACTGGCGGGAGGGCGGGTTGCCCACTGCTACGGCAATCTGTTCAGCGATCCCATGCTGAGAATTGTTTTCAACAGAGCGCTGAGCAGGATCGACAAGTATCAGACACCGGGCACCTTTGTGAACGGAAACACCATAGACTACGGCATGAACATGTCCAGAAACTATTCAGTCATGCCGACATACGCTCTGGCAGATATCGCATGCCAGATGAAGTATCCGACCGGATATGCTGTAAATGCCATTCCATATTCTGAAGCACTGAGAATACCGAGCGCTGAAGAGATCATTGAATGTCAGCTCTCCATGGATATGGTGATCGAAAAGGCTCCGTACTATGCAGAGTATATTGACTGGGACAGAATTGAAGATGAGGCGGATCGGATCGCAGCAGGCTCGGCAGTATTTTTCGAAAGGGTGATTAACGCACTGGATGATTTAGGCGTCGATATCGAACATGCGGGTCAGGTGGCGGCTGTGCTGAAGGCCATCGGTCCTGAGCAGCTCGAAATCTGTTTCGGAGCCGGAAAATCAGAAGAAAACGCCATGAGGGGCAGAATTCCTGTAAGGGGAACGAGCATCGTTCAGACGATAACCAGGATTAGAGATGAGGCTTTGTCAAAGCTGGATGATGAAAAGCTGTCGGCTCTGGAGGGATGCAATATTGTAGTCGGTTCCAGCGATGTGCACGAGTTCGGTAAAGAAGTTGTGAAGAATGTGCTTCTGAAAGCAGGTGCAAACGTGTTCGACCTGGGGACATCGGCAGCAGTTTCTGAAATTGTTGAGACCATAGTGGAGTCAGGCAGTACGATCGTGTGTATGAGCACATACAACGGCATGGCCTACAGTTTCGGAAAAGCACTTATGACAGCTTTAAAAGAAGCCGGGCTGGATCATGTGAGTGTACTGATGGGCGGCAGGCTTAACGAGGCGATTGAGGGAAATGATGTGCCGGTAGATGTCAGAGACAGACTGAAAGAACTGGGAATAAATGTTGACAACGATATCGACAGGCTGATAGAGGATATTGCGGCGGCGAACAGCGGAATATCATTGAAATAGCTAAGGAGGGAGAAAAATGAACAGTAAGGTTCTGTTCTGCGGCGGAGGCAATATGGCGGAAGGCATTCTCCGCAGCGTGCTGAAAAAAGAGGTATTGAAAAAAGAGCAGGTGACAGTAAATGATCTGAATCCGGAGAGATGCGCCTTTCTGGAAAACACCTATGGAGTGAAGTCTGCAGCTGACGGGATGGAAGCCATGGCTGATGCGGATGTGGTTGTGATTGCAGTGCTTCCGCAGATTGTTTCGGCTGTGGCGGAGAATATCAGAAAATATGTCCGGAAAGATGCACTGATCATCTCCATTGCTGCAGGCGTCACCATCGCCACCCTCGAAAAACACCTGGGAGAAGACAGAAGAATTGTCAGAGTGATGCCCAATACCATAGGACAGGCGGCCAACGGCCACAGTGCGGTGAAGCTGAACGGAAATGTGGATGAAGAGCAGAAGGAATTCGTCGAAGCCTTTCTGGGCGCCCTCGGACAGATCATGTATCTTGACGAGGCTAAATTTGCAGAGTTTACAGCCTACAGCTGCTCCGGACCTATGTGGCTGTATCTGATGGCCGATGCCCTGATCGATGCAGGGGTCTATGCAGGTTTCAGCAGAACAGAGGCCAATGAGATCGTGAAAAAGAATCTTCTCGGTGTGGCGATGATCCTCAATGACACCGGTGTTACACCGAAATCCCGGGTCGACGAAATGTGCTCTCCGGGAGGTGTTACAATTGAAGGTTTCAAATCACTGAAAGAAAACGGATTTGATTATGCTGTAATGGAATCGGTGAATGCTGCGGTTCAGAAATCCAGAAAAATTCAACAGGAGAACAACAGAAATGAAGGCTAGGAAAATATTCAGAACAATTGAAACACATACACTGGGACAGCCCACACGAAATGTGGTAAGCGGCTTTCCCCATGTACCGGGAAATACGATGGGCGAAAAGCTTGAATATATGAAGAAAAATGCCGACTGGTTCAGAAAAGTGCTCATGTTTGAACCCAGAGGCAATGATATCATGTCCGGTACACTTATCACAGAACCATGTACCCCCGGCACTGATGTGGGCGTACTCTACTTTGAGGCCAGTGACTGGATGCCTATGTGCGGCCATGACACTATGGGTGTCACAGTAGCCCTGATCGAGGCAGGCCTTGTGGAAGTTCAGGAACCGGTAACCAGAATAAAGCTGGATACAGCGGCAGGCGTTGTGACTGTCGAGGCGAAGGTCGCCGACGGCGTCGTGGAGGAGGTTTCCTTTACCAATGCACCGGCGCTGGTTCTCAACAGAAATGTCACTGTGGATACGAAAGAATACGGGAAGCTGACCATGGACATCTGCTGGGGCGGAAATGTCTATGCGATACTGCCTGCGGAAAGTGTCGGCATGGAAATCTGCCCGGCAAACTGCGGCAGATTTATTGAAATCGCCAACTCCATCGCAGCGGATATCAACGAACAGGTTGAGGTCAGACATCCTGAACTCCCATTTGTAGACAAAGTGACCCATGTGGAATTTGCAGGTCCTCCGAAAACGGAAGGAGCCGATATTCAGAACTGCGTGGTTGCACTTCCGAAGGTTGTGGACCGGTCCCCATGCGGTACAGGAACATCTGCAAAGTCAGCGCTTCTGTTTGCTGAAGGTAAAATAAAGGTGGGAGAAAGCTTTGTCCACGAAAGTGTGACAGGGTCTCTTTTCAGATGTGAAATTGCTGGAGAGACAGAGGTAGGCGGAATTCAGGCTGTAATTCCGAAGGTTACAGGGAATGCCTGCGTCATCGGATTTGCAACATGGATCCTGGATCCAAAAGATCCTTTCCAGGAAGGATTTCTTCTCGGTGTGTAATTTCTGCATTTTGCAGTTATTATGAAATAAGTTTATGCGGCCATATCGTGCTCTGGATTAAATTTCTGAGGTAAAACAGAGCTTGATATGGCCGTTCCCATATGCGAAAGAAACGATAAATGAGTTATCATAACTCATAAAGAAGTTAAAAAAAGAAAAATAAACCGCTAAAAATGCAGAATTTTGTTAAGTTTTAGGCAAAATCAGTTGACTGACGGTAAAAAATGTGATATAAAATAGATAACATAAATCATTATTGATTTGTGAAAGCTCCGATATGACAAATGTAAGACGGAATTATTTCAAACATGAAAAAAGAAAAGGAGGCCAATATGTCAACAATCACTATTGTAATGCTGCTGGTATATCTGGTTGCATTTGGCGGCGGCGGGGTCTTTATGATCTGCAAGTCGATGAAAGGAAGACAGACAGAGACCATCGAAGGCAAAGCCGACGGATTTGGATCGAGAATCGGTTTCGTAATCTCAACGATCGGTATGTCCGTAGGTGTGGGAGCCATGTGGAGATTCCCGATGATGTGCGCGAAATGGGGCGGCGGAGCTTTCGTCCTTGCGTTCGTTGTGATCTGTATTCTCATCGTCATTCCTGCCGGATTTGCTGAAATCGCTATGGGTCGTAAACTGCGCGACAGCAATGTAAGCGCGCTTGGAAGTGTTGCGGGAAAACCCGGAAAGGTTCTTGCATGGGTATGTTCCCTGGAACAGGCTGTCCAGTTCGGTTATTTCCCGGCAATTATCGCACTTGTTGTCATTTATTTCTTCAAGTCCTTTAAAGGTATGGACTATGCGGCAGATGCGGAAGGTCTATTCGAAAGTGTCAACGGAAACCGACCTCTGGTCTATGGAATTATCGTTCTGCTGCTGATCGGCGTGGGACTGATCTCCATGAAGGGAGTAAAGAACGGAATCGAGAAAATCTGCAAGATCATGCTCCCGGGTCTGTTCATCATTCTGGTTATCTTAGCTGTTCGTGTATGCTTCATCCCTGGAATAGCAGAGGGCATCGAATTCTACATCAAGCCTGACTGGTCCCAGCTGAAAAATTCAGAAATGTGGGCTCAGGCAGCCGGCATGGCACTCTTTGCAGTAGGCCTGGGGCCTGGAATCCTGCTGGCTTACGGACGCTACACAGATGACAGCATGGATATCGCCACAGACTTCGTCACAGTCAATGTGGTACAGCTGTTTATCTGTCTGCTGTCAGGATTCATCATCATTCCTGCGGTAAAAGTATTCGAAATGGACCCGCTGATGGGCAAAGGCGTTATGTTCGTAGCGCTTCCTAAGGTGTTCGCAACGATGAGCGGAGGTGCGATCTTCATGGCACTGTTCTTCCTTGCCGTTTTCTTTGCAGGAGTTTCCTCGCACATCGCACAGCTTGAAGTCGGTATTCAGGCTTTTGAAGACAAGCAGGGAATGAAGCTGAGCCGTACCAAAGCGATCATCGTGGTTGTGGTCATCGCGGCCATCGCAGCGATCCCTTGCACCTGGAGCGATACACTGTTTGCCCTCATCGACAATGTATGCGGAAACATCCTCTACACCGTAACCGCACTGGGTATTGCAATCGTAGGCGCCTGGGTTGTCGGAGCAAAGAAGATCAGAGAAGAATGGTACAACAACACATCAGCAATCAAGTGGGGTGCATGGATCGATGTTCTGTACAAATACCTGGTTGTAATCGTATTAGGTTACTTCTCAATTACAGCAGTGATTTCACTGTTCCAGTAAGATTGCTCTTAAATTAAACTGCATTCAGATCTGCAGAGGCGAAAACTGAGCCTGCAGTTTTGAAAATGAAAGCACTCTCTGCCGAAAAAGGCGGAGAGTGCTGTTATTATTAAAGGTTCAGATCACATCATAAGATGCATAGGCTGCGGTCCAGTGGGTCTTTGAAAGATACAGGAACAGACCGTTCTTGTCTTTTTCACGGAAGAGACGGAGGATTTCTCTGTGCTCGCTGTTGGTGGCGTAGAGAACCTCGCGGGTCTTGCTGCCGGCGTCGTCGGAATAGTTTTTTTTCAGCAGCTTGTTCTTCGATGTGGCGATGGTGTCGATGAGTGCGCTGTTGCCGCATTTGTCGATATAAAGCTGGTGGAAGACAAACTGCTGTCTGTAGTACATCTCAAAGTTTCCGGCTTTGATTGCAAGATCCATGGTCCCGATGTAAAAATCCATGTCCGCATAATCCTGTTCTGTCAGAACATCGCAGGCAAGGGAGGCTGCATAGCCGTCGAGAACGCCGATGACAGCGTAGAGCTCGCTGACATCCTGCTCGGACATGGATCGGATGACAAAACCCTTTCTTGCCCGGTTTTCCAGAACGCCTTCGGCAGAAAGCTGAATCAGGGCCTCTCTGACAGGAGTCCGGCTGATATTCAGTTCTTCGCAGATGACATTTTCATTGATACGCTGGCCGGGAAGCAGACCTCCGCTCCGGATCTGTTCAGCGATATAGTCATAAACGTGATCTTTCAGTGTCTTAAAACGCTCCATCTTTTTCTCCTTAAAAGTGTACTATATTATATATAATATATCTTATCACCGGGTTTCCCGTCAACGGGTTTGTGAAAAATGATTGAAAAGAAGAATCCCGAATCAGGGGATGCTGCTCCGGGATTTTTCATGTATATTAAATTGCATTCAGATCTGCACAGGTTAAGGTTAAGCCTGCAGTTTTGCATATTCCACTGCGATTCTGGCAGCCTCTCTTGCGTTGTTGTATGCCAGCTGCAGATTGGAGGCCAGAGAGACACCTTTGGTGTATTCCTTGATGTGAGCCAGCAGGAACGGTGTGGTGGCCTTGCCGCGGATGCCTTCCTTCTCAGCTGCTTCCAGTGCCCTGTTGATGACGGCTTCCATTTCATCGAAGTCCAGTTCATATTCTTCCGGAATCGGATTGGCGATGACAGCGCCGCCTTTCAGACCCAGTTCCCATTTTGTCTTCATGATCTTTGCCACAGTGGCCTCGTCAGGAGCGTTGTAATCCACGCCGAATCCGCTCTTTCTGCAGTAGAATGCAGGGAAATCGTCGGTCTTCAGGCCCAGAACAGGAACGCCCATGGTCTCCAGATACTCCAGAGTCAGACCGATATCCAGCAGGCTCTTTGCGCCTGCGCAGATGACGCCGACCTTTGTGTTAGCCAGTTCCTGCAGGTCAGCGGAGATATCCATAGTGGTCTGTGCACCGCGGTGGACACCGCCGATTCCGCCTGTTGCGAAGAAGCGGATGCCTGCCATTTCTGCCAGCATCATGGTGGAGGCTACGGTTGTGGCTCCAACCTGACCGGTAGCAACATAAGTCGCCACGTCACGGCGGCTGACTTTTCCCACATTCTCTGCTTTGCACATCAGTTCCAGCTGATCGCTGTCAAGACCCACGCACAGCTTTCCGCCGATGATGGCGGTGGTTGCAGGAACAGCGCCTTCTGCGCGGATGATCTCTTCAACTTTATGTGCGAATTCCAGATTTTCCGGATATGGCATTCCGTGGGAAAGGATGGTGGATTCCAGAGCTACGACCGGTCTGCCGGCTTTGATTGCCTCCTGAATCTCCGGTGTGATGGATAAATAGTTTTTCATGTTTCTCTACCTCTCTTCTTAATATTATATATGTAAACTGTAAGTATTATCGATGATAAGCCTCAGAAGCGCAGGGAAGCAGTATCAGCTTCTCTGTTCTCCTCTGCCAGAGACAGGTTTTTCTTCATGAAGGATTCTGACATCAGCGGATTGATGGTGGCATCGCTCTGAATTGTCAGCATGGAGACTGTCATAGCAGTCCTCAAAGTATCCTCCAGGGAAAGACCTCTGATGTGGGAATACAGCAGTGCGCCCAGGAAAGAATCACCGGCTCCTGTAGCATTGGCGATCTGATCCATGGGATGACAGCAGCGGTAGCGCCGGACACCCTGTGCGTCTGCGTAATATACGCCGTGCCTTCCCAGGCTGATAAAGACGCGCTGCGCACCCTTTGAGACCAGGACCGATGCGGCTTTTTCCAGGTCGTCAAAGGTCTGGATGTGTATTCCGGAAAGGATCTCCGCCTCCAGAAGATTCGGTTTCAGCGTATAGATTCCCTGCAGATTGTCTATGAGTTTCTCCGCATAGGTGGTGGAGACCGAATCGGCGAAAACCGGTGTCACGCTTCCGTACTCCTTCAGGATGCAGTCGATAATGACCTGAGGAAGGCCTGTATCGAAGACGATGGCGGAAGCGTTCCGCAGAAGCCTGTCCTCTCCCGCAAGGTGATCCGGGGTCAGATTCTGCAGAATGGTCATATCAGATACGGCGATATCCATTTCTCCGTTCCTGTTGTGGACGGACATATAGGTGGAACTGGTCTGTCCGGGGAAGGTGACAAAATGGCTCGTGTCTATGCCGCACCTGTCACATGCCGAGCGGATCATCTGACCGAAGTAGTCGTCTCCCGTGGTGGTGATAAAGGTCACGGGAGCTCCGAGACGGGCTGCATTCTCACAGGCGTTGTGGGTTGCTCCTCCCACAGACACGCTTATTTTCCCGGGGTTGGAATCCTCCTGCACGAGCTGACGGCGGCTGCGGCCCATGATATCGATGTTTGCCGCGCCGATTCCGACGATATACTGTTCTTTTTCCATAAGGAAATCCCTCGCTTTGCTGTTATCTTGCCTTCAGTATAGCAGAGGAGATTGCAAAAAAATAGGACATATGGCATAATAGAAAGAAATTACTTCTGAAGGGAGATTGACACATGAAAGTCAGGGATCAGGCCCTGCGGGCCGCATATATCAGCCGTTATCCTGTGCAGCAGTATTTCGGTGTGCCGGTGGAGGAGTATCTGGAGGTGCATCTGTTTCGCAAAGGGGAATATGTCTTCGAGGAGCAGACCGTGCCGCAGCGTCTCTTTTTTCTCAAAGAGGGACGGGTGCAGCTTTATCTGATCCATCAGGACGGAAATGTGTCTCTGGCCCAGTACTACGGACCGGGGGATGTGCTGGGCGAACTGGAGCTTCTTGGCATGCGCAGCCAGGCTCAGTCCATTCAGGCAGTGGAAGACACGGTCTGCATAGGCCTTCCCTTTGAAAGCTGCAGGGAGATTCTGCTCTCTGATTCTGTCTTTCTGCTTCATCTGAGCAGATTCATAGCCGGAAAGATGCTCCGGGGTGTAGGGAAGCTGGTCAGTACCCAGACTTATCCGCTGGAATACAGGCTGGCGGCATATCTGCTGGAAAGGGAAGCCGGAGAAGCGGAGGAGCCGGGCGGCTGGATGAACATCCGTCTTACAGATCTTTCACAGTATCTGGGCGCAAGCTACCGTCATCTGTCCAGAGTGGTGAAGCAGTTTGACGAGGCGGGGTGGATCTGCAAGGAACGGACCCGTCTGCGGATCACGGACAGAGAAGCGCTGAAAGAAAAGGTCTCCAGAATGGAGACCGAATAAGCAGATGTTCCGTATGGAGAATCACAGATCCTTTCTGATCAGGCGGCTGAAGTTTTTCATATCGCCTGCCACGATAAGATGCTGGCAGTCGGAGAAGGTATAGGCTTCCCTGTCCAGGGGACGGATCAGATCCCCATCCTTGTAGGCGATGACGTTGACATGGTATTTTTTCCTGACATCGACATCCTTGACAGTTCTGCCGATCCAGCCGCGAGGCGGTTCGATCTCGAAGATGCCGTAGTTCTCGTTGAGCTCCAGATAATCGAAGGCCCGCTGGGCGCTGTATTTCATGGCGGTCCGGATGGCCATATCCCGTTCAGGGTAGATGATGTCGTCTGCACCGCTCTGCTTCAGAAAGCGGGCGTGGATATCCTGGTTGACCTTGGAGATCACTTTGCGCGCACCCAGTTCTTTCAGGGTCATAGTGATGATCATGGAAGTTTCCAGACTGCAGGTGATACAGACGAAGCAGAGATCAAAGTCGGATACGCCCAGGCTTTTCAGGACCACCTCGTCTGTGCAGTCTGCGATCTGCGCGGTGGTGACATAAGGGGCGATCTGGTTGACAGCAGCCTCATTGATATCCACGACCATGACCTCGTGTCCCAGATCCGTCAGATTGGTGGCCAGGTGACGGCCGAACCGGCCCAGGCCGATTACTAATATAGAACGCATAAATTAACATCTCCTTTTTTTCTATAGTGAATGATTCTTTCTGGAGAAGCCTGTCATCCGATGGTGACGCTCTCCTCGGGATAGCTGATTTTCGGAATGACTCTCCTTCTGGCCAGCGCCATGGCCACGGTGATGCTTCCCAGTCTACCAAGGTACATCAGAATGATCAGACAGATACGGGAGAAGTCTCCCAGCTGCTGGGTTATGCCCATGGACAGTCCCACGGTGCCCATGGCGGACAGGGACTCGAACAGACAGCTTTCGGCAGTCAGCTGCGGGTTGGCGGCCAGAAGGCAGAAGGTGCACAGCAGCACGCCGGATGTATAGTAGGTTATTGTGGACAGCGCCCTGGATCTTGCATAGGCTGGAAGCCGCCGCCGGAAGATGCTCAGGTCGTTGTAGTTTTTTGCATTGGAGTACATGGACAGAAGCAGAGCAGCAAAGGTGGTGATCTTGATGCCGCCTCCTGTGGAGCCGGGACCGGCGCCGATGAACATCAGGAGCATGGTCAGAAACCTGCCTGCGGTGGTCATGTCACCGTATTCCACGGAATTGAATCCGGCAGTCCGGGGAGAAACAGAAGCGAAGAAAGCGTTCAGAACTTTCTCCGGTCCTGACATCTCTGCAAGGGACGCATTCCGTTCAAGGATCACAAAGGCAGATGCACCCAGAACGATCAGCCCCAGGGTGAAGCTGACCATGATCTTGGCATGGAGCGTATATCTTCTGAAATGCAGTCCATGCTCCAGAATATCGTTCCATACCATGAACCCGATTCCGCCCGTGATAATCAGCAGCATGACGGTGATCAGAACGACGGGATCATTTCTGAACAATGTCATGGAGCTGAACGGATCCCAGCGTCCCGAAAGGTCAAAGCCCGCATTGCAGAAGGCGGATACGGCATGAAAGACACCGTACCAGAGCCCCTCTCCCGGTCCGATCCGCGGGATGTAGCGGACTGCGAGGAGCAGAGCGCCGGCGCTCTCCAGCAGAAGGGTGCCCAGGAGCATTCTGCGGATGGTGCGGACCACACCGCCTATGTGCGGGGTGCCGATGGATTCCATCAGAAGTGAGCGCTGAAAAATGGAAATCTTCTGC
Source organism: Emergencia sp. (assembly GCA_051882975.1). GTDB lineage: Bacteria > Bacillota > Clostridia > Peptostreptococcales > Anaerovoracaceae > Senimuribacter. The sequence goes on from JBJESV010000008.1 coordinate 89,466, forward strand.
CCTGTGAGAAAGGATACGGTCATAGCCATCCCGATGAAACCCAGGCCGCCGATCTGGATCAGAAGCAGAATGACAAGCTGTCCCAGATGGTTGAACTGAGAAAAAGTGTCGCATACCACAAGACCGGTGACACAGGTGGCGGATGCGGATGTGAAGAGCCCGTCGAGGAAGGACAGACCTTCTCCGTCTCTGCTGCAGACTGGAAGAGACAGAAGGATGCCTCCGGCCAGGATGATCAGGGCAAAGCCGATGGCAAGAATCTGTCCCGGAAAAAGCTGAATTTTCTTTGACATATTTGACATAGCAGATATACAGTACCTCCTGGTTATAAAACTTCCATCAGAGGACGGAGAACTTCTTAGTTACATTGATGTACTGCATCAGTATACCCAGATTTGCGTAATAGTACGAGTATTTGTCCTGTTTTTTCACTTCAACAAGACCGGATGTGACCAGTTTTTTCATATGCTGGGAGATCGTAGCCTGCGCATAGTCGAAGGAGGCTACCAGATCCTTGTTGCATACCTTTTCCATGGATTTGTTGCACTGCATGATATGGCGGAACAGCTTCAGACGGACAGGATGGGCCAGCGCGTCAGATACCCGCGCGATCAGTTCAATATCCGCTTCTTCCAGTGCGTCGTTGTCTTTTCGAATTCTCATAGTTATCTTGTTACCTCCATGAATGTAAATTGTCAAATAACAATATACAATAATATTCGTTTTTTTTCAATGGGGAAAGAGAGAAAAGGGGTTCGGGAAAAAGCTCAGAACACAGATGCAAAAATATTTGCATCTGCAGGATCTGATAGTGTATAATAAAGAAGGAAAAGAAAGGAGGGCGCAGTGAACGCGGACGGATACAGGAGAATTATAGAGGAGCTGATCAAGCTTCTGGATACCGGCGTGTATGTGGTGGATCAGGACGGAATCGGCCTGTTTTACAACGAGGCCATGGCGATGACAGAGAAGATCAATGTGGAAGACGTAATGGGAAAAGAGTTTCACAAGGCCTTCCCGGGGGTCAATCTGGCGGAAAGCACCATGTATCAGGCGCTGAAGAAGAATGTGGCCACAAAGAACAAGCAGCAGAGCTACACCAACCTTTACGGCAAGGAAATCACCACCATCAACAGCACCGTGCCTGTCGTGGAGAACGGAAAGACCATAGCCGCCATAGAAGTGGCAAAGGACATCACCAATATACGGTCCATGAGTGATACCATACTGGAGCTGCAGGAAAAAGATAGAAAACCCCACGATGCCAAGCCGAAGGTGCGCAGATACACCTTTGAAGATATCATCGGCAAAAACGCAGGTTTCACCGCGGTGGTGGAAAGAGCGAAGCGGGCCGCGGGAAACAACGCGTCTGTCTTTATATATGGAGAAACAGGGACAGGCAAGGAACTCTTTGCACAGAGCATCCACTATGCCAGCGGCCGCCGGAAAAATCCTTTTCTCGCCCAGAACTGTGCGGCTCTGCCGGAATCTCTGCTGGAAGGCATTCTCTTCGGTACCGCAAAGGGCGGCTTTACCGGAGCGGTAGACAGAGCCGGTCTCTTTGAGCAGGCCAACGGAGGAACACTGCTTCTGGATGAGATCAACTCCATGCCTTATGACCTGCAGAGCAAGCTTCTGCGCGTGCTGCAGGAGGATTACATCCGACGCGTAGGGGGAAGCAGAGACATTCCCATCGATGTCAGGATTATCGCCACGGTCAATGAGCCGCCGGAGAAGCTTATAGAGGAAGGAAAACTCAGAAAGGACCTTTACTACAGACTGAACGTGGTCAGCATCTCCATTCCGCCGCTGCGAAGCCGCAAAGACGACATCCCTATACTGACAGAAAAACTGCTGGAGAAGCACAACGAGCGCTTCGGCAAGGAGGTCTGGATGGTGTCGGAGCATGCCATAGAGAGACTTTATGAATACGATTACCCGGGCAATGTCCGCGAGCTGGAGAATATCGTGATGCAGTCGGTGGCCATGGCAGACAAGGAGCATGTGCTGACAGAGAAGCTGCTGCAGATGCCGATGCAGGTGGAGGCCATCGGCGCAGACGTGGACAAATGGGACCGCAAAGGGCCTCTGGATCAGTATCTGGCCAATCTGGAGGAGGAGATCATCCGGGAAGTCATGATCACAGAGGGCGGAAATGTCACCCGGACGGCCGATGTTCTGAAGATGAAGCGGCAGACTCTGCAGCATAAGTTGAAAAAGTACGGAATAAGGGGATAAACGCAAAAATATTTGCATTAAAAACGCAAAAAAATTTGCACATTGCCGGAAAGAATTTACAGGAAGAAAAAAGTATTAAAATAAATACAAAGTATAAATAGTGATTTTTGCATAAAATCTATGAGAAAATCGCTATTTTTTTGTGCGATAAGCACAATTAGAGTATCCTGTATACACAAAATGGTTTGGCATGGATGTTGCTTTATATATGAGTATCGTGGGGACACCCACTAAAAACGAACTAATTTTTAGTTAAAGTGATTTATTAAAAAAGGAGAGTAAAAGCTATGGAAAATGTAAAAGTAATTATCTGGGGACTTGGCGCTATGGGCGGCGGAATGGCAGACATGCTTCTGACTAAGAAAGGTGTTGACATTGTAGGCGTTGCTGGAAGAGGCAAGAAGATCGGAACTTCCATGTATGACTACATCAAGACCGAAAGAGGAGACAGAGAAGACGTTATCATCCAGGCTGCTGAAGATATCATCAAGCCGGGTGCTGCTGACGTAGTTCTGCTCTGCACAGACTCCTTCACAAAGAATGCATTCCCAAGACTGAAGTTCATCATGGAACAGGGAATCAACGTAATCACTTCTGCTGAAGAAATGGCTTATCCTGCAGCTCAGAACCCTGATCTGGCTGAAGAATTAGACAAGATCGCTAAGGCTAACGGCGTATCCTGCCTGGGTACCGGTATCAACCCTGGTCACATCATGGACCTGTTAGTTCTGGTTATGACCGGATGCATGGTAGATGTAGAGCACATCACTTCCAGAAGAGTTAACTCCCTGTCACCGTTCGGACCTGCAGTAATGGAAGAGCAGGGCATCGGCATCAGCGTAGAGGAATTCAAGGAAAGAAAAGCTAACCACACTATGAGCGGACATGTTGGTTTCGCAGAATCCGTTGGCATGATGGCAGAAGGTCTCGGCCTGAAGGTTGAGAAGTTCTCCCAGGATATGAACCCTATCACTACTGACGTTGACAGAAAATCCCCTTATGGATTCGCTGCAGCCGGTTCCTGCGCAGGCGTTGCTATGGAAGCTGATGCTACTCTGAGCAACGGTATGGAAATCAGAATGGAGCACCCTCAGCAGATCGAGCCTGAACAGGTTGGCGTTCAGACTGGTGACTATGTAATCATCAAGGGAACTCCAAGCGTTAACATGGTTAACAGCCCTGAGGTTGAAGGCGGTCTGGGAACAATCGCTATGTGCGTTAACATGATCCCTCAGATCATCAACGCTGAACCGGGTCTGCACACTATGATCACTCTGCCTATTCCAAGGGCTCTGATGGGCGACGTTAGAGAAAGAATCAACCCTGACAAGAAGATCGTAAAATAATTAAACAGATACACATTAAATCAACTTAGAAACAGAGACAGTCAGGGCACGCTTAGCAATAAGGGTGCTCTGACAGTCTAATCCCGGGCGTGCCCGAGGGTAAATTTTGGAGGTATATACAGAAATGGCTAAGAAAGGCGATTGGGTTCGCATTCACTCTGTCGTACTGAAGGCAGAGGAAAGAACTGCTAAAATCCCTGAAGACACCCAGAAATGTGATCTGGAAATGTGGACAAAGGGAGCTCTGCAGGAAGAAACAGCAGAGATCGGTGATGTTGTCACTGTAAAGACTGCATCAAACCGTATCGAGAAGGGAACCTTAATTGAAGAAGGTCCTTACTATACACACAGCTATGGCAAATTTGTCCCTGAAATCATCGAGATCGACAAACAGCTGAGAGAAATCATGTACGGAGGTGACAAATAATGGCATTAGCAAAAGATTATGATTCCGTAATGGCCAGATCCAACGAAATTCAGAGAAAAGCTCTGGGTCTGGACTATGAAGAGTTCGAATCCGGCGGCGTTGCTTTTGACTACGAGGCACTGATGAAGTCCACAGGCTACACTCTGGAAGAAGTTGCAAAAATCCAGGGCAGAACTGCCGTAGGAAACACTCCGCTCATCGAACTGAGAAACCTGACTGCTCTTGCAAGAAAGTATGCAGAGCCGGGCAAGGGTGCAAGAATTTTTGCAAAGGACGAAGCTGCAAACGCTTCCGGAAGCTTCAAGGCAAGAAGAGCTGCCTGCGCGGTTGCTCACGCAAAGAAGCTGGGATACAAGGGCGTTATCGCTGCAACTTCCGGAAACTACGGTGCAGCAGTTGCCTCCCAGGCAGCAATGCAGGGACTGGAATGCATCATCGTACAGGAATGCTACGACTCCAAGGGCGTAGGACAGCCTGAAATCGTAGAAAAGGCAAGAAAGTGCGAAGCTTACGGTGCAGAAGTTATCCAGCTGACTGTAGGACCTGAACTGTTCTACACCTTCCTGTCCGTACTGGAAGACACAGGATACTTCAACGCTTCCCTCTATTCTCCGTTCGGTATCGCCGGCGTAGAGACTCTGGGCTATGAAATCGCTATGCAGTGCCGTGAACTGGTAGGCAAGGATCCGGATATGGTAGTCTGCACCAATGCCGGCGGCGGCATGATGACAGGTACTGCAAGAGGCCTTCTGAAAGCCGGCGCTGTCAACACTGAAATGGTTGCGGCATCCATCGACCTGACCGGTCTGCACATGGCTTCCGATACTCAGTTCAACAAGAAATCCTGCACAACAGGACACACAGGATTCGGCGTTCCTTACGCAACAGATCCTGACCACTCCGACGTTCCGCGTTCCGCAGCAAGACCTCTGCGTTACATGGACCGTTATGTCACAGTAAAGCAGGGTGACGTAATGTACATCACTGAAGCACTGGCCAACCTGGAAGGTATCGAAAGAGGACCTGCAGGAAACACCGCACTGGCTGCTGCATTCTCCCTGGCACAGGAACTGCCTGAAGACGCTGTACTGGTAATCAGTGAAACTGAATACACAGGCGCCGGCAAGCACATCCAGCCGCAGATGGCATTCGCAAGAGAAAACGGAATCGACATCAGATTCGGTGATCCTAACAAAGAAGACAAACCGGGCGAAAACCTGATCCTGCCTGCAAATCCGGGCCTGATCAAGCACGAAGAAGCTGACATCAACCACTTCAGACAGTCCCTGATCAAGAAGGCATGCAAGAAAGCCGGCGTTACCAACCCGAGCGACGCTGACATCGCATTCCTGGCAGAAGAGACCAAGACTGATGCGCAGTTTGTTAAGGATACATTAGGACTTTAATATAAAGGAGAAAAAGAATGAAAAGAGCAGACGATTTCGAACAGAGAAGACAGCATATCGCAAATCTTTCTGACGAAGAACTTTACAACAGATTCTGGGAATTGACCGCTCAGGTTGTTGACCCTCTTCTTGAATTAGGAAGAAAGAACACAACTCCATCCGTTGAAAGAGCCGTATTACTGAGAATGGGCGTTTCCTCCCTGGATACCCAGAAAATCGTAGAAGGCTGCATGGACAGAGGTCTCATGGGACACGGAACCGGACACGTTGTTTACAGAATTTCCAAGGAAAAAGGCATCTCCATCAGAGAAGCAAGTGAAAAACTGGCTCAGGGTGAATACTGGGACGATGCAGTAGCATTATTCAAGGGAGGTAAATAAAGATGGCAGACATGATTTTAAAACCAAATGAAAAATTAGATGTTAGAAACATCCTGAAAGACCTCGACAAGTATGAACCGAGAAGAAGAGGCTGGGTATGGAGAAAACCTGCTCCAAACCTCAAGATGGGACCTTTTGAATATCACGACTGCACTGAACCTCTGAAGAACAGTGTAGGTCTTCCGCCTGCCAAGTATTTCGAGAACATCGACCCGCAGCCGATGCCTGTAATCACCACTGAAATCGCTTCCGGAAGATTCGAAGACGATATCAGAAGAATGAGAATGGCCGCATGGCACGGCGCTGACCATATCATGGTTATCAGACATATGGGACAGTCCCATATCGACGGTCTGATGGAAGGTACTCCGCAGGGTATCGGCGGTATTCCTGTAACCAGAAAACAGGTCAGAGCACAGAGAAAAGCACTGGACATCATCGAAGATGAAGTAGGCCGTCCAATCAACTACCATTCCTACGTATCCGGCGTTGCAGGTCCGGACGTAGCTGTAATGTTCGCTGAAGAAGGTATCAACGGTGCGCATCAGGACCCTCAGTACAACGTACTGTACAGAGACATCAACTGCGTTCGTTCCTTCGTAGACGCCTGCGAATCCAAGAAGATCCTGGCATGGGCCGGCATTCTGCAGATCGACGGTGCACATAACGCCAATGCGACTGCAAGAGAAGCATGGAAAGTAATGCCTGAACTGATCGTTCAGCACGCTATCAACTCCCTGTTCTCCGAAAAAGTGGGCATCAAGCCTGAAAACATCGCACTGTCCACAGTACCTCCGACTGCTACACCTGCACCGTGCATGTACTATGACCTGCCGTATGCAGTGGCACTGAGAGACTTCTGCGGCAGATACAAGATGAGAGCACAGCAGAACACCAAGTACATCTGCTCCTCCGTAAGAGAAGCTACTGTTACACACGTTCTGAATATGTTCATCTCCAAGCTGACAAGCGCTGACATCCAGTCCACCATCACACCGGACGAAGGAAGAAACGTTCCTTGGCATATCTACAACATGGAAGCTGTAGACAATGCAAAACAGGCCCTCATCGGCATGGACGGTCTGATGGAAATGGTTGAACTGAAGAAAGACGGTCCGCTGAGAGAGATGGCAAGAGACATCAAGGAGAGAGCTGTACTGTTCATGGAGGAAATCATCGAAGTAGGCGGTTACTTCCAGGCTGTACAGGAAGGATTCTTCGTTGACTCCGCTAAATATCCTGAAAGAAACGGCGACGGCATAGCAAGAAAGATCGAAGGCGGCGTAGGCTACGGCTATATCTTCGAAAGAGAAGAAGACTATATGGCTCCTGTAACTGCCCACTTCGGATACAACAATGTAGAGCAGTACGGCGGAGATCCTGAAAATCCGTCTGCACTGATCGGCGGATGCACCTTCGAAGACAGAAGCAAGATCGTATTCATCGATGAACTGGACGAAGAAGACTGCGTTGCACGCAGACTGGAAAAGGTTGAAAAATACCTGGACGGCAAAGCAATCAAGCCTGAAATGGAATGGTGCGGCGACGGTGTCATCATGATGACCATGATGATCCCTGCAAATACAAGAACTGCAGAAGCTACTGCTCTTGAAATCGGCAGAAAGATGGGTCTGCAGAATCCTGAAGTAATCAGTAAGGAAGTAATGCAGGAAGCTGAAGGTACCAGAATCGAAATGAAGGGTAAGATCGACTTTGATGTGGATCCTACTACTCTTGAGATTCCGCCTGAACCACATCACCTGGATGATGCAACCTTATACAAAGAGTTCGAAGAGCATCCGATGGTAGTTGTATGCGGTACTGTAGGTGAAGATGAGCACTCCGTAGGACTTCGCGAGATCATCAACATCAAGCACGGCGGAATTGAAAAGTGGGGCGTAAAGGTTAACTACCTGGGAACTTCCGTTCCGGTAGAAAAGCTTGTTGACGCTGCAGTAGAGCTGAATGCCAACGCAATTCTGGCTTCTACAATCATCTCCCACGACAACATTCACTACAAGAACATGAAGAGAATCAACGACCTGGCTGTAGAAAAAGGTATCAGAGACAAAGTCATCATCGCAGCAGGCGGTACGCAGGTAATTCCTGACGATGCTGTCAAGACTGGTATCGACGCCGGATTCGGAAGAGACTCCCATGGTATCGATGTAGCAACCTTCCTGGCTGAAGAAGCTATGAGAAGAAGAGGAGAACTGTAAAACACTTCCGCGTTTTGCATTTCGGATATGGATAGGATTTTAAATCAGAGGACTTAGGATAATTCGGGGCGGGCTCAAAGCCCGCCCTGTTTTTAAAATCCGAGACGCTGACAAAGCGGGCATACTGCCGGAAACTGCCGGTTTTGTCAACGTTTCACCTGCCGCCGCACAGGGCGGAATCAAATAGAAAATGTTATAACATGACGGGATATGAAAAAGGAGGTACCATGAAAGTAGATGTTTTAGTAGCTGAGATAGGCTCTACCACTACCGTTGTCAACGCTTTTAAAGACCTGAACACCGATGATCCGGTTTTCTGGGCGCAGGGACAGGCGCCGACATCAGTACTGGACGGGGATGTGAGAATCGGACTGCAGGGTGCGGTAGACGACCTGTGCAGGAAAATGAATATAGACAGTCTGGAATACGACGAAATGCTTGCGACGTCTTCTGCTGCAGGCGGTCTGAAGATGACCGTCCACGGACTGGTCTATGATATGACTGCAAAAGCGGCAAAAGAAGCGGCACTGGGCGCCGGCGGAATTATCCACTATGTGACGGCCGGAAAACTGAGAAGAACGGATCTGGCAAAGATCAAAGAGATCAACCCGAATCTGATTCTCATCGCCGGCGGCGTGGATTACGGTGAAAGAGAGACCGCTCTGGACAATGCGGAGAAAATCCGGTCCCTGGGCCTGAAGACGCCGATTATTTATGCCGGAAACATCGAAAACCAGGAAGAGATGAAACTGATCTTCGATGAGGAAAGCGGGCAGCAGCTTTACAACGTGGAAAACGTTTACCCGAAGATTGACGATCTCAACGTGGAACCGTGCAGAAAGGTGATACAGGATGCTTTCGAGGACCATATCACCCATGCGCCGGGCATGGAGCACGTCAGAGATATGGTCAGCGGACCGATTATTCCGACTCCGGGCGCTGTCATGGAATGCACCAAGCTGCTCTATGACTGTCTGGGAGATCTGATTGTCCTGGACGTAGGCGGCGCCACCACGGACCTCCATTCCGTCGCGGTGGAATCCGACAAGATTGCCCGCATCATGGTCGCACCGGAGCCCAAGGCGAAGAGAACCGTGGAAGGCGATCTGGGTGTTTATGTGAACAGAATGAAAGTCATCGAGTCCATCGGCGAAGAGCAGATGCGCAAGGATTGCGAAAAGATGGGCATCGATCTGGATAAGACCCTGGAAAGCTATGTGGCTATTCCGAAGACAGAAGACGAGTTCAAACTGGTGGAAAGGCTGACAAAGGAAGCCGTGCTCAAAGCGGTGGAACGCCACGCCGGCATCATCAGATATGTCTACGGCCCGTCCGGCAGAAGCACTGTAGCAGAAGGAAAAGACCTGACTCAGGTGAAATACATCGTCGGAACAGGCGGTGCTCTGACCCGCCTGCCGCACAGAGTGGAGATCATGGAAGAGATCGCAAAGCACAACGAGACCGGCATGATGCTGTTCCCGACAGAGCATGCCAGGATCCTGGTGGACAACGATTATATCATGGCTTCCCTGGGCGTGCTTTCCAAGAGATATAGAGAGGCAGCCGTAAAGCTTCTGGAAAAGAGCCTGGGATTCAAATTCCCGGAAAAGAAGGAACAGAATTTCCAGGCGGCCTATATCGCCGATGTGGAGAGAGAGGCCGAAGAGGCGAAGCAGAAGGAAGAGGAATACAGAAAGCATATCGAAGAATGCGAAGCCATGGGCTACGATATGAGCGAGTTCAAAAATCCTGAGGAGATCGGCGGTGCGACTGCAGAGGAAGTCGAAGCTGCGAAAAAAGAGGCTCTCCTTGGGGACCGCACCATAAAGAAAGGCGCTGATCTGGTGGAGAATCCTCACGTCATGAGAGACTGCGGCGAGGTCGACGGCAGAATGCCGTCCTGCGACCGCAACTGCAGAATGTGTTACAGAAAACACTGCAAATTCCGTCAGGAATAATCATAAAATTACAGAGAAAAGGAGAACTGACATGTATCCGAAACTGGTTATAAACTTGAAGAAACTGGAAGATAATCTGAATGCCTGCGCCGCCATCACCAAGGACCGCGGCGGCTGCTCCCTGATGATCGTCACAAAGGGACTGTGCGCGGACAGGGAAATGGTGAAGATGGTTGCGGAAAATCCGAGAGTGGACTTCATCGCTGATTCCAGAGTAAAAAATATCGCCACTTTCACAGATGTGGCCCACGCCAACGGAAAGAAGACCGTGCTGCTGAGAATTCCGATGCACAGTGAAGCTGCAGAAGTCATCAGGTATGTGGATCTGTCCTTCAACTCGGAGCTTTCCACCATCAGACTGCTCAACGAGGAGGCCGCAAAAGCGGGTAAAGTCCACGATATTCTTCTGATGATCGATCTGGGAGACCTGAGAGAGGGAATCTTCTTCCAGAATGAGGATCTGATCTTCGAGGCAGTGGAAGAGATCCTGAAGATGGACAACATCAGACTTTACGGCATCGGTGTTAACCTGACCTGCTACGGTGCTATCATTCCGAAGAACGAGAACCTGTCGCAGCTGGTTGCCATCGGCAGAAAGATAGAAGAGAAATACAGCATCAGTCTGGAGATGATTTCCGGCGGAAACTCCAGCTCCATCTATCTGGTGGACAAGGGAGAGCTTCCTGAGGGCATCAATAACCTGAGACTGGGTGAATCCTTCCTCCTGGGCAATGACACCGCCTACGAGACAAAGCTTCCGGGCACTGTCAGCGACGGGCTGATTCTGCAGGCACAGATCATTGAGCTGAAGGAAAAACCTTCCCTGCCTATCGGCGAGGTCGGTGTGGACGCCTTCGGCGAAAAGCCGTACTACGAGGACAGAGGCATCATGAAGAGAGCCATCATCGGCATCGGCAAGCAGGATACCGATCTGGGCAGCATGACTCCATGCGATCCGCAGATCGAGATCATGGGCGGAAGCTCCGACCACATCATTCTGGATGTGACCCACTGTGACAGAGAATACAAGGTCGGTGACATCGTGGAATTCGAGCTGGGTTACGGCGGCATGCTGAAGACAGCCACCAGCGCCTATGTTGAGAGAGAATATATCAGATAGTCACGAACTGTCTTGTGATAAATAAAAAGCGCGCATCTTTTTTCGCGGAATGATCCGGAAAAAGGCTGCGCGTTGTCTTTTTAAGAACATGCAGAGGATTATCTGAGAGAAGCTTCTGCTTCGTCTATGCTCTCATAGCCGTACAGTTCCACCATGGTCTGCTGAATCATGACGGAGAGGGATTTTCCCTCTGCCTTCAGCCGATCCACATAGTCAGCGTAGAGCTGGAGAAGCTCCAAAGGATAAGTTTCCATTTCGCCGCGGGCATAGGTCTCCATAGATGTGAAGCCGCAGGCGTCGCCATCGGAGGTGACAGGTCTCCCCGCACCGGCCAGTTTCGGATATCTGGCGGCATATTCCTGCTCCCAGGCGATGAGCTGAGGCACGATGGCGTTGATAAGGCGGAAACAGGCCTGAGGAACCGTCGGCAGAGCCGGGGCCAGATACCTGTCGTAATACTGCGGGTCTGTGAACCGCATCATCCGGGCGTATTTTTCCGTAACAAGATTGCGGCTTTCCTTTTCGCACCGCTGCACAAAATCGAGCCAGCAGGCCAGCATCTCGCCGGACCAGTTTTCGTACTGGCTTGTACGCATGATGTAAAACGTCTCAAAGTCATCCTGACAGGCGGCCCGCCCGCCGATATTGTCCGTCTGCTGGAACATGGCCCATTCTTTTTCTATAACCGTTTCTATGTTTTTTTTCTTATCTGAGTATTCCATATTTTCCTTCCTTTAAAGTGATATACCGAACGGCGCCGCAGCACTGTAACAGAGTGATGCTATACCGCCGGGTCAGCCATGGGGTGCATGGACCGGATTCGAGGGTCTCTGATTCCGCTCATGATATCTCCCAGATGATCCTGGAGAAAATCGCTTTCTACAGTGGAAAAGCCCTGCTGCCGAAGCTCCGCGGCTATCCGGGCGCAGATTCTTTCTGTCAGATCAAAGGAAAGGCTTTCAGCGTCTGTGAACTTTTCCCGGCTGAGGAGAACCTGGATTTCGAGGAGTCGTTCCAGCAGGGGAAGGCATTCCGCTGAAAGGGAGGCGGCGGAGCATGTTCTGTCCTCCATCATTTCCTGCAGACTGTGAAAAGCCCATTTATAAAAAGGGGTGTACCGTCTGCCCAGCAGGTGGATCATGGAAATGGCCGCTTCAGCAAATCTGCTCATAGCAAAAAGTGCGGCTATCCGGTCATGTCTGCGGATGACCCGCATCAGATTGTACTGCCCCGACTGGGAGAGAACGGCGGCTCGGGCTGCGATTTTTTTGCGCAGGACATCCTCCGGGAAAAAATCCAGGATTCTGCGGCGCATCGTATCGAACTGCGTACAGCCCTGATGCCAGATCAGTCCGCTGGAAGCGGCGGCCAGGGAGGACTCCGGAACGAAAAGCCAGTCTGTATCGGATGTGAGACTGCCGGTCAGTCTGTCGTAAAAGCGGCTGCAGGAGATGACGCCCAGGCGTCCGTCATCGATGATATTCTGCCGTGAAAAGCCGAGAAAGGATGCAGGCAGACTGTCATAGACAGCCTGCAGACCGGGTCCGAAGGACTCATCATCTTCATCGGAGAGGAAAACGCAGAAGCCCGGTGCAAAGTCGTGGTCCCGTGATATTTCATCGTCCCAGCCGAAGCACTGGGAGCCTTCACCGGTCAGACCGATGGAAAGGCGGCCGGACAGCCCCGGGTCCAGCCGGTCTGCTTCGTCAAGAATCCGGTTTACGAAAGCCTCGTAATAGGCCTCAGACAGAGCCAGCCCCTTCACAGCCCGATCCTTTCAAGAACAGACTTCGCTTTGCGGCGGCAGTCTTCAGCCTCCTCCTGCCGTCCCAGTCTGTCCAGACAGTCGGCCAGGTTTCCGCACAGAATCGCATAGTTCTGAGTATCGCTGCCATAATCCCGGCAGGTCAGTTCGAGAGCCTCTTTCATAAGAGAGGCAGCCTCTTCGAAGCGGCCCTGCCTGTAGCGGACCGCACCCAGAGAACTGACGGCGCCTGCGTAGTGAACGTCTTCCTCAGCGCCTGCATTCTGGAACTGTGCGACAGCCTTTTCTGCCGATTCGGAAGCCTCCTCCGGCTTTTCCATGGAGAGATAGACACCCGCCAGATTGGAATATGTCACAGCGATGTCGATTTCGCTGTCCTCCAGTACCCGAAGGATATCCAGAGCTTTCAGCAGATATGTTTCCGCTTCCTCCGGCTTATTCAGATCCAGACAGAGAAAGCTCATATTGTTGTAAAGAGTGGCGAGACGATAATCCTGGGCAAGACCTGCAGCGGCAAAGATGGAAGCGGCCTCTGTCTCCAGACGGAGTGCCTCCTGTGTGCGGCCCGTCATGGCGCAGGTGGCAGCGTAATTGACCAGAGTGGTCCCGTGATGCTCCGAACCGTCAAGTCCCAGCCTGCTGATGGCTGCAAGGGCTTTCTCGTAAAGGGGGATTCCATCATCATAGCGGGACAGGGCGCGGTAAAGGCCGCCCAGTTCGTTGCAGACAGAGACGGCAAGGGCGTCGTCTCCTGTCTCTTCAGCCTGACAGAGGCAATCTTTCATATACTTTTCGGCTCCGGAAAGATCTTTTGCTTCCAGGAACTGATCGACGCGTGCGTAAAAACTGCTTATATCCATGGGTGTATTCTCCTTTTCTGATTCAGTCTAATAGTAATGATACCTCAAAACAGGCATGAGAAACAGAGGAACTTTATCCTGCAGAGTTGAAGATTTTTCAATGTCACATAGTGCAGCAAAATCCGTTGACTTTAGGCCGGAAAAATGGTACCATTATTTACAGAGTGACGGCACTTAGGCCACACGAAGGGGCGCACCACCTCGGGTGCGAATCTTTGTGTGGCTTTTTTGATGGTTCGGGACAGAGAAGGACGGCAGGCCGGGTGAGCCGGCGAGGCTGATAGAAACTGTTCAAAGCTGTCCAGAGCTGAATAAAGCTGCTGTAACCGCATAGTATTCTGGCTCTGTCAAAAATAGTCCGAACTCGTACTATTTTCAACAGAAGCAAAAAAGTACATAAATACAGAACATACTTGAGGAGAGGAGATGGAGGCATGGTTAAAATCAACGGTGAAGATTTCAATGCGGCAGGAAAGACTCTGATGGAGTTCCTGCAGGAGAATGAATATCCTATGGACAGAATCGCTGTGGAAAGAAACGGCGATATCGTGCCCAAGGCTCGCTACGAGGAGACGGTTCTGGCCGATGATGACAGAATCGAGATTGTAAGCTTTGTAGGAGGAGGCTGATATGGAGCGGCAGAGACAAAATGCCCGCAGGGATGCTTTATCTGCGGAAGCGCGCATGGGCCTGCCGACAGAAGAAGAGATTCTGCAGGCGCTGGAGCTGCGCCATACAAAACCGGTACAGGACAGGCTTTCTGCAGCAAAGGTTGCAGTCTGCGGTCTGGGAGGCCTGGGCTCAGCCATCGCCATTGCACTGGCGCGCTGCGGTGTGGGGAAGCTGCATCTGATTGACTTTGACCGGGTGGATCTGACCAATCTGAACCGGCAGCAGTATGCCGCTGATCAGCTGGGAAAGCCCAAGCCGCAGGCCATGGCGGAAGAGATCCGCAGATTCAGTCCCTACGCGCGGCTGAAGACGGATTTTGTAAAGATGACAGAAGAGAATATACCCGACCTGCTGGCGGAAGATGAATACATCTGCGAAGCTTTCGACAGGCCGGAGCAGAAAGCGATGCTGACAAACACTGTTCTGACAGAACTGCCGGACAGGTATCTGGTGGGCGCATCCGGCATGGCAGGATACGGGGACAGCAATGCAATTCAGACGAAAAGAATCACAAGCCGGTATTACCTTTGCGGCGACAGAGTCTCGGAGACGGGCCCGGAAGGGGGACTTATGGCTCCCCGGGTCATGATCTGCGCAGCCCATCAGGCCAACATGATCGTGAGACTGATTTTAGGAAAGGAAGACGAATGATATGGAAAACAGAACAGAAAAGAAAGATACTTTTGTTTTAGGAGGAAAAGAATTTACATCCAGATTTATCCTGGGATCCGGAAAATATTCCATGGAGCTGATCAGGGCGGCTGTGGAACAGGCAGGTGCACAGATCATCACTCTGGCCGTGAGAAGGACCAATACGAAACAGAGCGAAAACATCCTGGACTACATTCCGGACAATGTGACGCTGCTGCCTAACACCAGCGGTGCAAGAAACGCCGAGGAAGCCGTCAGAATCGCCCGTATGTCCAGAGAACTGGGCTGCGGCGACTTTGTGAAGATCGAAATCATGAGAGACAGCAAATACCTGCTGCCGGACAACGTGGAGACGGTCAAGGCAACAGAGATTCTGGCAAAGGAAGGCTTTGTCGTGCTGCCGTACATGTATCCGGATCTTTACAGCGCCAGAGATCTGGTCAATGCCGGCGCGGCTGCAGTTATGCCGCTGGCAGCACCGATCGGTTCCAACAAGGGTCTTGCGGCGAAAGAGTTCCTTCAGATACTTATAGATGAGATCGACCTGCCTGTCATCGTCGATGCAGGTATCGGAAAGCCTTCTCAGGCCTGCGAAGCTATGGAGATGGGTGCTGCGGCCATCATGGCCAATACCGCCATTGCCACAGCCGGCAGCATCCCTGCAATGGCATTCGCTTTCCGCCAGGCCATTGAGGCCGGAAGAAAGGCATATCTGTCCGGCCTTGGAAGAGTCCTGGAGAGAGGCGCAAGCGCATCCGATCCGCTGACAGGATTTCTGAGAGACTAGGAAGACAGGAGGGAGAATAATGGCTGAAAATACTTTTTTTGTAGATTCCGATAAACTGAGTCCGGCTGCGCTGGAGAAAAAGCATAGAATCGAGACAGATCCGTCGGTCAGAACCAATCACATGGAATACATGGAAGGGATGGAGCAGATTCAGTCCGACATTATGGACAAGGTTCTCGGCCAGATGAACAGTTACGACTATGACAGCTACACCGATGCCGATGTGCGCCGGGCCCTTGCCCATGAAACCTGTTCCATCGAAGACTTCAAAGCGCTGCTGAGTCCGGCCGCAATGCCTCATCTGGAGGAAATGGCGGCAAAGGCCAAAGCAGAGACAAGCAAGCATTTCGGCAACACGGTATACTTTTTCACACCCCTTTATATTGCCAACTACTGTGAGAACTACTGTATCTACTGCGGATTCAACTGCTACAATGACATCCACAGAAAGAAGCTGTCTTTCGAGGAAATAGAGAAGGAGATGAAAGTCATAGCGGATTCCGGCATAGAGGAGATACTGATCCTTACCGGTGAAAGCCGGAATCTCAGCAGTGTGGAGTACATAGGAGAAGCGTGCAAGATAGCCAGGAAATACTTCCGCAATATCGGTCTGGAGATCTATCCTGTCAATGTGGATGAATACAGGTATCTTCATGAATGCGGTGTAGACTCCGTGACCGTATTCCAGGAGACATATAACTCGGACAAATACGAGACCCTTCACCTGATGGGACACAAGAGAGTGTTCCCTTACCGCTTTGAGGCCCAGGAGAGGGCTCTTATGGGCGGTGTCCGCGGGGTGGCGTTCTCCGCCCTGCTCGGACTCTGGGATTTCAGAAAGGATGCCCTGGCTACAGCGCTGCACGCCTACTATCTGCAGAGGAAATATCCCCATGCGGAGCTTTCTCTGTCCTGCCCGCGTCTGCGGCCTATCGTCAACAACGAAAAGATCAATCCTCTGGATGTGGGAGAAAGAGAGCTGTGTCAGGTTCTCTGCGCCTACAGGATCTTTCTGCCGTACATCGGCATCACCGTGTCGACGAGGGAAGAAAAGCATTTCCGGGACGGCATCGTGAAGATCGCTGCCACAAGGGTCTCTGCAGGCGTGTCCACCGGAATCGGTGATCACGAGAGCAAATACCAGGGAAAGGAAGCGGAAGATGCAGGCGATGAGCAGTTTGAGATCGCTGACAGCAGAAGCTTTGACCAGATGTATAAGGACATCGAGGACGAGGGACTGCAGCCTGTCATCAACGACTATATCTATGTTTAAGAAAATCTGTGTCACCGACAGACATCTCGTGAAGGGGGATTTTCTGAAGCAGATAGAAACTGTTGCAGAAACCGGCCTGTCGGCCCTGATCCTGCGGGAGAAGGATCTGACGGATGAGGAGTACGAAACCCTTGCCGTGCAGGTGATGAGGCTATGCAGAGAAAAACGAATCCCCTGTTTTTTTAACAACCGGCCGCTGCTTGCGGCGAAACTGGGTGCAGACGGAGTGCAGATGTCCTTTGCAGCCTTTTGCGGAATGACAGACGGGGAAAAGGCGGTTCTGAAACGCAGAGGAGTCAGTGTCCACAGCGGCCAGGAGGCTGTAAAGGCGGAATCTCTGGGAGCCGATTACCTGATCTTCGGACACGTCTTTGAGACAGAATGCAAGCCGGGCATTCCGCCCCGGGGACTGGAGACCCTGAAAGAGATATGCGAAACGGTGGAAATTCCCGTATTTGCCATAGGAGGCATCAGCGATGAAAACGCCGCAGACTGCATAGAGGCAGGGGCTGCAGGCGTCTGCATGATGAGTGGATATATGAAGATGAAGAAATGAAGAAATGCCGCACAAAGCCGCAAAAAACACGGCGTGCGGCATTTTCGCCGGAATAAAGGGAATTTGCTGATTTTTTGCGTGACAAACCTGAAAAAGTGTTATAGAATAAGGTTTGTATGAGAATCAATAGAGACTGCTTCCGCCGAAGCGGCCCGAATTGTTATAAGCAGAGAAAAGGAGAAAAGATTATGACAATGGTTAAAAACCAGTCTGTTAACGACTGGGTGAAAGAAATGGCGGAAATGACCAAACCGGACGAGATCGTCTGGATTGACGGCAGTGAAGAGCAGCTCGAGGCAATCAAAAAGGTCGCACTTCAGACCGGTGAGATGATCGAGCTCAATCAGGAGAAACTGCCGGGCTGTCTGTATTACCGCACCAATCCGAAAGACGTTGCAAGAGACGAGAAGAGAACTGTAATCTGCACCCGCAGAAAAGAAGATGCCGGTCCTACCAACAACTGGGTGGATCCGAAAGAAATGTACGATAAGATGTCTAAGCTCTTTGACGGCTCCATGAAGGGACGGACAATGTATGCGATTCCGTTTTCCATGGGTGTTGTCGGAACTGAATTTGCGAAGATCGGTATCGAACTGACAGACTCTATCTATGTTGTGCTGAGCATGGCTATCATGACCCGCGTGGGCCAGAGTGTCATCGACCGTCTCAATGACGGAGAGGACTTCACCAGATGTCTTCATTCCAAGGCACAGATCAACGAACAGGAAAAATACATCGCACATTTCCCTGAGGACAATACGATCTGGTCCATCAATTCCGCATACGGCGGAAACGTTCTGCTGGGCAAGAAGTGTCTGGCGCTGAGAATCGGTTCCTATCTGGGCAAACAGGAAGGCTGGATGGCAGAACATATGCTGATTCTGAAAATAGAGAACAAGCAGGGCGATGTGAAGTATGTCTGCGGTGCATTTCCGAGCGCATGCGGCAAGACCAACCTGGCAATGCTGACCCCGCCGGATTACTTCAAAGAAAAAGGCTATAAGATTTCTACCATCGGAGATGATATCGCATGGCTGCGTATCGGAGATGACGGCAGACTTTATGCGGTCAATCCGGAAAACGGATTCTTCGGTGTGGCGCCGGGAACCAACGAGAAGTCCAACCCGAATGCGCTGCAGACCACGAAGAAGGGAACCATCTTCACAAACGTGGCGAGAAATCTTGATGATAACACTGTATGGTGGGAAAAGCTGGATAAGAATCCTCCTGAAAACGGAGAAGACTGGCTGGGCAACCCGTGGAACGGCAAAGAGAGCACAGAGAAAGGCGCTCATCCGAACTCCAGATTCACTGCACCGGCAGAGAACTGCCCGACCATCGCAGACGAATTCTTCACCGGAGAGGGCGTTCCTATCTCCGCAATCATCTTCGGCGGCAGAAGAGCCAAGGCAGAGCCGCTGGTATACCAGGCCAAGAGCTGGAATCACGGCGTGTTCATCGGTTCCGCCATGGCATCGGAGACTACCGCTGCTGCCAACGGCCAGGTCGGCGTTGTGAGACATGACCCTATGGCCATGCTTCCGTTCTGCGGATACCATATGGCGGACTATTTCCAGCACTGGATCGACATGGGAAAGAAGATGACCAATCCGCCACAGATCTTCCACGTCAACTGGTTCAGAACCGACGAAAACGACGAGTTCATGTGGCCGGGATTCGGTGACAACCTGAGAGTCATCCTGTGGATGCTGAACCGCTGCGAGGGCAGTGTGGATGCAGTGGAAACACCGCTGGGATTCGAGCCGAAGGCAGAGGATCTGGATGTGACCGGTCTTGACATTGATCCGGAAACCCTGGAGAAACTGCTTCGCGTGGACAAAGAAGCATGGAAGAACGAGATCAGCGGAATTCAGGAATTCTACGACAGATTCGACAGACTTCCGAAAGAGATCACAGACTGCTTCGAAGAGCTGAAGAAAGAAATCGGCGAAATGTAAACTGAACATAAAACAAAGATGCAGCCTCATCAGCGAGGCTGCATCTTTTTCTCTCTCTCGTTTTCCAGAACCAGGATACCCTTGTCTGTCAGGGCGAGGCCGTATTTTCCGTGTCGCGAGGAAATCAGGCCCTGACGTGTCATTTCCGGGATCAGCTGTCGTATGCGGTATTCGGAAATCTGATAGCCGCTGTCCCGCAGATACCAGTAGATGCGGTTGCGGCTTGCGATCTGGCTGGACTTACTGATGGCATGAACCGCTGCCAGAATCGTCATAACTTCCGGATCTGAAGCAAAGCCGGGCGAGTCCTGCGTTTCGTTTTCCGCTGCAGGAATATCCACAGAAAAGACTGCTGCGGAGCCGCACCGGGGAAGATTGCCGGCAAGGCAAACTTTTATACCTCTCTGCTCGTACCCGGGCAGCAGCGCCTGAAGTCTGTCTTCCAGGAGGTCGCGGGCGTCAGCACTCCGGCATAGAAAGATCAGGTTGTCATCTTTACAAATTCTGCTGGTCATGGCATCTGTCCTCCTTTCATATTTTAAATATTATACCATTATTTCAGATAGTACAGGTAAAAGGATCGAAATATTTTAAAATTTTTTGCTCTGTTTTTTTAAATTTCTAAACCGGAACCCCCGGTTTTCTTTTATTTTTTTGCTGTTTTCAAAGAAGATTGCATTGTATTTTCCGCACAGATAGAATAAAGAAAACCGGCAGAGGTATGGATCAGAAAAAGAGAAAGGACAGATATGACAGAGAATAACAGAGAAGGAATGGCCATGGAGCGCATCCGCCAGCTTCTGGACTACGGCAGCTTCATGGAGATCGGCGAGGCGGTGACCGCCAGACTGACAGATTTCTACACACCGGGTACACAGGATAAGCCGTCAGATGGTGTTATCACAGGATACGGAACCATAGAAGGACGGCTGGTATACATATTCAGTCAGGACGCGGCAGTTCTCGGCGGAACTTACGGGGAGATGCACGGGCAGAAGGTCAACCGGCTGTACCAGCTGGCGATGAAAATGAAGGCTCCTGTCATCGGGCTTCTGGACTGTCACGGCTTCCGGATTGAGGAAGGCCTGGACAGCCTGGACAAATTTGCAAGGCTTTACGCACTGCAGGCAGAAGCCTCGTCCAGGATTCCGCAGATCATGGCGGTGGTTGGAAGATGCGGCGGCGGTATGTCCATTGCAGCCAACATGGCGGATTTTGTATTCGTAGAAAGGGAGAACGGACAGCTCTTTGTCAATCCGGGCAATGCCATCGACAGGAGCTTTGACGAAATCGCAGATCAGGCGGATTTCACAGATGGAGAAATGTCCTGCGGGGAGATACAGCAGGCTATACGGACCATCATAACTCTGCTTCCTCCTAACACAGAAACAAGGCCGCTGCAGGGAGAGTGCAGCGATGATCTGAACCGGCTCTGCCCGGATATCGCGTCTGTGCGAGGGGATGGAAGAGCCATTCTGCGTCAGCTGTCTGACGACGGGTTTCTCTTTGAGGCAAGAAGAGACAGCGGACGGGATATGATAACAGGATTTATCAGACTTGACGGCGCTGTAGTAGGTGCAGTCGCAAACCACCGGGGGAAAAACGGCTCCGGACGCATCACCGCCGAAGGGTTTGATAAATCCGCCTCCTTTATCGCGCTGTGCGATAAATTCAGCATCCCGATCCTGACAGTGACGGATACGGAAGGCTTTGATACATCAGAAGAGCAGGAAATCTATCTTCCGAAGGCCGCCGGACGAATGATCAGAGCGCTGGCAGGAGCGTCCGTGCCGAAGGTCAACCTGATCACAGGAGAACTGTACGGCAGCGCTTACAGCCTGATGAACAGCAAAGGCCTCGGCGCCGACTATGTGTTCATGTGGGACACTGCCAGAGTGAATATCATCAATCCGAAGCAGGCGGTAGAGATTCTCTACCCGCAGACGGAATCGGCCTTTGTGGAGAAACGGGCTGCAGACTATGAGAAGAGCCACAGCAGTGCCAGAGCCCTTGCCCGGCACGCATATGTGGACAAAGTGATCCGGCCGGAAGATACACGCAAATACATTGCAGGAGCCTTTGAGACCTTTGCAAATCTCTATCAGACGGCGAGGTGAGGACCATGACTTTAGGAGAAATCTTTTCAAAGGCGGCGGTGAACACTCTGCTTGGAATGGGAACCGTATTCACGGTGCTGATTCTGATCAGCGGGGTCATAGCCCTGCTGAAATATATACCGGGCACACGGCCTGCACCGGAAAAGGAAAAGCCTGATTACGCAGATCCGCAGACTGTTCTGCCGTCCGGCCGGGATGGGGAAGACGGTCTGCTGGCCGCAGTGATCATGGCGGCGATCATGGCATCAGAAGGCGTACAAGAAGGAGAAAGCGGAGAAGGCGCAAGCCCGTATATCGTCAGAAGCATCAGAAGGAGAGAATAAGCGATGGAAACATATATAATCAGAGTCAACGGAATAGAATACGAAGTTGAAGTAGAGAAGAAAAGCGAAGCCGGAGCCCGGACAGCGGGGACACCCGCGGAGGCCGTGAGCCCTTCCGGCCGGGCCCGGACACAGACAGCCCGTCCTGAACCGGCGGGGAAAGCTGCACCTGCTGAAGGAAAACCGGTCACATGCGGAACTGCAGGAAAAGTATGGAAGATTACTGCTAAGGAAGGGGATCATGTCAGCAAAGGTGATACGATCCTGATCCTGGAGGCCATGAAGATGGAGATACCGGTGGTGGCTCCTTCTGACGGAACCGTCACTGCTGTGCTGGCTGCAGAGGGAGAAAGCGTGGAAGCCGGCCAGAGTGTGGCTTCCATAGCATAAGAGGGCATTATGGAATACATCATTACAACATTAGAAAATCTTGTTAAACAGACAGCGGTGTTCAGCCTGTCTTTCGGCAATCTGGTCATGATAGGAGTCGCATGCGTATTCCTGTATCTGGCCATTGCAAAACAGTACGAACCTCTGCTGCTGCTGCCGATCTCTTTCGGCATGCTGCTTGTAAATCTGTATCCCCCGATCATGGAGGAAGGAGGTCTGCTCCATTATTTCTATATGCTGGATGAATGGACCATCCTTCCATCCCTGATCTTTCTGGGGGTAGGCGCTTTGACGGACTTCGGGCCTCTCATCGCCAATCCGAAGAGTTTCCTGCTGGGTGCGGCGGCACAATTCGGAATCTTCGGCGCATACATCCTGGCGATGCTGATGGGATTCAACGATATGGCTTCTGCAGCAATCGCTATTATCGGCGGTGCAGACGGCCCGACTTCCATATTTCTGGCCATGAAGCTTCATCAGACAGACATCATGGGGCCCATCGCCGTAGCGGCATATTCCTACATGGCCCTGGTGCCGATCATTCAGCCTCCGATCATGAGGGCTCTGACCACAAAGGAGGAGCGTCAGATCAGGATGGAACAGCTCCGCCCTGTGTCAAAGAAAGAAAGGATTCTGTTTCCTGTCGTCGTCACCATCGTGGTCTGCGGGCTGCTGCCGTCCACCACACCGCTGGTGGGCATGCTGATGCTGGGCAATCTTTTCCGTGAAAGCGGTGTGGTGCGTCAGCTGACAGAGACGGCTTCCAACGCGCTGATGTACATCGTGGTCATCCTGCTGGGCACTTCCGTAGGGGCGACAACCAGTGCGGAGAATTTCCTCAACTGGGCGACCATCAAAATCGTCATCCTGGGACTTGCGGCATTCTGCTTCGGCACCGCCGCCGGTGTTCTCTTCGGCAGGCTGATGTGCAGGCTTTCCGGCGGGAAGATCAATCCGCTCATCGGTTCTGCAGGCGTATCCGCGGTGCCTATGGCCGCACGGGTGGCTCAGAAAGTGGGCGCGGAAGAAGATCCGTCCAACTTCCTTCTGATGCACGCCATGGGGCCCAATGTGGCAGGTGTCATCGGAACAGCTGTGGCAGCAGGAGTATTCATGGCGATCTTCGGTGTATAAGCTGAATAGGGACAAGAGTGCCTGCATAGAGATGCAGGCTGGAGGAAGATAAATGAATGAAAAGAAAAAGATTAAGATAACCGAAACCGTTCTGCGGGATGCTCATCAGTCTCTGATCGCCACCCGCATGAAAACGTCCGAAATGCTTCCGATCCTGGAAAAGCTGGACCAGGTGGGCTATTACTCTCTGGAATGCTGGGGCGGAGCGACCTTTGATGCCTGCCTGCGTTTTCTGGATGAGGATCCATGGAACCGCCTGAGCCAGCTGAGGAAACGGATCAGCAGGACAAAGCTGCAGATGCTTCTTCGAGGGCAGAATCTGCTGGGGTACCGGCATTATGCTGATGACGTGGTGGAGTACTTTGTTCAGAAATCCATAGCCGGAGGCATCGATATTCTCCGGATATTCGATGCGTTCAACGATCTGCGAAATGTGGAGACAGCCGTAAAAGCTGCGAAAAAAGAAGGCGGAGAGGTGCAGCTGGCCATGGCATATACCACTGGAGAGGGCTATACGCTGCAGTACTGGATGACCCTGGCAAAAGATATGGAGAGTATGGGTGCAGACTCTATCTGCATCAAGGATATGGCGGGCATTCTGACGCCGGCAGCGGCTTCAGAACTGGTGGCAGCCCTGAAGCATGCGGTATCTGTTCCGCTTCAGCTTCACAGCCACTGTACCAGCGGGGTGGCGCCGATTACCTATGTCAGGGGAGTGGAGGCAGGCTGTGATATCATCGATACGGCCATCTCACCTTTCTCCATGGGTACAAGCCAGCCGGCAACAGAAGTCATGGTTGAGACTTTCCGAGGCACGGACTACGATACAGGGCTGGATCAGAATCTGCTCTCGGAAATAGCAGACTATTTCCGCCCGATACGGGAGAAGGCCATCGATACAGGGCTGATGGATCCGAAGGTTCTGGGCGTGGATGTGAAAACCCTGCTCTATCAGGTTCCCGGCGGCATGCTGTCCAATCTGGTCTCCCAGCTGAAGGAGCAGAACGCAATGGAACGATTTTATGAAGTGCTGGCGGAGATCCCGAAGGTACGAAAAGATCTGGGAGAACCGCCTCTGGTCACACCGTCTTCCCAGATCGTGGGGACCCAGGCGGTGCTCAATGTTCTGATGGGGGAACGGTATAAGGTCATGTCCCAGGAGACCAGAGCAATCCTTCACGGAGATTACGGAAAGACCATCAGACCCTTTGATCCGGCAGTGCAGAAGCTTGCCATCGGAGACAGCAGCCCTGTGACCTGCAGACCTGCAGATCTGCTGGATCCGGAGCTGGACAGGCTGGCCGGAGAGATAAGCGTATACAGAGAAAAGGACGAAGATGTCCTGTCCTATGCTCTGTTCCCCAAGGTGGCCACAGAGTATTTCAAGAAAAGAGACGCGAAAGCAAACAAGATAGATCCGGATGTCTATGACCTGGCCAACAAGGCATATCCGGTATAACAGGAGGCAGAAAAAATGATTATTGCACAGTCAAACGGACGAAGTGCCATAGGAGCTCCGGACAAGCTGTTCGGGGTATCCGCCAGAGCAAAAGAGAGAATTGCAGAAATCGGAAAAGAGAACGTCATCGATTCCACCATCGGCGTGCTGCTTGATGACGAAGGAAAGCTGGTGGTTCTGGAATCAGTCATGGACTGCATACGCAGACTTTCTCCGGAGGATTATGCCGCCTATGCGCCGATCCTGGGGCTTCCGGGATATCTGGAGGCGGTGAAGGAAGCTGTTTTCCTGGGCAATATCCCGGAAAATGTCTTTGTTGAAAGCTGCTACACACCGGGCGGAACCGGCGCTGTAAGAAATGCGGTCTCGGCCTACACCAGACCCGGGGACAGAATCCTGACCAGTGACTGGCACTGGAATCCCTACAATCTGATAGCGTCAGAGCTGGGAAGGTCTGTTGAGACCTACAGCCTCTTCGACAAAGAGGACAGATTTAATGCTGATTCTTTCCGAATCAGCCTGGACAGCATTCTGAGCGAGCAGGAGGAGACCCTGATCATCGTCAACACACCGGCTCACAATCCTACGGGATACACCTTTACCGAAGCGGACTGGGATAGTCTGCTGGAGATCATACAGCGTTATCCGGATAAGAAGATTGCACTGCTTGCGGACATCGCATATCTGGACTTTTCCGGAGATCCGGAAGAATACCGCTTCTTCCTGCCGAAGCTGGCGGAACTGCCGGAAAACATCCTTCCGCTGATTGCCTTCAGCGCATCAAAAGGGTTCACCATGTACGGCATGCGCTGCGGTGCACTCCTGTGTATGGCACAGAATCAGGAAACAGCAAAAGAGTTCAGAGATGTCATGAGTGTGGAATCCCGCGCTTCCTGGTCCAACGGAAACCGGGCAGCCATGACAGTCCTTGCAGATATCTTTGCCGACAGCGGCCTTCGCAGGAAAGTGGAGGAAGAGAGAAACCACTGGCTGAAGGTTCTGGCAGAGAGAGGAAAAGCATTCATGGAAGAGGCAGAAAAAGCAGGACTGAAGACCTGCCCGTATGATTCCGGCTTCTTTATCACCATCCCATGTGAACATCCGGAAGAAGCGGGAAGGCGGCTGCAGGACTTCAATATTTTTGCCATTCCCATGGGGAAAGGAATCCGGGTTTCCGTCGCTTCCAACAATGCAGAGGAATGCAGAAAGATGCCGTCCAGAATCAGACAGGCTATCGAAGAAACCAAGTAAACCTTCTACTTTTATAATACGTCCTTACAATCACCAGACAGAGCAGCATGCAGAGGCAGGTCTCAGGACCCAGGCATGCTGCTTTGCCGTTTCAGCAGGTCCGCCGGCACACTGCAGCAGAAGAAGACCGTTGCCGGCTGAGATGATATGTGATAAACTGAAAAAAGAACAGCAGGAGGACAACAGCATGAGAAATATAGATGATATCGACAGAAAGATACTGAGCAGGCTGAGAAGAAACGCCAGGACGCCGCTGAAGGAGCTGTCTGCAGACGTGTTCCTGACCACGCCGGCCGTGTCGTCGAGAATAGAGAAACTGGAGAAGGAAGGGTACATAAAAGGCTACCATGCGGCTCTCGATATGGAGAAGCTGGGTTATGGAATCAAGGCTTTTATCATGATTACAGTGCAGCCGGAGGACAGCCCCAGATTCTGTGAATTTGTCAGATCGCAGAAAAGCGTTCTGGAGTGTGACCACATCACAGGCCCGTACTCCATGATTATGAAAGTGGTGTTCCCGTCTACAGCTCTGCTGGATGAATTCCTGGGCAAGCTCCAGGTATTCGGCAAGACGGAAACCCAGGTGGTGTTCTCCAACGTGGTGGAGCGGCACTGAAAAAACAGAAAATACCGGAAATGCAGAGAGACCGCCCGGGAATCAGTTTTCCCTGAGCGGTCTTCTTGTTTTTTGCAGATGTTTATTTACAGCTTCTCTATGCTGCACAGATCAAGGATGAATGCCGTCACGCCGCCGGCAGCTTTTGTGACAGGTACGGGCGGAAGCAGAGACATCTGGTCGCAGCCCGGAGCGGAAATATTCTGATAGGTGGTCTCCTCTCTGGAGCCGGCAGACTGCTTCAGCAGCTCCAGCGCCTGTTCGCAACGGGATTCTTCTGTCCCGATCATAACAGTCACGTTCTTTTTGCGGAAGAAGCCGCCTGACGAGTTGAGCACGGTGACGAAAAAGCCGTGCTTCGTAAGAAGCGCTATGGTGTCTTCGTAATCGTCAGAACCCAGCACAGCCAGGATCAGTTTCTGCTTTTCGTTAACTTTGTCTTTCTGGTCCATATTGTGAAATCTCCCTTCCAGTCAGTTCTTTATCGGCACTGCTACCATTTATTATACACCTTTTCTGCAAATCCCATCAGGTTCTTCACTGGAATCACAGTTCCATCGTCTAATACCGCTTTACCTGAAAAGCGGCCGAAAACCTGATGCTGATTGGAGCGGATGATTCCCACGTTGGAGTCTGCGTGACGGTCCAGAACAGGAACGAAATCCATCTCAAAACGGCCGTCGCTGGAGGTGAATTTCCAGGGTGACATGTAATCCTCCCGGCCCTGTCCGTCCTGCGGGATGAGGAAGGTCACATCTTCCAGCTTGTGTGCCTTGTGATCGTAGAACAGCATGTTTTCAGAGGCTGCAGAGGTGTCGCCGAATCCATATCCGATGTTGAATCCGAAAGGAACGCCGTCAGCCAGCCCGGATGCGCTGCCCCAGTACCAGGTGTTCCTGTAGGTCCAGACGCCTCTGCCCCAGTCCAGCACGGCGAAAGAATCTGCAGGATCGAAGGTGTATTCCCGGCCGTCAAAGAAAACTGAGCCCTCGGCAGGCATGCAGTTGATCTTCTGGTTGAAGTAGAAGTGATCCGGCTTTCCTGCAAAAGGAGTGGCGATGACCATGGACTCCCCGTGGGGATCATGGAGGCAGATGCGGCCTTCTAAGGGTTTTCCCTTGCAGAAGTTCTTCATGGAGAACTCCAGTACCCGTTCTCTGCCGTCATTGCGGAAGTAAAGAGCGTGATTCTTTCCACTGTGGAATACATCGCCAATAGACGATGAAGAAGGAAATCCAACCTTTCCGCCGGTAAAGAAGGACATCGGACTGGTAGTCTGCTCCCATCTCTTCTCAAAGTCCAGCAGGGAGATACTGTCCAGCCCCATGTAGGAGTTGTCGGCAATGGTCAGAGCAACGCCGTAACGGTCATTGCCGATGTAATAGTAGTCCCATTCCTTGATGCGCCAGCCGGGAGCTCTGATGGCGCTGCGGTCATAGACCGGAAGCATGGTTTTGGCATAGCCGGGTTCGGTGAGATGCCCTTTTTCATCGAGAAGGGGTCCCGGTGCGGTGATCTGATGCTGCATGATAAAGCCTCCTTTTTACCTTTTCTATATGAGGTTATTGTACCATAAAATCGGCTGATGATATGGAATTTTTGCACAAAAGTAGTATAATATTATCCATGGAAAAGAAAAGAGATCAGAAAATGTACATCGGCTGCCATCTCTCCTCGGCTGGCGGCTTTGAAGCAATGGGAAAGGCTGCTGTCTCCATCGGCGCCGATACCTTTGCTTTTTTTACGAGGAACCCCAGAGGGGGAAAGGCGAAAGCCATCGATGAGGAGGATGTGAAGAAGCTTCAGAGGATTCTGAAGGAGAACTGCTTCGGGCCGCTGGTCGCTCATGCGCCTTACACCCTGAATCCGTGCTCCGCGACTGAAAAGACCAGAGCCTTTGCGCGGATGGTCATGGAAGAGGACATGGAGCGGATGGAGTATCTGCCGGGAAACTACTATAACTTTCACCCGGGAAGCCACGTCGGGCAGGGAGCGGAAAAGGGCATCGAGATGATCGCCGGACTGCTGAACGAGATCATCAGCCCCCGGCAGTCCACCATCATTCTGCTGGAAACCATGGCTGGAAAAGGCAGTGAAATCGGAGGAAGATTCGAGGAGCTTGCGGCTGTCATAGAGAGGACAGAACACGACGAGAAGCTGGGAGTCTGTCTGGATACCTGCCACATCAGCGATGGAGGATACGACATCATAAACGATCTGAACGGGGTGCTGGAGGAATTCGACCGGATCATCGGTCTGGACCGGCTGAAGGCGCTTCACATCAATGACAGCAAGAATCCGCCCGGCGCCCGCAAAGACCGCCACGCATGCATAGGCGACGGCTGTCTGGGACTGGACGCCATCAGCCGCGTGATCCGCCATCCTGCCCTGGCAGGTCTGCCCTGTATTCTGGAAACGCCGCAGGAGAATCTGGCCGGTTATGGAGAAGAGATAAAACTGCTCAGAGAGCAGCTCAGATAGAGGAGTGAGAAAAACATGGAAGTAAAAGATATCTTAGTGATCAATCCCGGTTCGACTTCAACGAAGATCGCCGTCTTTGCAGGCGGAAAAGAAGTGCGTTTCGAGACCAATATCGTTCACGATGAAGAAAAGATCAACGAATTTCCCAACGTTGCATCCCAGAGAAACTACAGGAAAGAGATGATTCTGGATTATCTGCGCCAGAACAGCTATGATCTGTCGGAGCTGTCCGCAGTGGTAGGCAGAGGCGGCATGGTCTATGAACTTTCCGGAGGCGGATACAGGGTCAATGAGAAACTCTGCACCAGAATGGCCAGTCCGGAGATCCCGCAGCACGCTTCCAGCCTGGGCGCACTTCTGGCCTATGCCGTTGCAAAGCCTCTGGGACTGCCGGCATATATCTACGATTCGACCATGGGCTGTGATCTGCTTGACATTGCGAAAATCACGGGAATTGCGGAAATCGAGAAGTACGGTGCAACCCATCTTCTGAATTCCCGTGCTCAGGCCATCAGGTATGCGCAGTCCGTCGGACGGGACTACAGGGACATGCAGTTTATCGTCTGCCATATGGGAGGAGGAATCACGGCCAACGCCTGGAAGGATGGCAAAGTTATCGACACTGCCGCTTATGACGATGGACCGATGGCTCCGGAGCGCTCAGGCGGCGTGCCTCTGCTCCTGTTCAAAAAGCTCTGCTTTGACGGAAAGCACACGGAAGAGGATATGGAAAGGCTGATCAGCGGTAAAGGCGGACTTTACTCTTATCTGGGCACAAAAGACTGCCGTGAGGTGGAGAAGATGATCGCTGACGGCGACGATTACGCAAAGACTGTCTACGAAGCCATGGCCCTGCAGGTGGCAAAAGCCGTCGCAGGTCTGTCCTGTACTCTGAAGGGCAGAGTGGATGTGATCATCCTGACAGGCGGCATAGCCTACTCGAAGATGCTGACCGGAATGATCGAAGAGTACTGCGGGCATATTGCCAAGATCGAGGTCATGGCCGGCGAAAGCGAGATGGAGGCCCTGGCGGCAGGCGCCCTGCGCATGCTGACAGGAGAGGAAGAGGCCAGGGAGTATTAGAAGATAGAAAATCGTTCGTGATCATATGCAGGAAGAAAAGGAAAAGCAGCAGGAAAAAACCCTGCTGCTTTTATTATGTACTGGAATGAGGAATCTGCTGCATTTTCCGTTACAGCCTGCTGATATCCAGCTGGTCATAGCCTGCCAGCAGAGGTCTCAGCATGCGGCGGATCTCGTCGCATCCGCCGGGTTCATCAGATTCTATGTTCAGAGGCATGATCGGATCGTGAAGAGATTTGCGCAGAAGCAGCCAGCCTGTCAGGCCCGGTCTGCTGAAGACGATGCGCACTCCCTCGTAATTGGGTTCATCCAGTGAAGCGCCTTTCAGCATGCCGTCTGCGGCAAGGATGCGCAGTTCTTCGATGATGCGGTCGCCGTATGCGCCGAAGTCTTCTGCCAGAATCGGAAAACGTATTTCCACCGATTCCGCCGGCTCAGAAAGATCTGCGATAACAGAAGATATCTTCTGCCCTTTCCCATGGAGCTGTGCGGCCCGGATCACGATCTTCGTCGCCAGATATGCGCCGTCGTCCAGAAAGTAGTTCTCCTTGTATGCCGCATGGCCGCTGGTTTCGATGGCAAGCTGGCTGTCAGTGCCTTCTTCGCAGAGCTGTATGGATTTGTTGATCACGTTGCGGTAGCCCCGTCTGAACCGGAGATGATGAAGGCCCAGTTTTCCTTCCAGGAACTCCGTCAGCTGACTGCTGGTGATACTGTCTGTAACGACTGTAGTGCCCGGATGCTCGTCAGCGATGAGGGCCGCAGCCATGGCGACGATGCCGTTTCGGCTGATCTCCTTTCCGTTTTCATCCACAGCGGAGGAACGGTCCACATCCGTATCAAAGATCAGGCCGAGATCACTGCCGGAAGCCTTCACCTGTGCACAGACTGCGGCCATGGCGTTCTTGTCCTCCGGATTCGGCGCATGATTGGGAAAGTTTCCGTCCGGCTCCAGGAACTGGCTGGAGGATACATCGGCTCCCAGAGGTGCCAGAACCTTCTCGGCGTAAAATCCGCCGCTGCCGTTTCCTGCGTCGACGGTGATCTTCATGCCGGAAAGAGGCGCCGGTCCTGCACCGGTGCCGTCGATGATCAGCTGACGCAGATGAGCTGAATATGTATCGAGAAGGCCGATGCTTTCGACCTCCCGGGGCGCAGCCGGTCTCATGGAATTGAGCACCGAATCGGATTCCGCAAAAGTGATGATATCCGTGATATCCCCTTTGTCCAGACCGCCGTCTCTGCTGAAGAACTTAAGCCCGTTCCGGTTCCACGGCAGATGGCTGGCTGTCACCATGACAGCGCCGTCGCAGCCGTACTCCGGAAACACGGTCGACATGAACATGGCAGGGGTGGAGGCAAGACCGGCGTCCAGAACTCTGCACCCGTAAGGCAGAAGCGCTTTGCAGAAGGCATCGGCGATATCCTCGCCGGAAAGCCTCGGATCCCGGCCGACGGACACGGTCAGCTCCGGTGCAGACCTGCCTGTTTTATTGATGAGCCAGAAAAGAAAGCCTCTGGCAAGACGTCCGGCAGCCTCGCTGTCCAGACTGACCTTCTCGCCTTCCACACCGTCCAGAGCGACGCCGCGGATATCGCTTCCGTTCTGCAGTTTACTGTAATCATATCGTGACATAATTCTCTCTCCTGATTTTTCATTTCATGATGATATCATATACATTATATTTTATCAGGGAGAAGAAAGCAAGGCATAACACGAACCAGCAGGCCGTAAACCTGGGGCAGATCTGTCCTAAAATGTTGCCCGGCAGGGAAGAATAATCCCAGACTTCCCAGCCCAGCCAGATGTTGACGATGCTTCCCACAGCGAACTCGTACATGGTGATGATCAGTGCGCCGGTCAGCGCTGCGGAGAAAACATTCATGTTCATCAGAAACGGGAGCAGGATATAGAAGGTGGCTGCGATGGCGCCGCCGGTCAGCACCATGGTCCAGTGGGTGTATCCGCGGTAGAGCAGTTCCGTGAGACCGTAAAAGACTCCGCCCAGAACAAATACTATAAACTCCATGATTTTAATATCTGAAAAACCGGCTTTTTTATGCGCAAAAGAACCGAAAAGAATGAAATGGAAATGCTTTTATGGTACAATAAGGAGAAGGAGGGACCATACGGCAATGACGAAGGAAAAAAAGAAAAGAGGAGATATCCTTTACCGGATCATCATAGTCTGCCTCATAGCAATCATACTGTTCAGCATGTACAAGATAGGTTCCATCCTGCTGGAATATTACCAGGGAACAAAGGCCTACGAGACGGTGCAGGAACTGGCAGGCGCAAGCAGTCTGGCCCAGGCGGAAACGCCTGATCTGATGCAGATCAACTTTGACGCCCTGCAGAAAGAGTATCCTGATGTGAAGGCTTGGATCTATTCGGAAGATACGGTCATCAACTACCCTGTGGTGCAGGGAGATGACAATCAGTACTATCTCTACCGGATGGTCAACGGGGAGTGGAACGGCAAAGGCACTCTCTTCATAGACTACAGGTGCGAAAAGCCCTTCGAGGATTTCAACACCATCATCTACGGCCACAGGATGAAGGACGGCAGCATGTTCAGATCCCTCGTGGAATACCGGGATGCTGAATATTACGAAAAACATAAGGAGATGCTGCTCCTGACGCCGGAGAAACGCTGGAGACTGGTCATTTTCGGCGTTGTAACCATTCCGGCGGACAGCGATATGTACCGGTTTGATTTTGCCGGAAAGGCCGAGAAGCAGGCATACCTTGACTGGATAGAGGAACACAGCGAAACAGATACGGGGGTGAAAGTCACTGCCGCAGACAGAATTGTCATGATGAGCACCTGCACCTACGAGTTTGATGATGCAAGGCTGATCGTGTACGGAAAGCTGGAAGAGATAGAGGAGGATGAAAAATGACAGATGGAGTAATCGTGATCGTGGACCTGGGCCACGAGGACTGTGAGATGATCAGAAGGGATGTTGAGAGCCTCGGCGTGTCCGCTGTGATCTGCCCCCACGATGCGGATCAGGCGCAGCTGGACGCCTTCGGTGAAATCAGAGGGTTTATCCTCAACGGCGGACCCAACAGGAAAGTCAACGGCTTCCGTGTAGATGCCAGCCAGGTTATTCTGGACAGCAAAATCCCGACCTACAGCGTGGATCACGCCAGTATGAAAGGCGTGGATCTCTATTCCTGGCCGGAAGACGAAGCAGAGCGCAGAGAGAAGATCAGGCGGTTCCTTCAGAAGGACTGCGGACTGGAGCTGTAAACAAAAGACTGATATGCGAGATACGGCTGGTGCCGGATACAGATGCATATCAGTCTTGTTTTTTATGTTTATTTCACGCTGCCGTCCGCATTGAAGAGAGGCAGCTTCTCCAGAAAGATGATGTCGTTCCTGTCGGCGGCTTCGCCTTCTGCGAGGACAGCCATCCTGCCGACGATCTCACAGTCGATTTTGCTCAGCAGCGCTTCCAGGGAATGAAGAGATTCTCCTGTGCTGATAACGTCGTCGACGATGAGGACCCTCTTTCCTGTCATCTTGTCGATTTCCGTCTGTCCCAGACAGAGAGTCTGAATGTGATCTGTGGTGATGGAGTCGACTTCCGTGGTGATGACGTTCTGCATGTAGAGCTTTGGCCCTTTTCTGGCCACGATGTAGTCGTCAATGCCTTTCTGACGAGCCATTTCATAGGCAAGAGGAATGCCCTTGGATTCGGCGGTGATGATCACATCGAATTCCGGCGCTTTTGCGAGCAGCTGCTCGGCGCTTGCCTTTGTGATCTCTACATCGCTGAACATGATGAATGCTCCGATATATAAATCATCTGTAATTCTGCAAAGTGGCAGCTGGCGTTTCAGCCCTGCTATGGTCATTTCATGATACATGATCGTTTTCCTTTCTGCAATTCGCTTTAAAATCACAACCTTATTATACTCCCGCGGGGCTGTCAGTTCAATCAGTTATTTGCGGGCAGCCGGGACGGAAAAGAAAAGACAGCGGTAATTTCGCGGTGATACCGCTTCCGTCCGCCGTCTTTATGATCTCTTATTTTGATGTTGCTGCCGGATCACACCGGATTGTGCCGGATTACTTTTCCAGTTCTGCGATCTCGTCTTCGCAGGCCTGCATGGCTTCCAGCGTCTCTGCCTGGAGCTTCTCCAGCTCCCAGCCCAGCTGCTCGGCGCCCCGGTTTATGATGTCGCGGCTGCAGCCTGCAGCGAATTTCTTGTCCTTGTATTTCTTTTTCAGAGATTTCAGCTCCATGTCCTTTGTGCTCTTTGACGGACGCATCAGGGCAGCAGCGCCGATGAGGCCGGTCAGCTCGTCCATGGCGAAGAGGACTTTCTCCATTTCGTGGTCCGGATATACGTCGGAGCATTCGCCGTAGCCGTGGGAGACCACTGCATGGATGACTGCCTCGTCCACGCCGGCTTCACGGAGAAGCTCAGGCGCTTTCTTACAGTGTTCCTCCGGCCACATCTCGAAATCGATATCGTGGAGCAGACCGCAGACTGCCCAGAATTCGGCATCGTCGCCGTAACCCAGTTTCTTTGCCATATATCTCATGACACATTCCAGTGTAATGCCGTGATGAATATGGAATTCCTCTTTGTTGTATTTTTTCAGAAGCTCTAATGCTTCGTCTCTGTTGATCATCGGGATCACTTCCTTATCTTCTGGTATAGTTCTGTTCTCAGTATACTCTAATTTTTCTTTGCCTGCAACCGTTCTTCTTTAGAAGGAAGCTGCGGAATGACAACTGCGATAAAGATGACGATGCAGCCCAGACCTTCCACCAGAGTCAGACTCTCGTGGAGCAGCAGCACACCGAAGAGTACAGAGAAGACTGATTCCAGACTCATAATCAGAGAAGCGACAGCCGGCTCTGCATGTTTCTGACCAAGCACCTGAAGAGTATAGGCAACGCCCGATGAGAAAACGCCGCAGTACATGATAGGAAGCCAGCAGTCTAAGATGTCGGCCAGCACCGGTGTCTCAAAGATGGCCATGAGGATCAGGCTGATCACGCCGGTGGTCAGGAACTGGATGCAGGAAAGCTTGATGCCGTCACACTTCGGCGAGAAGTAGTCAACGACCAGGATGTGGCAGGAAAAGGCCACTGCGCAAAGCAGAACAAAGAGGTCTCCGGTCTGCAGATGGAATCCGGCGGATTTGCCGGCCATGGTCAGCAGATAGAAGCCGAAGGCGCCCAGCACGATGCAGAACCAGACCAGCGGCTTGACCTTCTTGCCGATAAACAGTCCCAGAAGAGGAACGATAACGATATAAAGGGAGGTGATGAAGCCTGCCTTGCCGGCGTCTGTCTCGAAATACAGACCGAACTGCTGCAGGTTGGACGCGATGCACAGCACCAGTCCGCAGCAGATTCCGCCGATGAGAAGGACTTTCTTTTCAGCTTTCTGCTCCTCCTGTGTCTTCGGGGTCTGTTCCTCTCCGTTGATCTTCTTGAAGAGGAAGATGACAGGAATCAGAACAAGACCTCCGATGAGCATACGGATGCCGTTGTATGTAAACGGTTCCAGCACGGTTCCGGCCTTCTGTGCCACGAAAGCAGAACCCCAGATAATTGCGGTGATAAGCAGCATAATGTCGCTTTGTAGTTTCTTGTTCATACTCTCAAATCCTTTTCTAAATAATATAGTAATATGGTATGAATAATTATATTAAAATTCCTGAAAGTTTACAAGGCGAGAAACTTTTTTTTCGGACAAAAATATGATAAGATGATTGTATCAGTGTACAAGAAAAGAGGATATGAAGATGAGTGAAGAAAAGAAATTATTCGAACTGATCGGGCAGATCGGGGAGCCCGATTACAAGGCAATGGAAGAAGCAAAACAGCGTCAGGATTATCTGGCGAAACCTCCGGGAAGTCTGGGACGCCTGGAGGACATCTCCATAAAGATTGCAGGAATAACCGGAAAGGCCACAGGCAACGAAGTGAAGAGACAGTGTGTTGCCGTCATGAGCGCGGATAACGGCGTCGTGGAGGAAGGCGTCGCATCGGCGCCTCAGTCGGTGACCCTTTCCCAGACCATAAATTTTACAAGAAGATATACAGGAGTCAGCTCCATGGCAAAATACTTCGGCATCGATCTGCTGGTGACGGATGTAGGCGTGGCCATGGAGATTCCTCAGGAGCTATACACCGACTCCATGCTGACGGAAGACGGGAAGATTCCTGTGAAGATCGTCAACAGAAGGATAGCAAACGGCACCCGCAATCTGGCAAAAGAGGCGGCTATGACGCGGGCTGAAGCCGTGCACGGCATCATGATCGGAATCGAGGCCGCCGAGGCGATGAAAAAGGCCGGCATCCAGATCTTCGGCGTGGGAGAGATGGGTATCGGCAACACCACCACAAGCTCTGCCCTGCTCAGTGCGCTGACGGGTGCTCCTGCAAAGGACGTGGTCGGCAGAGGCGGCGGACTCAACGATGAAGGGCTTGCCAAAAAGATAAAGATTGTGGACGATGCGGTGAACAGCTGGTGCATGGGCGATCCGATCGAAAAGCTGGCCAAGGTGGGCGGCTATGACATCTGTGCCATGACAGGAGCCTTCCTGGGTGCAGGGATTTTCAGAATGCCGGTTGTCATCGACGGATTCATCTCCATCGTGGCGGCCTGCATGGCAAAGGAACTGAATCCGCGGGTCACAGACTACATGTTCGCGTCCCACAAATCCTATGAGATCGGCTACAACCTGGCCATGGACAGACTGGGTCTGACTCCTATGTTCGATCTGGGTATGAGGCTGGGCGAAGGCAGCGGCTGTCCGATCGCCTTCAAGATCATAGAGACGGCGCTTGCTTCCATGAACCTGATGAAGACGCTGGAGGAAGCCTCCATAGACGGAGATTATCTGGAAGAAATAAGAAGGGATAATTTATTCTAAATGAACATATTTATCAGCGGCGGCTGTAAAAACGGCAAGTCTCTCTATGCCCAGAGACTGGCGAAGGAAATGGCCGAAAAGAGCGGAAAAAAGCTTTATTATGTGGCGACAATGATCCCGACGGACGAAGAGGATCGCCAGAGAATCCGGCGTCACCTGGATGAGCGGGACGGCTGGGGCTTTGAAACCCTGGAGCAGGGCAGAGATATCTGCAGCGTGCTTACAGCAGATGTGGATACAGACGGTGCCTTTCTTCTGGACAGCGTTACCGCGCTGCTGTCCAACGAGATGTTCCGGTCCGGAGGCGTCTTTGACGAAAAGGCGGGAGAACGGGTCGGCGCCGAGCTGGCCGCTTTTGCAGAAAAGACCGGAAACACGGTCTTTGTATCGGATTACATTTATTCGGACAGCCGGATCTTTGACGAATATACGGAAAGCTACAGAAAAGCACTGGCTCATGTGGACAGACAGCTTGCCGCGGTCTGCGACCAGGTGATAGAAGTGGCTTACGGGCATATTTATGAATACGGAGGAAAAGATAAAGCATGAAGTTTATCATCGGATTTTTCATGGCATGGGGGAACTTCATCACGCTGCCGTGTCCGTACAAACGATGGGACAGCGGGCTGAAGAACATGATGCTGGCCTTTCTGCCTTCGGTGGGAGCTGTGGTCGGCGTGCTGTGGATGGGAGTGTTCTGGCTTTTGCAGGCGCTGGCGCTTCCGCCTCTCATCATCAGCCTTGTCATGATGTTCTATATCTTTGCAGTCTGCGGATTCATGCATCTGGACGGATTCATGGACTGCAGCGATGCGATCCTGTCCCGGCGGCCTCTGGAGGAGCGCCAGCGGATCCTGAAGGACTCCACCGTAGGAGCCTTTGCGGTTGTAACACTGGCCTTTCTGCTGCTGGCCTGGTTTGCAGCCATGACATCGGCGCTGGAGACAGTCGGATACGGGGAACTTCTGGTGCTGCCTGTGGTCAGCAGAGGTGTCAGCGGCATCCACGTGCTGACCTGCGCACCCATCGGACACAGTCAGTACGCATCGGACTACCGGGAACCGGGAAGATGGAAATACA
This sequence comes from Emergencia sp., assembly GCA_051882975.1. Classification (GTDB taxonomy): domain Bacteria; phylum Bacillota; class Clostridia; order Peptostreptococcales; family Anaerovoracaceae; genus Senimuribacter. Next base: position 127,924 of record JBJESV010000008.1, read on the forward strand.
GAGCGGCTGTTATAGTGCAGATGGCAGTGATCATTGCAGCAGCCGCATGCCTTGGCGAAGGGGCGGGCAGACTGCTGGCTGTTTCAGCGGTGGTCGCCGCGGCAGCTTTCCTGGCATGTCTTTATGCGAGAAAGCAGCTGGGCGGCATGAGCGGCGACATTGCAGGTTATACGATCTGCATCAGCGAACTGGCGGGCATCATCGCCATAGCGATTATATGAGAAAAACGGAGGAAAGAAATGATATTGGTTTTTGGAGGAGCATACCAGGGGAAGCTGGATTATGTGCTGGACACATACCATCTGACAGAGAAGGATGTATATCACTGTGATATGGAGACCATGCTCATCAATTTTGACAGAAAAGTTATAGAAGGGCTGGACAAATTTGTCCTTGCCTGCGTAAAAGAAGGTATAGATGCAAGAGAATGTCTGGAGGACAATCTGGACCGGCTGCAGGATAAGATCCTTATCTTCGACGACATCTCCCAGGGTGTGGTGCCTGTAGACGCCACAGAACGGGCCTGGCGTGAGATGACCGGAAGATGCATGACCTGGGCAGGGCAGCAGGCGGATGAAGTCGTCCGGGTTTTCTGCGGAATTGCAAGCAAAGTGAAATAAAGGTGACGGCATATGTTATCGAGAATCTATATGATCAGACACGGCATCACCGAGGGAAATCAGAAGCGCTGGTACTACGGAGGTGCAGATCTGCCCCTGGTTCAGGCAGGCAGAGATGCGCTCCGGGATCTGGCGAAGCGGGGCGTGTACCCGGAACTGCCCGAGGATGCAGATTTTTATACGACAGGGCTGATACGCACAGAGGAGACTCTGGAGATCATCTTCGGACAGCGCCCTCACAGAGTCATCCGGGACCTGAGGGAAATGGAGTTCGGAGAATATGAATGCTGTACATACGAACAGCTGAAGGAATATGAAGACTTTGACAAATGGGCCTGGGATGAGACCGGAGATGTGAACCTTCCCGGCGGAGAGTCGAAAAACCAGTTCGCGGCCAGGATACGGAAGGGCTTAAAAGAACTGATCGGCTATCATCGCCTGAAGGAGCTTTCTCACAGGCACAGCGGCATGGATGCCGTCTCTGCGGTCATCTGTCACGGCGGAGTCATCTCAGCCTGCATGCAGGAAATGTTCCCTGATGAAAAGAGCACCATGTGGGACTGGATGCCGCAGCCGGGATTCGGTTATGCGGTGGATTTCGAGAACGGGGATCCTGTGCGTTATGAGAAACTGACCGACATCAGGAAACTGGGTTTCGGCCTCATGCGGCTGCCGATGAAGGACGGAGAAGTGGATCTGGAGGAGGCAAAGGCCATGGTGGACCTGTTCATGTCCAGAGGTTTCAATTATTTTGATACGGCCTGGGGGTACCTGGACGGAAAATCCGAAGAAGCGGTCAGACCCCTTCTCACAGAGAGATATGCCAGAGAAAGCTACCATCTGGCGACCAAGCTTCCGGCATGGTGCGCATCCACCGAAGAGGAGGCCAGGGCCATGTTTGAGACATCCCTGGAGAGAACCGGCGCAGGGTATTTCGACTATTTCCTGCTTCACAACCTGGGAGATACCAGGACGAAGTCCTTTGACGACTTCCACATCTGGGACTTTCTGGCGGAGAAAAAGGCAGAGGGGCTGATACGCAACCTCGGTTTTTCCATGCATGATACGGCGGAGAAACTGGAGGAGGTGCTGCAGGCTCATCCGGAGATGGATTTCGTTCAGCTGCAGATCAACTACGCCGACTGGGAAAGCCCCAGCGTCCAGTCGGGGAAATGTTACGAGACGGCGAGAAAATACGGCAAACCGGTCATCATCATGGAGCCGGTCAAAGGGGGATCTCTGGCAGAGCTGCCGGAGCAGGTCGCTTCCATCTTCAGAGAGGCTGATCCGGAAAGCTCCCTGGCTTCGTGGGCGATCCGCTATGCGGCGTCTCTGGACGGCGTGCTGACCGTGCTCAGCGGCATGAGCAGTCTGAAACAGATGGAGGATAATCTGGCGACCATGGAGAGCTTCCGCCCGCTGTCGGAAGAGGAGAGAGAAGTCATAGAGCGCGCGCGGCAGGCTCTGGATGCCATGCCGCAGATCCCGTGCACATCCTGCAGATACTGCGAAAAAGGGTGTCCGCAGGGAGTGGCTGTTCCGGGAATTTTCCGCGCTGTGAACAACCTGATGATTTACGGAAACAGGAAAGGCGCCGAAGGAAACTACGCCTGGGAGACCAGAGAAGGCGGTCTGGCGTCCAGATGCATAAAGTGCGGAAGCTGTGAGGCAGTCTGTCCGCAGCATATCAGCATCATGGAAGAACTGGAAAAGGCGAAGGAACTGTTTGAATAAAAATGAATAAAAACATCTGGTAAAAGAGAAAGGCCCCGTGCTGACGGATTGCAGATCCGCCGCCCGGGGCCTTTCCTGAAGTGGTTTATTTTAAAGGACTTCTGAGTATGATGTTTTCTATTTCTCTTTGCTCTTTTTGCGTAAAATGTACACTGCCGTCAGCAGGACAATGGCAGCGATCACTGCGATGACGACGGCCGCTGCGACAGGAAATCCGCTGTGCATAGCTTCCAGGTCTTCTGCAGTGACACCTTCGGTCAGGCTGTACAGGTGGATCGTATCCACGAAATCCCCCTGCACGATGCGGTTCTCGTCGTACCATTCCTCATCGCCGCCCATGACGACGGAATACCAGACCAGACCATCCTTCTCCATGCAGCCGGAGAAGCACCATCCGGCTGCAGGCGTCCAGCCTGTCTTGACACCTGTCACATACCGGGAGTAGGGGCTTTCGTAGCGGTCGTCAGGGAATTTGACATAGTTGGTTGTGTAATAGTCGTATCCTTCATCTCTCATGTTGGATGCGGGTACTGTGCCTTCGCTTTTCGACACAGCCTCCCGGAACTGATCGAAAGACATGGCATACCTGCAGATCTTCACCATGTCCCGGGGTGTAGTGTAATGGTCAGAAGAGGAAAGGCCTGCAGGGTCCTGGAAGTGGGTGTGCTCGCAGCCCAGCTCTTCTGCCTTGTCGTTCATCATCTGAACAAAGGTCTCCATATCCCCGCCGATTTCAAAGGCGAAGGAGGTCGCCGCCTCGTTGGCGGAAGGAACCAGCATATAAGTCATGCAGTCTTTGTAGGAAATGATTTCCCCGGCTTTCAGATGGGGATATTCCATACTGCTGCAGTAGTAATGCTTTACGGCGTTTTCTGACACGGTCAGGGTGCCTTCCAGGTCAGGATTCTCCTCCAGGACCAGAATAGCTGTCATGACTTTGGTCATGCTGGCCGGCGGAAGCTCCATATCGGCGTTCTTTTCATAAAAGACGGTGTCAGTAGTCGCCTCGTATAAAATTGCGGCCTTGGAATGAGGAGCCTCATCCCTTTCGCCGGATCCGGCATCGGCAAAGACATCTGCAGCAGGCCATGCAGCGGTCAGAAATACGAAAAGAAAGACGATCAGTCTTTTTATCAGTGCTCTGTTTTCTGTTGACATTTTTCAGATGCTCCTTTCATATCTGATATAATTGCAAGAAGTGTACCATGACAGAAACGGGGGATTTCAGCGTAAAAAGGGCCGTGCCGGCAGGGAAATAATGGGGTAAAACAAGATGAATAAAACTTTACCCTTTTTGCGGCCTGCTCCGCCAGAAAGAAAAGAGGGCAGAAAGGGCGGAATAACGAACGGAGGGAAACTCTGCAGGAGATGGCATGGTTATTGCATTGTATTGTAACGATATTTAATGCATTGAATGAAAACGGAAAGAGAGACTATGATGATATACCCGAAAAGACTGAAAGCCGGAGACGTGGTGGGACTGGTGGCACCGAGTTCTCCTGTAGATGAGGAAAGAGTACAGAAATGTAAATCTGTTTTAGAAAATATGGGATTCCGCATTAAAGCCGCAGATAATCTGGCGGCTTCCAAGGGCGGCTACATGGCAGGCGAAGAAGAAGAGAGAGGGAAATGGCTCAACGAGATGTTCGCAGACAGGGAGGTCGATGCGATTTTCTGCCTGCGCGGAGGAGACGGCGCCAACCGGATCGTGGAGTACCTGGATCTGGATATCGTCAGGAACAACAGGAAGATCTTTGTCGGCTACAGCGACATTACAAGCCTGCACCTTCTCTTCAACCAGGAATGTGATCTGATCACCTATCACGGTCCTATGGTATCGTCCAATATGGCCGATAAATTTGATGAAGAGACCAAACAGTCCTTTTTCGAAGCCCTGGCAGGCGAGGACAGCTACAGCTACAGAGCGCCTCAGGGATTTCCTGTACGTACAGCCAGAGCGGGAAAGGCCAGAGGAATTCTGACCGGCGGAAATCTTGCCGTCATGGCCGCATCTCTGGGAACACCTTACGAGATGGACACCCGGGGAAGGATTCTGTTCATCGAGGAAATCGGCGAGCATATCGGCAACATGGACCGGCTGGTATATCAGCTCAGAAATGCAGGTAAACTGAAAGACGCCTGCGGAATCCTGCTGGGGCAGTTCACCGGATGCAGCATGGACGATGGCAGCTACGGAATCGTTGAGATCATCATGGATGCCACCAGAGAGCTGGATGTTCCGGTCATGTACAACATTCAGTCCGGACACGGATTTCCGATGATCACGCTTCCTATGGGAGCCGTGTGCGAAATGGATACAGAACAGGGAACCGTCTGCTTTCCGGTTCCCTGAAGAAAATTCCGTGTGAGATTATGTGATAATCGGCTACAGGAGCTGGGTGCTCTGATCATCCGGATCTGATTCCAGCCAGTTCAGACCTTTTTCTGTTATGCGAGTGCCGTAACGGCCTTTACCGATCTCGATGAGACCTGCATTGTGAAGCTGACCCAGCAGTTCTCGCAGCTTCCCGTCACTGAGATGGATGCCGGAGTTTTTCAGAAGCTGAACCAGTGCGGAGCGGCCTATACCGTGGGAAATCTCTGTGTTTCTGCTGATGATCCGTAGAATGGACTGGTTGATGCCTGACTCGGAAAGTCTGCTGACGCCGTTCTGCCCCTGTTCCAGAATGTAATCAGGAAAGGTGGAGAGGGTTTTGTAATAGGTGCAGGTGTTCTCCAGTTCTCTGATGTTGCCCGGCCAGTTGTAGGCTGTCAGCTGACGAATTTCTGCCGGAGTGATGTTCTTGAACTGACTCCCCAGGAAATACTGCAGCAGCGGCACGATATCGTCCTTTCTCTTTCGCAGAGGCGGGATGACGATGGGCAGCACGTTGAGCCGGTAGAACAGATCGCTTCGGAAACGCCCTTCCTGAACAGCCAGTTCCAGATTCCTGTTGGTGGCGGTGATCAGGCGTATATCGATGTCGATGATCCTGTCGCTGCCGACGCGCATGATCTGCTGTTCCTGAATCGTACGCAGAAGTCTGGACTGAAGTTTAGGCGAAATATCACCGATCTCATCCAGGAAAATGGTTCCGCGGGAGGCCTGCTCGAACAGGCCGATCTTTCCCTTTGAATGAGCGCCTGTAAAGGCTCCGGCCTCGTAGCCGAAAAGCTCGCTTTCCAGCAGGTTGTCGGGAAGTGCGGCGCAGTTTATCGCGACAAAGGGGAACTTGTTGCGGTATGAGGCGTTGTGAATGGACTGGGCGATCAGTTCCTTGCCCGTTCCGCTCTCTCCGCGGATCAGGACCGTGTGATCTGTCAGAGCCATCTGCTTTGCAGTGCTGATAACCTTATCCATATCTGTGGAGGCGTGGACGATATCTCTGAAATTGTGCTTCGCCACATAACCTTTCTGCCGGTTTTTCTTGTTGGAGACGGCGATGTCCGCCTCGTCCTGCAGGGTGATGTAATAGCCTGCAACCTCATCCATCAGAGTGATCGGATATTTGTCATAATAATAGCTGGAACCGTCGATAACCAGTGAGGCATCCAGAGGTTCCGAACTGCTCAGGATAGAAGGGTCGATGTGATCCTCCAGCCTGATGCCGTTCTTGTCGTCCGCCTGGAAGATCTGGACGGCCTTTTCGTTGGCATAGACGATCTGATAGCTGGTATCGATGAGAATCATGCCGATCTTGCTGGAACTGACGATATGGCTGAGCATCTCGCTCTTCAGATAGCCGTACACATAGTTGGAGTGGAAGGCGCTGTTGGATTCCACCAGAGACTGCATGTAGCGGAACAGATTCCGGTTGATGATGCTGATATCCAGATCCAGCAGCTTCATCAGTTTGAACATGGTATCGAAACTGACCTGACGGTAGCCGATGTCGATAATTTTGTGAATGTGAGCCGGAACCAGATGAGGCTCTGCCGGTGTGATGGCGATCTCCAGATTGTCATAGATCCCGGTGTGCTCCAGGGTGCTGTCGAAGGGGATCATGTTGATATGGCTGACGCCGATCTCATAGAAGGAGTTGACCGTGTCCAGCGTGTTGTCGTAAGTGTCGTTGACGACGAGGACGTTGGTCCCGGCCGGAATTTCCGAAATCATATTCAGCGCGCTCCGGTTCGGGCTCCGGTTGAGTTTGATGACTCTGTTGAAATCCCTGATGTATTCCTTTGCCTGATCAAAGATTTTCTCGCCGACAGCCAGGAAGGCATCGGCCTGAAGCTGTGTTCCGGCTTCCAGATCCTGCAGAAAGCAGTTGGTGAAATGAATGTATTCTCCGAAAATCTCCTCCAGGTTTTCGCTGATAAAATTGATAGCGTTCTGATTGCTTGAATTGCGGTAGATGATGATCACCTGCTTTGTCTTGCTCATGACTGCACCTCGGTATTATATATCAGTTGGTTTTCTTTGCTCTCAGTATAAATCAAAGGCAGAAAAATTACAAGAATAATATGAATTAATAGGATTATATCAGATAAATTCTCCGCAAACAGGACATATACCGGGCGGAAACGGGGAGAATAGAGGATTGGCACAGTCTTTGCTTTGTTACGTTAGTACGATGAACAACTGACAAGGAGGAAAGACTGATGGACAGAAAAATCGGCGTGCTGGGCGGCATGGGGCCGATGGCGTCGCAGCTCTTTTACAGATATGTGACAGAAATGACCGATGCAGCCTGCGATCAGGATCATGTGCGCATGGTAATCTGCAGCGATGCGGCCATGCCTGACAGGACCGGCGCCATTCTCAGCGGGGAATACGATCAGGTGTACCGGAGGATGCTGGACGATGCAAAGATGCTGGAAAACTGCGGGTGCGAGGCAATTGCCATAACATGCAATACAGCCCATTTTTTCGGCGACATGATGGCCGGCAGTCTGAATATCCCCATCATCCATATGATCCGTGAGACTACGGCGAAGATCGCGAAGGAGGATCCGGGAGCAAAGGTCGCCGTCCTTGCGACGGATGGAACCATAAAGACCGGACTTTATCAGAAACATATGGAGGAAGCGGGGCTGCAGGCGTATGTGCCTGAACCGGAGATACAGAAAGAGGTCATGCACCAGATCTATGACAGGATCAAGTCAGGACTTCCCTGGGACCCTGAATCCTGGAGGCGGATCGAAAATGCGGTGACATCCGCAGGATGCCGGCGGGCCGTTCTGGGATGCACAGAGCTCCCGATTATAAAAGAAGATAACCATCTGGGTGATTTTTACATAGATCCCATGAGAATCCTGGCTGAAAAAGTGATTCTGTTCAGTGGAAAAAAGCTCAAAAAATAGGTTAAAATAAGATTTAATCGATAATTTTCGCATCTTTTCAGCAGATGATTCTGTGAAAACGTGCAGAAAAAGGGAAAAGAATCTTGGCATAGATTTTGCAATTTTTATTTTAAAATTCTGATTTTTTAATGCAGGGATATGACATGAAAAGAGATAAAAAGCAATTAGAGAAATACCTGAAAGAAGTTTTTGAGAAGAGGGGCTATGCCGGCATGGCGGTTTCCATCCGCGGGCCGGAAGGCGTACTCTTTGAGAAGGGATTCGGTCACAGAGACGAGGCCGGAAATCCGGCTGATCCCGACACCATCTTCGGCATCGCATCCATGAGCAAATCCATGACCGCGCTGGCCTGCTGCATGCTCCATGTGGAAGGAAAGCTGAATCTGGATGATCCGGTAACGAAGTATTTTCCGAATCTTCACATCCCGGGTGCACCGGACGAATGCGTGACGCTCCGTACCATCGCCATGCACCGGGCGGGCCTTCCGCCGATGCAGCCTCTGGAATGGTCCATTGCGATGAACAGTATCGAGCCGGACAGCCAGTGGTACCGCCACATGCTGAAGACTGCTCCAAACAAAATGGACAGGATAGAGCAGGTGGTCGACTACATAGCAGAGGGAAGATACACCACCCTGGGCGAACCGGGAGAGATGATGAGTTACTCCAACGAAGGATATGCTGTATTATCCTTTGTTGTGGATATAGCGGCAGGGCAGACTCTGGAGGAGTTCCTGGACGAGAGGATTTTCAGACCTCTGGGAATGAACCGGAGTGTGCTTGATCTGGACGGCAGCAGCGCCAGAGCAATGTCGGGCGGGAACATCACCAGCCTGTTTGAATGGGATGATGACGGCAGACTCGCTGCAGATGACAACTGGTCTGTACTTCCGCCGTTCCGGGGCTGTGCCTGTGTCAAGTCCACGGCCAGCGACATGAGCCGTTATTACAAGATGCTGGCAGACGGAGGTCTCTGGGAAGGAAAACAGATCGTTCCTGCAGAGGCTGTCGAACTGATGACCGGCAGAGCTTATCCTCTAAGAAAAGAGCCGTTTTACTGTCTGGGTCTGAGAAAAAGGATCGTCGCCGGCAGAGCCGTACTGGAACATTCCGGCGGACTGCATGGAGTCTCCAGCTTCGGAGGTTATCTTGAAGGCGGCTATTCCGCAGCAGTCCTGTGCAACCAGGGCGATCTGGATGTGGAGGAATTCCAGTGGATATGCTACAACTACTGCCTGGGACTTCCTCTGGATCAGAAACATGAATGGGCGGATCCTGTCGGAAGAGCCTTCAGCATGCCGCAGGCTGTCTGCGGAGATTTTCTTGCAGAGGAAGGACTTCCGGCCCACTGTACAGTCAGACTGGAAGACGGCGTTCTAAAGGCGGTTTACGGAGGACGCGATACGGTACTGGAATACTGCGGAGGAACCGTTTTTGCTGCAATGGATGCAGAAAATCCGCAGAGAAGAGTCAGCACCTTCCGCTTCTTTATCAGAGACGGCCGGGCATGGGCTGTCAGATGTTACAATAGAGTCTATCAGAGAATCGATGGAAGGGAGATGTAATTATCAGAGATTATATTATCAAGAGAATCCTGCTGGGCGTCGTTCTCGTCATCAGTGTATCATTCCTGGTTTTCAGCCTGATGTACATGATGCCGGGCGATCCGGTGGATATGGTCGTTGACCGTAAGGTTTCTGAAGAGAAGAAAATTGAAATTGCCCACGAGATGGGATATGACCAGCCCTTTATGACACAGTATGTGAACTGGGTCAAAGGTGTGGTCCACGGAGATTTCGGAACCTCCACAAGATATAAAAGCGATGTATGGGATCTGATGGGATCGAGAATCCCTTACAGCCTGAAGCTCTGCGGGTGGTCCCTGATTCTGGAGATCATCATCGCCTTGCCCCTCGGGCTGCTCTGCGCCATGAAAAAAGACGGGTGGTTTGACCGGTTCACGGTCAATGCATCTCTGCTGATGACGGCAGTGCCTTCTTTCTGGCTCGGAGCGCTGTTCATCCTGCTTTTTGCAGTGGAACTGGGGTGGCTGCCGATCAGCGGCTACAGTCAGCCGGAGAACTATATTCTTCCTGTAGCTACCACGGTGCTGTCCAGCATGGGAGGAACCCTTCGTATCACCAAGACGGAGGTTCTGGAGGTGTTTAACGAAAAGTATGTGACCACCGCCTATGCCAAGGGACTGCCGAAGAGAACGGTCATGATCAAGCACGTGCTGAGGAACGCGCTTGTACTGGTCACGACACTGGTGTTCATGTCAATTCCGTGGCTGATTTCCGGAGCGGTTGTCATCGAAAAGATCTTCGGACTTCCGGGTATGGGAAATCTGCTGCTTAACTCCATTATCGTACAGGATATGCCTGTCGTGCAGGCGGTTCTGCTGCTGATTGCGATTCTGACAGTTATATGCAATCTGCTCAGCGACATCATCATGGGAATCCTGGATCCGAGAATCAGAGTATCCTTGAGCGGAGGTGACAACTAAGGTGAACAAGAAATGGAAAGAAACGCTCTATGAGTGCTGGAAAAACAAAAACTTCATGATCGGCTTTGTCATTCTGCTCAGTGTCATCCTGGTTGCGGTCTTCGCGGATGTCATCGCTCCGTATGAATACACCCAGCAGCATGTGGGAGGAAGATGCGAGGCGCCGAGCAGCCAGTTCTGGTTCGGCACCGATGACCTGGGAAGAGACATGTTCTCCAGAGTCATCTACGGAACACGAATCGCTCTGTGGGTCGCTTTCCTGGGCGGCACGCTGCAGCTGGTTATCGGCGTGGCAGTAGGCCTGGCCTGCGGCTTCTTCGGAAAGTGGGTTGACAGAGTGCTGTCCTTCCTGACAGACCTGACCTGGTGTATCCCGGGGACCATCCTGGCTCTTGCAGTTGTCACTCTGATCGGAAAGGGACTGACCAACACGGTCATTGCCATTTCCCTGGTGGCATGGGCAAGCTATGCCCGTACAGTCAGAGCCAAGACCTTTTCTCTGAAGAATATGGCCTTTGTCGAAACAGGAAAGGCTTTCGGAGAAAGCAATTTCTCCCTGATGGTCAGATATATTCTGCCGAACATCATTCCGTCTCTGATTGTTATGGTATCCCTGAACCTGCCGGGAACAATCATGTCGACTACCACTCTGTCCTTCCTGGGACTGGGTTCGCAGCCGCCTTCACCGGACTGGGGACTTGCCATCTCCAACGGAATCAACTACATCAACAGAGCGCCTTGGCTCAGCGTGTTCCCGGGCCTTGCGCTTGTATATACGACATTCGGATTCAACCTCCTCGGTGAAGGTCTCAGAGACCTGCTGGATCCGCATATGAAATCACAGTAGAAAGGGGCCGAAGTATGAGCGAAGAATTATTGAGACTTGAGAATCTGTCCATAGACTACAAGGTCAAGGACGGCTACCTTTCTGCAGTAAAGGATGTCAACTGCGTCATCAGCAAAGGCGAGGTATTCGCTGTCGTCGGCGAATCCGGATGCGGCAAGTCCACCGTGGCCCACAGCATCATGAACCTGCTGCCGGGCGGAAACGAGGAGATCAGCGGAAAGATCATCTTCAAGGGGAAAGACCTGCGCCAGTGCACCAGACAGGAGATGGAGGCTATCCGGGGAAAAGAGATCGGCATGATCTTTCAGAACCCTCTTGACTCTCTGAACCCTGTATATACAGTGGGAAATCAGACCGCAGAAGCGATTATGCTGGACAAGGTGGATAAGCAGGAGGCATGGAACAGAGTTCTGAAACTGTTCCGCGATGTAAAGATGCCAGATGCCGAAGAGAGAATGAACAGTTTCCCTCACGAGCTTTCAGGCGGTATGCGTCAGCGTGTCATGATCGCCATGATGCTTTCCAGAAATCCGGAGCTGCTCATCGCCGATGAGCCGACCACGGCGCTGGATGTGACTATCGAGGCGCAGATCCTGCAGATCATGAAAGAACTGAAAGATAAATTCAATACGGCAATCATGCTGATCACCCACAACTTCGGTCTCGTTGCAGAGATCGCCGACAGAATCGGTATCATGTATGCCGGAGAGATGATCGAGAGCGGAGATGTCTTTGAAATCTTTGCACATCCGACGCATCCGTATACGCAGCTGCTGATGCAGGCGCTGCCGAGAAACACCAAAGCTGAGGGAAGACTGAAAACCATAGACGGATCCGTACCGCGGATCACTGAGAAAAAGCCTGGCTGCAGATTTGCCAACCGCTGTCCGTATGCCGAAGAGAAATGCTTCAGCACAGATCCTCCGGCGGTCACAGTGGGCGAAGGACATTTCTGCCGCTGCCACAAGGCTGGAAAGGAAGAAAAGTAACATGGAACAAAAAGTGATGATAAAACTGGATGGCCTGAAAAAATACTTTTCTATTTCCAAAGGCCTGCTGAAGAAGAGCACAACCTACGCAAAGGCCGTAGATGATATTTCCCTGACCATCAATCAGGGAGAAATCGTGGGACTGGTGGGAGAATCCGGAAGCGGAAAGACCACTCTTGCCCGTGTTATCCTGAACCTGACCGGTAAGACAGGAGGAGAAATCACCATTGACGGTATCGACCCTTCAAAAGCCTCCGGCGCTGAAATGAAGAAGCTGCGCAGCGAAGTCGCTGTCGTCTTCCAGGATCCTGCATCCAATCTGAATCCGAGACAGACGGTGGAAAGCTCCATCATGCGCCCGATGGTGATTCACGGTGTGCCGAAGGCAGAAGCCAGACAGAAGGCGAAGGAAGTGCTGGAGATGGTAAAGATGGACCAGAGATATCTGGACAGCTATCCTCATCAGCTTTCAGGCGGCCAGCTTCAGAGAATCGCCATCGCCAGAGCACTGGCTCTGAATCCGAAGATCATGATTCTGGACGAGCCGACCAGCGCTCTGGACGTATCGGTGCAGGCACAGATCCTCAATCTGCTTCTGGATCTGCAGGAGCAGCTGAATCTGACCTATCTGGTCATAACCCACGACCTGAACGTGATCAAATATATCAGCGACAAGATCGCCGTAATGTATCTGGGCAGGCTGGTGGAGTTCGGACCGACTTCGGAAATCGCCGGACATGCAAAGCATCCGTACACCAGAGGTCTGCTGGATGCGGCGCCGATCCTGGACCCGAATCTTAGAGACAGAAAAAAAGAGATCATGGGCGGTGACCCGGGCAGCCTGATCAATATCGGTGAAGGCTGCAGATTCTGCGACAGATGCCGCTATGCAACCGAGGAATGCAGAACATCCATGCCGGATGACATCATCGTCGCACCGGGACATCAGGTGGCCTGTTTCCATCCTCTCAGCGACTGACCGGAAACTGAGAGATACTGACCCGATTGTAAATTCTGTTTGCAATAAGAATTAAATTATATTATTTTCAAAAAAGGAGGAACCATATGAAAAAGAAATTGTTTGTTCTGTGCCTGAGCGCTCTCATGGTGCTCGGCATGACCGCATGCGGCGGCGGCGGAGACGACGAATCCGCCAAGACAAATCTGTCTATCATCGACGGCGAATGGTACGGACTGGACACTTATCAGCTGGATGAGACTGCAGGCGCACAGGGACTCACTTCCAGTGCACTGTTCCAGTGGAATCCTGAAACAAACGAGATGGAAGACAATGTATGCACTGACTGGACAGTCAGCGAAGACGGAAAGACTGTAACTTTCAATGTTCCTGAAGGAATGAAATATTCCACAGGCGAACAGGTTGAGCCGGAAGACGTTGTGGCTTCCATCCAGCACGGCCTGGACGTCAGCCCGTATGCTGACGGATACGAGAACATCGAGTCCATGGAGGTGGACGGCAGACAGGTGACGCTCCATCTGAGCCAGTTCAGATCCGACATGGAATACTATCTGTGTGCAGGCTTCGTAACTGTCATCGACAAGGACGAACTGGACACCATGAGCAATGAGGAGCTCATGTGGGGATGCCACCCTTACGGCATGTACGCACTTGCTGAAGAAAACGGATATGTTTCCGGTTCCGAAGTCAACCTGGTTAGAAACGACGGTTATGTAACCACAAATCCGCTGGTTGAGAACAAAGGTGCAGCGAAATTTGAGACAGTAAACGTAAGATTCAACGTGGAAGACTTTACTGCAACAGAAGAACTGAAGAACGGCACCGTTGACATGATCATGTCCGTAACCAGCGACCAGAAGCTGGAGCTGGAAGGTGACGAATCCATCACACTGCTGGATACAACTTATCCGAACATCACTTATTTCGAAATGAATACTGATTCTGAGGTATTCTCAGACATCAATGTACGTAAAGCACTGGCTCTGGCCATTGACAGAGACGGCATGGCAGAAGTCGTTGACGGAACCATCGCTCCGGCCTACTCCATGATTTACGATTCTGTACAGAACTTCAACCAGGATGCAAAGGACTACTTCCAGAAGAACCTGGCAAACGATCCTGAACAGGCTAAGAAACTTCTCGACGAAGCAGGCTGGAAAGACAGCGACGGCGACGGAATCCGTGAAAAAGACGGAAAGAAGCTGGAATTCACATGGTATGCATGGACTGATTCCACCACGATTCCTGAAGCTATGGCTGAACAGCTGAAGGAAGTCGGATTCAAGATGAACATCGAAGCCATCGACTGGAACTATGTATATGAAAACATCAACTCCGATGATTACGATGCAGGTATCGAATGGCTGTCCTGGGCTGAACCTATGCTGGTATTCAACTGCTGCTACTATGACCAGAATGCACCTGGAAACAACGATGCATACTATGATCTGGTAGACAAGGCTGCAGGAACAGTTGATCCTGAGGAAAGAAACCAGCTGGTAGGCGACATCCAGATGAAGCTCTTTGAAAACGTAAACATGATCCCTATGTATGCTGAACTCAGCTTCACAGCTGTTAGAAACGATCTGCAGGGATGCAACGTATTAGGCGACGGAACCATGCCTCTGAACGATCTGTCATACTAATCTAAGCTAAGACAGGATGAAACTGCCGGACACTTCCTGAGAGGGGTCCGGCAGCCATCAGACAGAGGAGGTTTTTACATGGGCTTGCCTGAAAACTGCGGACTGAATCTGCGCCGCAAATTCCCCAGAGGGGAAAAGAATTTGATAACTGACGTACCTGGTGTTAAAGTAGGGCATGTCACATTGAAAGATGAACAAAAACACATTCATACCGGTGTTACAGCGATTCTTCCCCACGAGGGGAATATCTTCAGAGAAAAGGTTGCCGCCGGCGCCTGCATTATCAACGGATTTGGGAAAAGCGTCGGGCTGGTGCAGATCGAAGAGCTGGGAACCATAGAATCTCCGATTCTGATGACCAACACGCTCAGCGTTGGAACCGCCCTGGATACTCTGGTGAAGTACATGCTGGAAAAAAACGAGGATATCGGCGTATCTACCGGAACCGTAAACTGTGTTGTCACAGAATGCAATGACGGTGAACTGAACGATATCCGGGGATGTCACGTGAAGGAAAGTCATGTTCTGCAGGCACTGGACTCTGCGGCAGACGATTTTGAGGAAGGAAACATCGGCTCCGGCACCGGCATGTGCTGCATGGGTCTGAAGGGGGGCATCGGCTCCGCATCCAGAATCATAAGTTATGACGGCAGAGACTACACGATCGGAACGATTCTGATGTCAAACTTCGGCGTCCTGGGAAATCTGCGCATCGATGGAAGACTGATCGACACACCGGTATCGGAAGAAGCTGAGAAGGGATCTGTAATCATCGTCATCGGTACAGATCTGCCGCTCAGCGACCGCCAGCTGAAACGAGTCGCAAAGAGAGCGACGGTGGGACTGGGAAGAGTCGGATCTTTCCTTGGAAACGGCAGCGGTGATATCGCCATTGCATTCTCCAACGGAAACATCATTCCTCACTACAGCAAGGAGAAGATTCTCAATTCGAAGATGCTCCACGATGCTGCCATGGACAGGGTTTTCGAAGCTACAGCGGAAATCGTGGAAGAAGCAGTAATCAGCTCTCTCTACCACGCGGAGACTGTGAAAGGTATCCGCGGCAAAGTGGTTCACGGACTGCGTGAATACATATGACACAGAAGTCTTACATCAATACGATTCAGATATCAGACTACTAGAAGAAATGCCGCACAACGGCCTGCAGGCCGGAATGTGCGGCATTTCTTCGTATATCGCTCTGATTCCTATTCGTCCATTCTGATGGAGACTTCTCCGGTGGTCAGGGTCTCCATCTGGCGGTTTTTACGTCCCTCCAGATACTCCACGACCAGACCTCCGTTGTCATCGATGTCGATGGCGCGGGCCCGGATGCCTTTCTCGGAAAGATTCGGGTGAACAGTGATATTCTTGCCCAGGATGAAGCAGCGGCTCCTGTATTCCCTGAGGAAGGTCCTGCTCTCCAGATCCTGAAGAATATCCATGGTCTCATTGTATATCTCTGCAGCAAGGCGGCCGCGGGAAAAGCTGCTCCTGTCGCGGGAAAGGCAGCCCGCGATATCCTTCAGCTCTTCCGGAAAACTTCCCGGGAAACAGTTGACGCCGATGCCTATAATCAGGCGGTCGATCCTGCCCGTCTCGAAGTTGGTCTGCGCTTCAGTCAGAATGCCGCAGACCTTTTTCTCTTTGTAAAAAAGATCGTTGACCCATTTGATCCGAGTCTTCACCCCTGCGACCTTATCGACGGCACGGCAGACGGCAACAGCGGCAGCCATGGTCACGTAAAGGGCCTTGTCCAGGTCAAAGTCAGGATGAAGTGCCATGGTCAGATACAGGCCGGTTCCGGCGGGCGATTCAAAGCTCCTGCCCAGACGGCCTCTGCCGGCAGTCTGCTTGTTTGCGATGATGAGAAGAGGGGTATCTCCGGAAGGAGCCTCTTTGGCCACATTGTTTGTGGAGTCCACGCTGTCAAAGACCTGCAGACGGCACGGATGGCGGAGAAAGCCGGAGACGGAATCCTCCGTGAGCATGTTGCTTTTTGTTTTCAGACGGTAGCCTGTGCTCGGCTTGCTCTCGATATGATATCCTTCATCCTTCAGCTGCTGCATCGCCTTCCAGACAGCGTTGCGGGACACGTTCAGCTCCTCGCCGATCTTCTGGCCGGACAGGAAAGTGCCGGTGTTGTCCAGAAGCAGCTGGAGAAGCTCTGTTCTTGTTGACATGGGGGTAACCTCCTGTTTATACATTCATGAAAACAGTATACCACGGATTTTGTTAGGAAAAAAGTTGGAGTTTGCCTAAAATCCTTTATTTTTCACTGTAAATATGCTAAAATAACTTGTTACAAGTATAATTTCATGTTGTAAATTCGGGAGGTAAATTAGTATTACATGGATAGTCACATAGGGTATTCAATCGGGATTATGGTAGTTTTTCTGGTCCTGTCGGCCTATTTTTCGGCGACGGAGACCGCATTCACATCTCTCAACCGGATCAGACTGAAGAATCTGGCCGGCGACGGAGACAAACGGGCCAGACGGGTGCTGGAACTGGAGGGCAGATATGACACGCTTCTGTCCACCATACTGATCGGAAACAATCTGGTGAATATCGGCCTGACGGCTGTTGCAACCGTCGTATTTCTGGAGCTTTCTCCCCAGTACGGCGCGACCATCTCCACTGCGGTGGTCACGGTTGCGGTGCTCATCTTCGGAGAGATATCACCGAAGAGCCTGGCAAAGGAGAGTCCGGAAGGCTTCGCCATGTTCTCCGCTCCGCTGATCCACGGACTGATGATCATACTGACGCCGGTGAACTTCCTGTTCAGTCAGTGGAAGAAGCTTCTGTCCAGAATGTTCAAGACGCCGGACAGCCGGGCCATCACAGAAGACGAGCTGCTGACCATCGTGGAGGAGGCAGAAACAGAGGGAAGCATCGAGGCCGGTCAGAGCGAACTTATCCAGAATGCGATAGAATTCAACGAACTGGAGGCGTGGGATGTGCTGACGCCCCGTGTGGATATCAAGGCCATAGAAATCGGCTCCACCAAGAAGGATGTGGCAAAGATGTTTATGGAGACAGGATTCTCCAGACTGCCTGTCTACGAGGATGATCTGGATAAGATCCTGGGCGTTCTCAACCAGAAGGATTTCCACAACTATATCTCCGGATCCAAGAAGACCATCAGCGATTATGTGAAACCGGTAATTTATGTGGCCGGATCCATTAAGGCGGCAGATCTTCTGAAAAAGCTGCAGGTGAGCAAGTCGCACATCGCGATCATCGTGGATGAGTACGGCGGCACAGCGGGTCTGGTGACCATGGAGGATATCATCGAGGAACTGGTGGGAGACATCTACGACGAGCACGACGAGGTGGAATCCCAGGAGATCACTCAGCTTCAGGACGGAAGCTACAGGGTCCTGTGCAGCACCAATGTTGAAAAGATGTTTGACTATTTTGATGAGGAAGTGGAGCTGAATGCGACCACCGTAAACGGATGGGTGGTGCTCCAGCTCGATAAACTGCCGAAGGCAGGCGATACCTTTGACTACGACGCAGGAGGAAAGATCTTCCACGGAAGAGTCATCAAGGCCGATGAAAGAAAAGCGATAGAAATCAATCTGAAGGTAACCCGCAAACCAGATGAAGAACAATAAATACGGAAAGGGGAAATCAGTACCATGGGACTTATGGAAAAGATCTTTGGTGATCTGAATGAAAAAGAAGTAAAGAAAATTGAAAAGATCGTCGATCAGGTGGAAGCCCTGGACGGCGCTATGCAGGCGCTTTCCGACGAGGAACTGCAGGCGAAGACGCCGGAGTTCAAAGAAAGACTGAAAAACGGAGAGACACTGGATGATATTCTGCCGGAAGCCTTTGCGGTATGCCGTGAGGGTGCGTGGAGATCTCTGGGCATGAAACACTTCCGGGTACAGCTCATCGGCGGCGTGGTCCTTCATCAGGGACGCATCGCAGAGATGAAGACCGGTGAAGGCAAGACCCTGGTGGCAACGCTGGCCGCATACCTCAATGCGCTGGAAGGAAAAGGCGTCCATGTCATCACTGTCAACGACTATCTGGCAAAGCGTGACGCCGAGTGGATGGGAAAACTCTACTCTTTCCTGGGGCTGACCGTAGGATGTGTGGTCCACGGAATCACCAGCGAAGAGAGAAAAGCCGCATATATGGCGGACATCACCTACGGAACCAACAACGAGTTCGGTTTCGACTACCTGAGAGACAACATGGTCATCTATCAGGAAGAACTGATGCAGAGAGAACTGAACTTCGCCATCATCGACGAAGTGGACTCCATCCTCATCGATGAAGCCAGAACACCGCTGATCATCTCAGGCCGCGGATCCAAATCCACAGACCTGTATAAGACAGCAGACAGATTTGTAACCACCCTGACAAAGGATACAGACTTTACCGTAGAAGAAAAAGACCAGCAGGTTTCTCTGACCGATGAAGGTGTCGCGAAGGCGGAAGCCTTCTTCCATGTGGAGAACTACGGCGATCCGGAAAACATGGAGATCAACCATCATGTGCAGCAGGCCCTGAAGGCCCGCAACCTGATGGAGCGGGACGTAGACTATATCGTCAAGGACGGAGAGATCATCATCGTCGATGAGTTCACCGGCCGTCTCATGTTCGGAAGAAGATATTCCAACGGTCTCCATCAGGCCATCGAGGCAAAGGAGCGGGTGCTCGTCCGTTCCGAATCTAAAACGCTGGCCACCATCACCCTGCAGAACTACTTCAGAATGTATCAGAAGCTGGCAGGTATGACCGGTACGGCGAAGACTGAGGAAGATGAATTCAGAGACATCTACAACATGGATGTAGTGGTCATTCCGACCAACAGACCGGTTGTCAGAGAGGACCTGGAGGACTCTGTCTATCAGACCGAGAGAGGCAAGTTCAAGGCCATTGCAGACAGGGTTGCGGCAGTTCATCAGACCGGCCAGCCGATCCTGGTCGGCACCATCTCCATCGAGAAATCCGAACTGATCAGCGATATGCTCAGGCGCCGCGGCGTCAGGCACAATGTGCTCAATGCAAAACAGCATGACAAGGAAGCGGAAATCGTCGCTGAGGCAGGCCGTCTGGGCATGGTGACCATCGCCACCAACATGGCCGGCCGTGGTACCGATATCATCCTGGGCGGAAACCCGGAATTCGAAGCGAAGAAAGAAATGAAAAAGCTGGGATACACCGATGAGCAGATATCCTTCGCATCCAGCTTTGTAAAATCGGACGACCCTGAGCTCAACGAGGCGAGAGAAAAATTCAACCAGCTGCACAGGGAGTTCAAGGAAGAACGTGCAGAGGAGCAGAAAAAAGTCGTGGAACTGGGCGGACTCTGCATTATCGGTACAGAGCGTCACGAATCCAGACGTATCGACAACCAGCTGCGAGGACGTTCCGGACGTCAGGGAGACCCGGGCCAGACACAGTTCTTTATCTCCCTGGAAGACGAACTGATGCGGCTGTTCGGCGGCGAGAGAATGCAGAAGATTGTTGACCGTATGGGCCTGGAGGAGGATGAGGCCATCGAGGCAGGCATGCTGAGCAAGTCCATCGAAGGCGCCCAGAAGAAAGTGGAGGGCAAGAACTTCGGAATCAGAAAATACGTGCTCCAGTACGATAATGTAATGAACAAGCAGAGAGAGGTCATCTACGATGAGCGGCGCAAGGTTCTCTTCGGAGAAGATCTCCGCGACTATATCATGAACATGACCCACACTATCGTCAATGCCATCATAGATCCG
The DNA here is from genome assembly GCA_051882975.1 of Emergencia sp. GTDB lineage: Bacteria > Bacillota > Clostridia > Peptostreptococcales > Anaerovoracaceae > Senimuribacter. The sequence continues at coordinate 148,290 of JBJESV010000008.1, forward strand.
ATCGTGGTGGATTCCAAATATCCGGAGGAATGGGATTTTGAAACACTGACGAAGAATCTGCGTAAAATCAGCGCAAAATACATCGGAAAGACCTCTTATACCACGGACGAGCTGAACCAGATGACGGAGGACTCTCTCAGAGAAGAGATCTGTGCCGAGTTCGACCGGCTCTATGAGGCCAAGGAACAGGAAGTCGGAAAAGAGCAGATGCGTGAAGTCGAGCGCATGATCCTCCTGCGTGTTGTTGATAACATGTGGATGGATCATATCGACGCCATGGATCAGCTGAAGTCCGGCATCGGTCTCCGCGCGCTGGGGCAGCAGGATCCGGCGGCGGCTTACGCCAAGGAAGGCTTCGACATGTTCGAGCAGATGATCAACGCGATCCAGGAAGATACCGTCAAGTACTGCTACAACGTCACCGTCGAGACCAGAACCGAGAGAAGAGCCATCATGGAAGCCGAAAAGGCTACCAAGTCCGACTATATCGACGAGAATGCGGTAAGAACCATGCAGGGAGGCGGTCAGCTTCCGGAAGAGGCACAGGTGCCGCAGAGAGAGCATAAGCAGGAAACCATCCGCCGCGATGCGCCGAAGGTCGGCAGAAACGACCCGTGCCCATGCGGCAGCGGCAAAAAATACAAAAACTGCTGCGGGAGATCCTAACCCGATTGTCTGAGCCTGCAGATGCGTCAGCATCGAAGGCGAAAGAGAATCGATGGTAGGTCCCCTGCCAGGATTCACCGGGGTGGCGAGCGAAGCGAAGACAGCCCGGCATGAATCTACGGCGGGAGATCCTGCTGATTTTTCCCCGCTTCAGCGGGAGAGGAAAATCGGACAGCGAAAGGAATCAGCCGACGAGGGCTGATGAATCCGCCGACGAGGGCTGATGACTGGAGGAACGAGGCTTTAGGGCGAGTGTTAACCCGA
>JBJESV010000009.1:0-5541 GCA_051882975.1 Emergencia sp.
TCTTTTTTTAGCCGATCGGCTCAAAATCCTCTGCACCGTGTTTGCAGAGCGGACATACGAAATCAGGCGGAAGTTCATCGCCTTCGTATACATATCCGCAGATTTTGCATACGTATCCTTTCTTCTTCGGCGCGTCCTCAGGCTTCGGCTTGATGTGGTCGAAATAGTACTGATATGTCACCGACGGAACATCGGAGAGGACAGCCTCTTCCGTCACTTCACCGATAAACATCAGATGGGTTCCCAGATCTATGACCTGGCCGACCTTTACGGAAACCATGGCATTGACGCCTTTGGTCAGATATGCGATGCCGTTCGCGGCACGCTGAACATCCCCATAGCCGTCAAATTTGTCCACATCTTTTCCGCTCTGGAAGCCGAAATGGCGGAAAGTTTCGAAGACGGCATCCTGGCTCAGGAAAGACAGGTTGAAGGCTCCGGTTCTCTCAATCATGCCGCAGGTGTAGTTTGCCTTGTTGACACAGATGGAAACCTGTTTCGGATCGGCAGTCACCTGAATGGCAGTGTTGATGATACATCCGTTATCCTTTTCTCCCTCTTTCGCAGTCAGGACAAAGAGTCCATAGCTGAATTTATGCATTGCACTCATTTTCTGTACCTCTTCTTCTCAATCATTACTCTGCTTTTTCTTCAAAGGAATCCTTGCCCAGGCCGCACAGCGGACAGGTCCAGTCTTCCGGAATATCTTCAAAAGCAGTTCCCGGCTCGATTCCGTTGTCCGGATCACCTACAGCAGGATCATACTCATAACCACATGCTCCACATACATACTTTTTCATAATCTGTTCCTCCTTTAATCTTCATTAGTCAATAGATATATTTTTACAGCTACGGCCAGATTCAGATAAAACTCTTTTTCGTTGCTGTCCGGATCCAGCTTTTCCTGCAGCTTTCCAATCCTGTATCTGATGGTGTTCTTATGGCAGAAAAGCCTTTCTGCCGTCTTTATGATATCACCTTTTGCCAGAACGTATTCAATGGCGGTATGCAGGAGTTCGCCTTCCTTCTCTTCCTCTTCGAAGAGGGGAGCCAGATATTCCTGCACGTAACCCTTCATGCCGTCCGTACAGATATAGGAGATAATTAACTTGTATATACCCATCCGGTCATAAAACTTAACGGGTGTTTTTTCGATTTCCGCCACTCTCTCAGCCCAGTATGCCTGACGGATGATCTTATCAAAGTGATCGTCTATGCGCCGTATTTCGCTGACGCCTGTAATCACCTCTCCGCCGGCGAGACCATATCTGATCAGTACATCCTCCAGCAGAGCCTTGAACCTGTCCGGGCTGGGTTCATCCTGAGAAAGGATGATCAGAAACCGGTCCTGGTATTTTCCCGTGAAGGTCTTGCTCCGCAGCTTGCTGTCAGGACGGCTGCGCATGATCTTCTCGCTGATCTGCTCCGCCGTAAGCTCTCTGTCCCGTATACAGACCGCGGCAACCGACGGACGCAGCAGAGGATTGATCCTCTCGTGAGCCTCCTCGGCTTCTTCCTCAGAAAACTCTCTCTTCAGCATCTCTCCGATGAGGGGCTCTGTCTGCCCCAGCACATCGTCCCGGCTGACCAGCTCTTTGATGGAAAAAATGATATCCTCGAAGAATTCGTCGTGGCCGAATTCCAGAATGGGAAAACCGGCTTTGTCCGCGTATTCCAGCGCCTCCCGGGGGAGCTCCCTGAAAAATACAGGTTTATATGCAAGGGCGCGGACATTCTGGCTTACCAGCTTTTTCACCGCTTCGAGAATCAGGGAATCATCATCCTTAGCAAAAAGCAGGCTGGACAGCACCAGACTGTTGCCGATAAAAGCCCTCTTTCTGTAGGCTTCTCCTTCCTGCATGAATTCAAAGTCAAGGATTTCCGTGCCGGTGACAGTCTGCATCAGGCCTTTTTCCCCTGCGATTACCTTGAAATCCTTCATTGAATCCAGATTTAAAATGTCTCTGATTGTTACTGCCATTTCTCCTTACCCCGTATCTTTTCAAATATTATAACTGCTGCCGTCAGAAAAGACAGGCCCAGACTCCAGCCTGCCAGCACATCTGTGGGAAAGTGAACGCCTACATAGATCCGGCTGAACCCGATGAGAAAGATCAGCAGACTCAGCGCTGCCGTCAGGAAGTCGGCCAGACGGCGGTTCGGGCAGTACCTTCGTATCAGATAGATCAGCATGCCGTAGCATACGATGCAGTTCATGGAGTGACCGCTGGGAAAAGACCAGCCGCCCTGTTCGATGAGGCGGACCGCCAGTTCCGGTCTCGGCCTCTGAAAGGCTGATTTCACCAGCTTGTACAGCAGTGTGGATGCGATAGATGTTACGGCGAAAGGCAGGCCGATCTTTTTCCTCGATCCAGGCACTGCCAGAAGCACGACAGCAAGCAGAGTGATGGTCTGCCAGTTTCCCAGATAAGTGACAGCGGTAAAAAATCCGTTCAGCAGGGGAGTTCTGCGGGCGTAGATCCAGTGTCGCACACAGTCATCGAAAGCGGGCTCTGTTCCCGCCTTCAGACTCAGATAAACCTGTACAGCAATATAGGCGAAACACAGCAGTGCTCCGCCTGCAAGAATCCATCCTGGCACATCTCTTCCCCTCTGCTCCATACAGGATCTCCTTTATTTAAACTTTACGGCAGTTCCGTAAGCGATGACTTCCGCAGCGCCCTGCATGATGGCAGATGATGAAAATCTCACATTGAGAACAGCGTCAGCGCCCAGACTTTCTGCCTCGTCGACCATTCTCTTGGTAGCGATCTGTCTCGCCTCCTGCAGCATTTCTGTATAACCCGTCAGCTCTCCGCCTACGAGAGTCTTGAAACCGGCGCCTATATCTTTTCCGATATTTTTGGACTGGACCACGTTTCCTTTGACCATGCCGATAACGTCAAATTCCTGTCCCGGTATGTAACTGATATTTAATAACTTCATGTTTTCCTCCTTGATCTTCTCTTAAATAGAAATCTTTAGAAACTGTTACTGATATTATAACCTTTTTCTGTAGATATTTCCACCAGATTTGTGGTATTATTAGCTGTAGGAAGATTTTATTGAACTGGAGGAATTCACTTGAAGATTTTAAGAAATATACCTAACGGCATCCGCCTTTTCCGTTCTGTGGGAATTTTCGACTACTACCTGAAAGAGCTGGAACAGCTGAGAGAAAGCGGCGAAGCCGAGAAGGAAAGAGAGCTTCTCGCTCATGCCACCAGCATCTGGGTAAATAAGGTCATGGATATCTTCGATCTTACGATCAACATAGAAGGACAGGAAAATATTCCAGAAGACGGCCCCTGCGTGTTTATCGCCAATCATCAGGGGTATGCAGATATTGTGGTGCTGATCAAAGCGGTTGAAGGGCGGCAGATCGGTTTTATCGCCAAGGATTCCCTGGCGAAGGTACCTTATTTCGGCAAGTGGATCAGGGCGATTCACGGCGTATTCATCAAGAGAGGCGATACCCGGGAGGCTCTGAAGTCTATTCAGGAGGGTGTCAACACCCTGAAGGAGGGCTATTCTCTGGTCATCTTTCCGGAGGGAACCAGGAGCCGCAGCACGGAGATGGGCAGCTTCAAGCCGGGCAGTTTCAAGCTTGCGACCAAGGCAAAGGTTCCCATCGTCCCGATTTCCATCAACGGAACGCGGCACATGTTCGAGGATCGGGGCATCATCACCGGCGGAGCCACTGTGGATATTCTGATCCACCCGTATATCGACACGGCTTCTCTGGACCGCCATCAGTCCGTGAATATCATTCACGATGTGGAAGATACTATCAGAAACGGCCTCAGCCGGCTGGTTGAGATCGAAAAACACAGAAACGAAGAAAAGGAGAAGAGATTATGATTACTGAAGTAACAAGAGACACTTTCCAGAAAGAGGTTCTGGAATCCGATGTACCTGTTCTGGTAGATTTCTGGGCGCCATGGTGCGGACACTGCATCAATCTGGCTCCTGTCATCGAGGAGATCGCAGAGGAATACGCAGACAGCATCAGGGTATGCAAGCTGAACATCGATGAGGCCCAGGAGATCGCCATCCAGTACGGCATCATGAGCATTCCTGTCTGCGCAAAATTTGAAGGCGGTCAGATCACCGCTAAAACTCTGGGCGCTCTTCCAAAAGCTGCCCTTGTCAGCCAGCTGGGACTGTAACAGCAGATATTGAATAAAGACGGCCCTCTGTTTTTCAGAGGGTTTTTCTTTTTCCTTATCATAATACTTTTATACAAATTCCCCTTTTTCTGCCTAAGACTAAAGTATGCTTTCCCTCTCCGCCTCTTTACTTTGGTTTTTTCCTGTATTAAATTTGTTTCAATAAGTCTTTTATCTAACCGGGCTTTATATTGAATAACTAAAGAAAGAAAAGGAGTGGGATTTATAAAATGATAAGACTCTTCTGGGGAATTGTTTTACTGTGCTTCCATACAGGCGGCTTTCTGCAGTATCTTCTGCCGTTCTTCGGCGCCATCGCTGCAGCGGTCGAGCTGTTCGCAATAAAAAAACAGAGCAGCTTTTTTAAATGGGGATTCATTGCTTCAGTCCTCCTTATAATCTACAATTCTATCGGCGGCATCATACGGATACTTGGTCTCAGCGAGGCTTTTACAGGTTCTCTGTTTTTTGCAGGCAGGACGATACTTATGTGCGTGCTTCTTGCAGCCCTTTATCTGGGTATCAGACAGAACTTCGGCGAAAAATTCATGAGCCTTTTCTCTCTGTCCGTTCTCCTTGCAGGAACTGCTGTCTTCCTGCTGCTGGATCCTGTTTATCATTTTCATCATGATATCTTCACTATGGGTATGGTTGTCCTGGTCTACGTGTTCGCCCTGGGCTATGTCTTTACTGAACTTAGACTGGTGCAGCCGGAAGGAAACAGAGGATAAATACAGATTGGCGAGGTGGCAGTATGCCGAAACAGCGGATAAACAAAAAAATGGTAGTGGATGCGGCATTTAATATCGCACGGGAACAGGGTGCCGATCAGGTTCTCGTCAGAAACCTGGCAGACAGACTGGGCTGCTCTGTTCAGCCCATCTACAGTTATTGTGCCAGCATCGAAGGCGTTCATGACGATCTGATACATAAAACCGGAGAATTCATCACACGCTATATGGAAACTCATGTGGATCCGGATGATTTTCTCCGCAGCACAGCCTTCGCTTACGTGAAACTGGCCCAGGAGGAGCCTCATCTGTTCAGGCTGTTCTTTCTCCGCCGCCGCCCGGACCTCAGCAGCTTTTCCCAGCTGTATACCGGCGGAATCCCTTCGGAAATCACAGAGCGCACAGCTGCTTTGCTGGGTATCAGTTCCTGTCAGGCAGAGAAACTGCAGCTTCATATGATCATCTATATCATGGGAATATCTTCGATTATGGCAACCTCTGCATGCAGCATTCCCGCTGCAGATATCTGCAGGCAGATCCAGCAGGCCTATGATTCTTTTCTGGAGCAGATCAGATCTGAAACCGGATAATATCAGTAAAAGAACAGAAAAAAGGGAGCGCCGCTCAGCTGACCCGTCAGG
>JBJESV010000010.1:0-20116 GCA_051882975.1 Emergencia sp.
GTTCAGCCTGGGTCTTTCCAGAGACGAGATCAAAGAAAAAATGGAAGAGAATCTGCGGGGAGAACTGAAGATATGAAAGGAATAATGTAATGATTAACGCACTGAAAGAACTGATTTCTATAGAAAGTGTGGCAGAAACAGGATGCCCGGATTATCCCTATGGAACAGAACCTGCAAAGGCTCTCGACTATGCTCTGGAACTCTGCCAATCCTTTGGTTTTCGCACAAAGAACGCAGGATACAGATATGGCTATGCAGAAATCGGAGAAGGTGAGGAACTGATCGGAATTCTGTGCCATCTGGATGTAGTCCCGGCAGGAAGCGGCTGGACGTATCCTCCTTTCGAAGGAACAGAGGCTGACGGTAAAATTTTCGGCCGTGGTGCCATCGATGACAAAGGGCCGGCCGTGGCGTCTGTCTTTGCGATGAAGGATCTTCTTGACCGGGGCACAGAAATGAACAAAAGAATCCGCATCATCTTCGGGCAGACGGAAGAAAACGGAGACTGGTACGATATGGACGCATATAAAGAGTGTGAACAGGTGCCTGATTTCGGATTTACACCTGATGGAGCTTTTCCGGCAATTTACGGAGAGAAGGGCATTATGATCGTAAAAGTGAAAATGCCTCTTGCCTCCAGCGGCTTTATCCATGCCGACGGAGGTAGTTCTCCCAACATGGTCGCCGATTTCTGCCGGGTGCAGACCGCGACGGGAAGCTTTGAGACAAAGGGCGTATCTGCCCATGGAAGCATGCCGTGGGAAGGTGAAAATGCCATAACGAAGATGATGGAGCAGCTGACAGACAGCGAATCCTGCGAGGATCTGCCTTTTGCCAGAATGTATATGGAGCTCATCGGCAGAGATTTTCACGGAGAGAGGCTGGGCTGCTGTTTTGAGGATGAGGCCAGCGGTATGCTGTCACTGAACGCAGGCAGACTCTGTGAAGAGGGAGATGATGTATGTCTCTGGCTGGATATCCGCTATCCTGTAACCTTTGATAAAGAGGATGTGATGCAGGCACTGGAACAGACTTTCGGTCCATACGGAGCGAAGGTGAAACTGCAGCATCATATGGAGAAAGTCTACATGGAAGAAGACGGCCCGGTTATGAAAGCACTGTTATCTGCTTACAGGAATGTGACAGGAGATATGTCACGGCCAGAAGTAACCGGAGGAGGAACCTATGCAAGAGCCATGGAAAACATTGTGGCCTTCGGCCCTCAGCTGCCGGGATATCCGTCCGTGGAACATAAATGTGACGAATATATTGAAATTGACCATCTGCAACAGCTGCGTGCAGTTTACTGCAAAGCTCTGGAGAATCTGCTGAAAATGTAGAAGTCATATAATCATAAACACCTGCGGGACAATCTGTCTTCGCAGGTGTTTCAATTAATCCTGATGGTTCTCCTGATATTCCTTATACGCATTGAGGGCATATACCATATCGTACTGAAGGTGGCTGCGCATCAGATCTGCAGCTCTGTCGAAATCACCGTCTGTCTTGACGGCATCGTAGATTTCCTTGTGACGGGCGTTAATCTCCTCTACATTCGGCTTCTGGTAGTACATACAGGACAGAACCTCCACCTTGGCGCGCAGTTTCCGGGCAGCCTCGTTGAGATAGTCATTCTGAGCGTGACGGTAGAAGGCGATATGGAATTCCTCGGAATATTCCTTCCATTCGGAAATCTGACCCTGTTCCAGCATGGCATCGCCTTTCTTGATGATCTGCTCCAGATCAAAGATCAGAGGCGCCTCGGAAAAGGCGTTTCTGCAGAAAAGCACTGCCAGCGCATCCAGTTCTCCGATAAACTGGAAAATCTGCCGGATATCGGTTTCCGTAAATTCTGTCACAGTGACGCCGCAGTTGGAGTAATAGGTGACAAGTCCGTTCTCGGCAAGGCGGGTCAGAGCTTCCCGGATGGGAGTATGACTGACACCGAACCGTTCTTTCAGAACCTTCAGCGTCAGCTTCTGGCCGCAGACCAGCCGCTGATCGGTAATATCATGATATAATTCATCGTAAATCTGTTCAGATAAAGTTGTCTTGGCTGCCATAATACAATCCTTTCAAAAATAATGACTCTACTCGCATTTTACCAAAAATAGAGAAATTATACAAGCATATTAACAAAAATAAAGAAATATTGCAAGATTTATTGTTATCTTGCAATATTTCTTGTAGGTAAAGTGACATAAGTTAAACATTTACTTATACTATAGGAGGCGTGATAATAAAAAATTATTTCACAAACCAATGAGGTTGATGCGGGCTTTCGCTGCGGTGCCCTGCTACATTTATATAATATCATATATTTTTTGCAAAATCAATAAAATTTTTGCAAAATACAGAATTTTATTTCAGATTCTCCGGATTCAGCGGCTCCAGTTCAGGCAGCACGAAGAGACCGTCTTTTCTGATGAGCACATCGTCGAACCAGATCTCGCCGCCGCCGTATTCCGGACGCTGGATCAGAGTCAGGTCCCAGTGAACCGCGGATACATTGCCGTTGAAGGCATTCTCATAGGCTCTGCCCGGCGTCAGATGGAAGCTTCCCGCAATCTTCTCATCGAAGAGAGTATCCTTCATCGGATGGAGGATGTATGGGTGAACGCCGATGGCGAATTCACCGAAATAGCGTGCCCCTTCATCTGTATCCAGCAGGGCGTTGATGCGCGCATTGTCATTGCAGGTGGCGCTGATGATCTTTCCGTCTTTTACTTCGAATCGTACATTCTCGTAGGTGAAGCCCTGTTCCTGGGAGATGGTGTTGTAGGAGATGACGCCGTTGACGGAATCCTTCACCGGTGATGTGTAGATCTCTCCGTCAGGGATGTTGATCTTTCCATCACACTTGATCACCGGAATTCCCCTGATGGAGAAGGTGAGGTCAGTGCCCGGGGCAAGGATGTGGACCTTGTCGGTCTCCTCCATCAGTTTTACCAGCGGGTCCATGGCTCTGCTCATCTTCGCATAGTCGATGGTGCAGACATCGTAGTAGAAATCGGTGAAAGCGTCTTCGCTCATGTTTGCAAGCTGTGCCATGGCGGCGTTGGGGAACTTCAGGACGGACCATTTCGTGTTATCTACCAGGGCATCCCGGGTCGGTTTGATGGCGCGGGTATAGAGATTCATCTTCTCCGGAGGGACATCTGACAGTTCGGATACATTGTCAAAGGCCCGTACCCCGATATATGCGTTCATGCCGCGGTATTCATGGAGAAGATAGTCAGCCTCGTAGGCCATCTGTTCTTCATCGCAGCCCATGCAGATCTCCCGGATGATGCGGGAGTCCCGGATATGAACGTAGGGTTTGCCGCCGGCCTTATATACGTCCCGGATCAGTTCTTTGACAAAGGGAATGCAGACCTGGTCCTCATATTCGATGAGTACCCTTTCGCCGGGCTGGACTGCTGTAGAGTAATTTACAATCAGATTGGATAATTTCGCGTTTCTTGGATCCATGGATTGACCTCCTTTATAAAGTCTGAAAAAAAGGGGAGCCTGCAGCCAGGCTCCCGAGAATCATTGTATTTGATTACCATGCAAAGTCGAACAGGAAGTACTCACCTTCCAGAGGGAGTGTATGAATCTTCAGGGATGCATTCTTTGCATAGAGCATGGTCGGGTTGTAGAGAACTGCATATACTGCATCTTCCTGAACCTTTGTGAAGATTTCTTCGTAAACCTTTTCTCTGTCATCCACATCGATAGTATGAACGGCCTTGTTGAAGAGTTCGTCGATTTCAGGGTTGCTGTATCTTGCATTGTTTGCCATGCCGATAAAGTCTGAGCAGAGAGCCATGGAAACCTGCTGTGTATCGCCTTCCAGAGACATCTGCAGACAGGTCAGACCGAAGTCGCCGTTTCTCAGTTTATCCAGGTAAGCGTTGAATTCGAGGATTTCGATCTTGGTCTTCAGACCCACTGCATCCAGATTTGCCTGAACCATAGTAGCCAGAGTCTTGTACTGCTCAGCAACATACATGGTTCCCAGGTCAGTTCCTTCTGCAACGCCGGCTTCCTTCAGCAGAGCTTTTGCCTTTTCCACGTCATAGGTGTACTGGATCTGGTCTTCGCTGTAGCCCATTCTGTCCGGTGTCAGCAGGTTGGAGTTGACATTGCCCAGACCTTCCTGAATGCTGTCAACCAGAGACTGTCTGTCGATGGCGTAGTTTACGGCCTGACGGAATTTCACATTATTATACGGTTCTTTTTCGGTGTTCATTGCAACAAATGCGAAGGTTGTCTGGTCTGCTTCCACCAGTTCAACAGAATCAACGCCTTCCAGGGTGCTCTTTACGGATGCATCGATTTCTGCGAAGTCGATTTCACCTGTCTGGATCGCCATACCCATGGATGCTACGTCGCTGATTACCTTGAAAGTGACATCTTTGATTGCAGGAGCACCTCTGTAGTAATCTTCGTATGCAGTGAGAGTCACCTTATCTCCGATTTCGTGGCTTACCCATTTGTACGGGCCGCATCCGATCGGCTCCTGGGCGAATTTTTCCTCGCCGGCGGATTCATAGTATGCCTTGCTTGAGATGAACATCTGCGCCATGTTGTCCAGGAACGGTGCATATACGCTGGAGGTATAGACTTTGATGGTGTGATCGTCAACGATTTCATAGTGATCGAAGCCGTCTACGACTGCTCCCTGATACTGGGATTTGTCATAGAGGTCGATAGAGAAACCGATATCTTCAGCTGTTACAGGATCACCGTTATGGAAGGTGGCATTTTCATTCAGATGGAAGGTGTAGCACTTTCCGTCATCGCTTATTTCCCAGCTGTCGGCAACTCTCGGCTCCAGCTGAGTCTGATCTTCATAGTTCTTCTGGAGCAGTGTGTCATAGATCTGATAGTCGAGACGGTTTTCCACTGTTGTGCTCCAGTTTGCCGGATGAAGGGTGTCGTAGTCTGTATCGACTGCGATGACCAGGTTTGTTTTGGCTTCGCCGCCTTCATCTCCGCCGCCTCCGCAGCTTGCGAACAGGCCCATTGCAAGGACCAGAGACAGAGTCAGGACTGCTGCCTTCAGTAAATTCTTTTTCATTTCTTTCTCCTTTCGGTTCTATTTCAATCCGCAGCCTACTCTGCGAAATCGAAAACGTGTTTCGTGTACAGGTCTGTCAGTCTGATTGCACCTCTGACATCTTCCTTTGATATGATGGAACTCTGGCTGTGCGGGAATCTGTCCACGATGGATATTCCGCATACTCTCACACCATAGTTTGACATGTTGATGCTGCTGGCATCGGTGCCTCCCCGGTCCATGACATCCCGCTGGAATTTAATATCGTTTTCCTCACAGCAGGCGATCATGGTATCTACCAGGTATTCATCCAGCATGGCTGACGGGTTGCCGACACATACGCCCACACCTTCGCCTACAGCGTTGGAGCCGGTCAGGTCGGTAGGATAGAAGTGGTCCGGTGTGACATCCACAGAGATGCCGATGTCCGGCTGGATTCTTTCTGCAGCGACCTTGGCGCCTCTGCAGCCCACCTCCTCCTGGACGGTAAATACATAATATACATCGTTAGGACCGGTTCCGTCGTTTTTCTTCAGAGCCTCGATGAGTATGTAGCATCCGACCCGGTTGTCAAAGGACTTGGAGACGATCTTCTCGTTTTTCAGTTCATAGTAATTGCCGATGAAACCGCAGTAATCGCCGACTTTCACATACTTTTCCGTATCTTCCTTTGACGTGCAGCCGATATCGATATACAGTCTGCCGCTGTCATTCTTTGCTTCTTCAACAGGACCGTCGCAGCCCACCACACCGATGGTGCCGTTCTGGAAGATGACCTTGTCGTTGTATAGAGCGCTGGTCCAGACAAAGCCTACGCTGCAGACCTTGATGCGTCCGTCGCCTTCGATTTTTTTGACCTGCAGGCCGATCTCATCCATGTGACCTGCCAGCATGATCTTCTTGCCCTCAGGACTTCCGTTTCCTTTTTTCAATGCAATGATGTTGCCCACGGCGTCTGTCATGATCTCATCAGCCAGGCCTTCGATCTCTCTTCTGATGATTGCCCGGATGTTTTTCTCACGGCCTGCGACGCCCCAGGCCTGGGTCAGTTCTTTGAGAAGTTCCATTTATTCTGCATCTCCTTTCTTCAGAAGGCTTGCCTTTTCCACCCATCTTGTCTGGTTCATCAGAGGATGATGAAGGTGGATGGCGTCTTTCGGACATTCCATGACACAGCATCCGCAGTACCAGCATTCATCCGGCCAGACCACCAGAGGGTGGGTGCCTTTCTCGCCGGACGGAATCATGATATCCATCTGGCATGCCTCCATGCAGCAGCCGCAGCCGATGCATTTCTCCGCATCAAAGGTCAGCGGAGTGGCAGGGGGCGTCTGCCGCAGTGTAAATTCTTTTGCAGGAGCCATCAGCAGCAGCCTCCTTTCTCTAAGGACTGGATATAGTCCTGATTATATTTCTCGTAGTTTTCCCTGATATCGCCGGCATAGTCCAGAGGGACCTCTCTGGATATGACTTTTTCTCCGTCCTGATGAATTACGATGAATGGAGCCTTTTCTTTTCCGTCATCGTCAGAACGGTAGAATTCCAGCTTCTCACAGGTCTGATGTCTGGCAAGGCATGCCTGCAGGATCATCTGTGACACTGTGAGGATATCGAATACCTCCAGAAGTCTGCAGAGCTCGTGAGGGTTGGATGCGTATGCCTTAGGGACAAATTCCTTCTCGTAACGATCCAGCAGTTCCACGCCGGACAGCAGCAGTTCATCCCGCTTGATCTCACCGCAGTAGTTCTGCATAGCCTTGGAAGTGGCTTCGTTCAGTTCCTTCCAGCTGATTCCGGTCTCCGGATCAGCGGAAAGAGGTGCGTAGACTCTCTCCATTTCAGCGTCGATCTGAGGCTGGAACAAAGGAAGTCTTTCTTTTCCTTCCGCAAAAGCGGCCGCTTTTCTGCCGGCGTAGCTGCCTGTGGAAGCGGCATGACCGAAACAGTTGGAGGAATACAGAGAGTCACCTGCGACAAAAAGTCCTTCGATATTGGTCATCAGATTCCAGTCGTTCATGAACCCGCCGGGCATACCGAAGAGCTGTCTCTCCTGCGGCAGAAATTCGGCGCTTGTCCAGCCGACGCCATAGCACTGAAGCACATGTTTTTCAGGATCAAAGCCCGCTTCAGTAAAGTTTTTGTAGACAGGGACGTTGGTTTTGCCTTCCTGACCGACCATCATGCCCCAGATTACCTTTCTCTCAAGCTCCGGCATAGAGGACAGGTCTGCATAAAACGGAAGCTTATAGCCCATTTCTTTCAGCTTGTCATACGGCAGAGTTTCAGGGCCGTCATATTCGTATTTCGCCTGCTCGATATTGCCGCCCTTCAGGAAATAGTGCTGGCCTTCGGCAGGATAAAATCTGGATTTCACATCCTTTAATATGTTGCCGTCTCTGTCGGCATATGGGATTTCTTTTCCCTCAGCATCGATGAGTGTGGCAGGGTACCATGTATTGTGGTTGTTTCCGGCGCTGTACGGCGGGAAGGATCTGCCTGCGGAAGAGAATTCTGCCCGGACGGATTTTTCCATCATGTTGAATTCTGCGCCGATACGCCATCCCATGGCATGTCCGTCGCCGATGGTGGTCATCGGGCGGAACTCGCACAGTCCGGGATGTGCTGATGAGAACAGCCACACTCTGGCGGGTCTGGACATGGTGATGATGCTTGCCTTGCCTGAGAAGGTATAGAACTCGCCGGTTCTGGTATGGATGCCTGTTGCACCGATGCATCTGGCTCCGTTCCTGCCGCCTTCTGTGAGAAGGGAAGTGACCATGACGCGGTCGACGATCTTCACACCCAGTTTCTTCATTTCCTTCTCCATAGCCGGCTTGAATGTTGTGCCCCAGATACGGATAGTGAATCTGTTCTTATAATCGTAGGCAAACATCAGCTTGGTCTTTTCATCGCGGAAATCAGCTCCGGCGAATTCGTCTTCTGTGTCTCTGATTTTGCCTCCCATCTTCTCAATCTCCTGAAGATGATCCCAGCCTTCTCTACATTCTATATAATGAGAGATTGCATTGTTGTAACCATCGTTATCGTCTAACATGGCGCTGACCAGTTCTTCCGGTGTGACACCGGAACACGGGTTGGTGGCGGCTGATTCCCAGTGATCGCAGCCGGAGCCGCCGGCACCGCTTCGCTTCGTTGCGCCTTTTTCCACCAGGATGACGCTCTGCCCTTTCCTGGCTGCGGAGATTGCCGCCATACAGCCTGCAATACCGCCGCCCAGAACCAGGACATCGGCTTCCATATGTGTGGTTTTTCCAACCTGGTTGGAATAAGGCCACGCGTGGTTATTAGCCATTGGTAATTCCTCCTTTTCCTTTGTGTTGAGAACATATTATCAAATTTTAAGAAATTTTGCAATATATTTTATCGAAATATTTTGCAAAATTCTTGACAAATTTTACAAAATGGAGTAAGGTTATGACAAGAAAAGAGTGGACTCATTCTAAAACGGAGGAATTATTATGCATAAGTATGTAATCAAGAGACTATTATTCACAATCCCCGTTCTGCTCGGTGCAATCTTTCTGGTGTTTTCAATCATGTATCTGACACCGGGAGACCCCGGATCACTGATTCTGGGAATGACAGCCAAGCAGGCAGACATTGACGCACTGAATCATGCACTTGGTGCAGACCAGCCGTTCTTTGTTCAATTCTTCAACTATCTGAAAGGAATTTTTACGGAATTCAGTTTCGGAACTTCTTACAGAACAGGACTTCCGGTCTTCAATGAAATCCTTGCAAGATTCCCGACGACCTTCTGGCTTGCATTATGGTCTATGGTCGTATCAGCCGTAGTGGGAATCGTTCTCGGTATCGTATCTGCAGTCAAGCAGTATTCCTTACTGGATAACTTTCTGACCACGCTTTCCATGCTGCTCTCTGCAGTTCCTGGATTCTGGCTGGGCCTGATGCTGATGCTGCTGTTCTCACTGAAGCTGGGACTGCTTCCGTCCAACGGCATCGATTCCTGGACAGGCTATATCCTGCCTGTGGTAACCCTTTCACTCGGCGGAATCGCCAGTGAGATCCGTCTGACCCGTTCCACCATGCTGGACACGATCCGGCAGGACTACATCAGAACCGCAAGATCAAAGGGTGCACCGGAAAAAATCGTTATCTTCCGTCATGCGCTGAAAAACGCCCTGCTGCCGGTTATCACCAATATGGGCATGAACTTCGGCGCAAGCCTGGGCGGTGCCGTAATCATCGAGACTGTATTCGGTGTTCCGGGACTTGGCATGCTGATCGTCAATTCCATCCGCCAGAAAGACACACCGATGGTCATGGCGGCAACGCTGTTCCTTGCTGTACTCTTCTGTCTGGTAATGCTGGTGGTCGATATCCTGTATGCATACATCGACCCGAGACTCAAGGCGAAGTATAAAGACTGATGGGTGGAAAGGAGACAGAAATGAGCGAAGTGAAATTACAGACACAATATAAGAAAAACAGCCAGGCAAAGGAAATCTGGCGCAGATTCAGAAAGAGCAAGACTGCCATGCTGGGTCTGGTGCTTCTGATCCTGGTGGTGCTTATGGCCGTTTTTGCAGATCTGATCGTACCTTATGAGAATGCGATCACCACAAATCCGGCAATCAGACTGCAGGGACCGAGTGCGGAGCACTGGTTCGGTACTGACGAAATCGGAAGAGATGTCTTTGCCCGTGTTGTACATGGTTCCAGATACTCTCTCCTGATCGGCATCTCCACCAGCATCTTTGCCCTGCTCATCGGCGGCCTGCTGGGTGCTGTAGCCGGTTTTTACGGAAAAACCGTGGACAATATAATCATGCGTCTGACAGATGTCATCATGACAGTTCCGCCGATTCTGCTTTCCCTGGCCGTTGTAGCGGCTCTGGGAGCAAACCTGAGAAACCTGCTCATCGCTATTACCATATCCTGCGTGCCGAGCATGGTAAGAATGGTGCGGTCCGTAGTCCTGACCGTAGTTGACCAGGACTACATAGAAGCGGCCAGATCCTACGGGGCCTCTGATATGAGAGCGATTCTGAAGTATGTGATACCGAATGCGCTTGGACCGATTATCGTTACCACTACAATGAATGTTGCCAACATGATTCTGTCGGCATCGGGACTCTCTTTCCTGGGCATGGGCGTTCAGCCTCCTGCGCCGGAATGGGGCGCACTGCTTTCTGATGCGAGACAGTTCATGTTCAACGCGCCGCATCTGCTCTATTTCCCGGGCATCTTCATCGTCGTGGCAGCACTCAGCTTCAACCTGGCCGGTGACGGACTCAGAGACGCACTGGATCCGAAGCTGAAGAATTAAGGGAGGGCAAGATTCATGAAAGAAAAGCTACTGAAGGTCAAAGACCTCGAAATCATATACAAGACGGACCTCGAGACAGTTTATGCTGTCAACGGCATATCCTTTGAGCTGAACAGAGGAGAGACCCTGGGCCTGGTCGGAGAGACCGGTGCAGGAAAGACAACCACAGCACTGTCGCTGCTCCGTCTGCTTCCTGAACGTACGGCTCGGATCACAGCCGGAGAAATCGAATTTGAGGGAAGAAATCTGCTGGACTATTCGGAAAAGGAGATGCAGAGGATTCGCGGTGAAAAAATCTCTATGATTTTCCAGGATCCTATGACAGCCCTGAATCCGGTGCTGACAGTGGGAGAGCAGATCGCCGAATCGCTGACGCTCCACGATGATGTGGGCAGAAGCAAAGAAACCATAGAAGCCCGTGTGGAAGAGGTTCTGGAGATGGTAGGCATTCCTGCCGCCAGAAAAAAAGACTATCCACATCAGTTTTCCGGCGGCATGAAGCAGAGAGTCGTCATCGCCATCGCTCTGGCCTGCAATCCGGAGCTGCTCATCGCTGACGAGCCGACCACAGCACTGGATGTGACCATTCAGGCACAGGTGCTGGCCATGATGGAGGAGCTGAAAGAGAAACTGGACACCGCCATGATCATGATAACCCATGACCTGGGCATTGTCGCCCAGACCTGCGACAAGGTTGCCGTCATGTATGCGGGAGAAATCATAGAATATGGAACGGTAGAGGATCTTTTCACAGGCGAAAAGCATCATCCGTATACTGTGGGGCTTTTCGGCTCCATTCCGAGTCTGGATGGAGAAGAGGAAAGACTTCACCCGATCGACGGCATGATGCCGGATCCGACCAACCTTCCATCGGGATGTCCGTTCTCACCGAGATGCCCGAAATGTACGCAGCGCTGCACAGAAGAACATCCTGTTTATCACAGCAGCGGAACACACCAGATAAGATGTCACCTCTTTGAGGATATGGACAAGGAGGTATAGTTATGGCAAAACCATTAATAGAGTTAGTAGATCTGAAAAAATACTTTGATGTCAGCAAGACTGCAAAGCTTCACGCAGTGGACGGCGTATCTCTGACCATCAACGAAGGGGAGACCCTGGGCGTAGTAGGAGAATCCGGCTGCGGCAAATCCACCTTAGGAAGAACCGTTCTGAAGCTTCATGAGCCGACATCAGGCAGGATCATCTTTGACGGAGAGGATATCACGGACTACAAGAGCAAGCAGATCAAGAAGATCCGTCAGGACATGCAGATGATCTTCCAGGATCCGTATTCCAGTCTGAATCCGAGAATGAGTGTGCAGGAGCTGATAGCAGAACCCCTGCTGATCAACAAGGTATGTGCCAACAAAAATGAAGTATTCCGCAGAGTGGGAGAACTGATGGAGACCGTGGGTCTGGCAGAACGTCTCTCTGCGGCTTATCCTCATGAACTGGACGGAGGACGCCGGCAGAGAATCGGTGTGGCGAGAGCCCTTGCACTGAATCCGAGATTCATCGTTTGCGATGAACCGGTTTCCGCACTGGATGTATCCATTCAGGCGCAGATTCTCAATCTTCTGATGGACCTGCAGAAGGAGATGAATCTGACCTATATGTTTATCACCCACGATCTGAGCGTTGTCAGACACATATCAAATCAGATTGCAGTAATGTATCTGGGACAGTGCGTGGAACTGTGCGGTTCCAGGGAACTGTTCAGAAATCCGCTGCATCCGTACACCAGGGCATTGCTTTCTGCGATTCCGGTACCCGATATCTCCATGCGGGGAAAAAAGATCCAGGTCATCAAAGGAGAGGTGACAAACCCGATCAATCCGAAACCGGGATGCAGGTTTGCAGCAAGATGTCCGTATGCTTCGGATGAATGCAGAGCGCAGGATATTCCTTTCAGAGAAATATCAGAAGGACACTTCGTTGCCTGCCCGAAAGCGGGAACATTATAGATTATGGTATGAACAGAGGAGAAACGGGAAAACTGTTTCTGCAATGATCTGATGGCGGGCTGCTGCCTGCCATCTTTTTTAGAGAGGTAATTTATATGGATTTATCCGATAAAATCGAAAAGTTAAAAGAACATCAGAAGAAACTTCACGCTTATAATCATGCAATGGGGCTCCTGACCTACGATGCGGCGGCAGGTTCCATGCCGCCGGGGGCCTCTGACACCCTGAGCGACACTATGGAGATCCTCAGCGGCGAGCAGTACGCGCTGACTGTGGATCCGGAATTCAGGGAAATCCTTCAGGATCTGTCTGCATGCAGAGACCAGCTGGATTTTCAGACGCGAAGGGAAGTGGAGGAACTGCTTTACAGGCTGGAAAAACTGGAAAGAGTTCCGAAAGAGCTGGTCATGGAAATCGAGGCAGAACAGAACAGAGCCAACAATGCCTGGGAAAAAGCGAAGAAGAACAATGATTATGAGCTGTTCAGGCCTCATCTGGAAAAGCTGATTGATCTGAAGAAGGCATATGCCCGCCACATCAGTCCGGACGGGGATATATATGATACACTGCTGAATGAATTTGAGAGGGGCATGACTCAGGCGCAGATGGATCCTTTCTTTGACGATCTGAGGGAGAAAATCGTTCCGCTGATCAGGAGAATCTCTGAAGCTGAGCAGCCGGATCTCTCCTTCCTGAAAGGCCCTTTTGATATCGGAGCACAGAAAGAGCTGTCTGAATATGCCATGGATCTGATGGGAATCGACCGTCAGCGCTGTATTCTTGGGGAGACAGAGCATCCTTTTACGACCCAGTTCTCCAAAAACGATGTCCGTATCACCACCAAGTATCTGGAGGACGATCTGACCAGCAATCTGTTCAGTGTCATCCATGAAAGCGGTCACGCCATGTACGAGCTGTCCATAGACGATGCGCTGCTCCATTCCGTTCTGGGTGAGGGTGCCACCACAGCGATCCATGAATCCCAGTCAAGACTGTGGGAGAACAATATCGCCCGCAGCCTGCCTTTCTGCAGACTGCTGTTTCCGAAAATCCAGGAGCTGTTTCCAGAACAGATGAAAGGTGTCAGCGCTGAGGATCTGTATCGGGCTGTCAATGTGGCCCGGCCGAGTCTGATTCGCACCGATGCCGACGAGCTGACCTATTCTCTCCACGTCATGGTCCGCTATGAAATAGAGAAACGCATCTTTTCAGATGAACTGACCGTGGACGAACTGCCTGAAGAATGGAACAGGCTGTATAAAGAATATCTGGGCATCGACGTTCCCGACGACACCCGCGGTATTCTGCAGGATGCCCACTGGGCCGGCGGAGCTTTCGGATATTTTCCAAGCTATGCGCTGGGAACTGCCTATTCGGCGCAGATCTTCCGCGCACTGAAAGCGGAAGTTGATGTGGACGGCTGCTGCCGCTGCGGAGATTTTACACCGGTCCGCCAGTGGCTCACCGAAAAGATCTACCGCCACGGCATGCTGCTGACCGCTGAGGAGCTGATTCAGAATACATGCGGCAGAGGTTTTGATCCGACTGCGTATACCGGTTATCTGCAGGAGAAATTCACAAACATCTATAATCTGTAACTGAGTTAAGGAGAAATCATGATAGAAGCACTGAAAGGATTACTGGAAATCGAGAGCATTGCGGATCACGGAAGGGACGGCTATCCGTACGGACCCGGACCTGCAGAGGCACTCGATTATGTTCTGAAGTTATGCGAATCCATGGGATTTGCGACAAAAAACGCAGATGGAAAATACGGCTACGCAGAGATCGGCCAGGGAGATGAACTGATCGGGATACTCTGCCACCTGGACGTGGTGCCGGCGGGAAACGGTTGGAACTACCCGCCCTTTGCAGGCACTGTAGACCACGGAAGGCTTTACGGAAGGGGCGCTCTGGATGACAAGGGACCTGCAGTGGCAAATATCTTCGCCATGAAAGACCTGCTGGACAGCGGACGCCCTCTGAACAAGCGGATCCGCATCATTTTCGGTCAGACGGAGGAGAATGGAGACTGGTACGATCTGGACGCTTACAAAGCATCTGAAGAGCTGCCGTCATACGGCTATACGCCGGATGGAGATTTTCCGGCGATCTATGTGGAAAAGGGAATCCTTCTGATAAAGCTCTCCATGGATCTTGCAGACAGCGGATTTATATCCCTGGAGGCAGGGAAGGTGCCCAATATGGTGCCGGATGTATGCCGCGCGGTTACAGCCTCCGGAACCTATGAAACCAGCGGTAAAGCCGCTCACGGAAGCGCTCCGTGGAGCGGAGAGAATGCCCTGACAAAGATGATGGAAAAACTGGAAGAGGAAGCTCCCTTCGCCAGGATGTATATGGAGCTTATCGGCTATGACGTGTTCGGAGAAAAACTGGGAATCCGGTGTTCTGACGAGGAAAGCGGAGAACTGTCTCTGAATACGGGTATGGTGAAACTGGAGGACGGGAAGCTTTCTCTCTATCTGGATATTCGCCACCCGGTGACGATCAGCAGAGGAACCATACTGGATCTGGTGTCCCTGGCTGCAGCCCCTTACGGGGCTTCGGCGGAGACAGTCCACTACATGAAACCTGTTTATCTGGACAGAAAGAGTCCTGTGATGAACTGTCTGCTGTCTGCATACCAGTCCGTTACCGGGGATCAGTCAGAGCCGCTGATTATCGGCGGAGGCACTTATGCCCGATCCATGGATAACATCATCGCCTTTGGTCCGACCCTTCCCGGACATGAAAACCGGGAACATAAGGAGGATGAATACATTCTGCTGGAGGATCTGGAGGCTCTGCGGGAAATATACCGGAGGGCCATGGAAGGACTTCTGGAGTTATAGACAGATAAACCGTAAAACATAAAGAATCCGCCGAACCCGGCGGATTTTTGCAGTTCCGGCATTAGAGGCTGTCTGCTGTTTCCCCCAGAGCCTCACCGATGACCGTGTCGATGAAGGTGCCGTAATCCATGCCGATGCCGGCCAGCATCTGCGGAAAGCGGCTGAGTGCAGTGCAGCCGGGAATGGTGTTGACTTCGTTGAAGACGATTTCCTCTTCCGGTGTCAGAAACATGTCGACCCGGGCAAAGCCGCTGCAGTCCAGGGCCCGGTAAATGACAGCCGCAGCATTTCGGATACGTTCCTCCGTGTCCGGGCTGACGGGAGCGGGCATATGGATACGGGTATGCTGCTGGGAATATTTTTCCTCATAGTCGAAGAACCAGGTATCCAGTTCCACAGCATCCACACGGCCGACGGTCAGTTCCCTGCTGCCTAAAACGGCGCAGCCCACTTCGATTCCTTCCACATTTTCCTCGATGAGCAGCCGGCTGTCGTGTTCCAGCGCTTTTGCTGCGGCGCCGGCCAGCTGGCTTTTGTCCGAAATCTTGGACATGCCGAAGGACGAGCCGGCCCGGAGAGGTTTGACAAAGAGCGGGCATTGCAGATCCCGGCACGCAGAGGACAGCTCCTCCTCTGACGGAGCGTGATCAAAGTAGACCGACCGGGGAACCCGGATGCCGGCCAGACCTGCCAGCTGATGAGCCCGGTGCTTGTCCATGCAGAGAGCCGAGGCAAGAGTTCCGCAGCCGATCAGAGGGATCCCTGCCAGTTCAGCAAGACCCTGCAGTCTGCCGTCTTCACCGTTCTTTCCGTGAAGGACAGGAAACACGCCGTCCAGCCAGGTGAAGCGGAGCCCTCTTTCCGTGATTTCTCCCAGTCCGTGGACCGTTCTGTCCGGCGACAGAAAGGCAGGGCGGAGTTCCAGCCTGTTTTCCTGCCAGGTGTCGTCGGCGATGGCTTCCAGAGGCCCGCTGTAGCGGAACCACTGCCCGCTGCGGGTAATACCCACCGGAATAATATCATATCGTGAATTGTCGATATGTGTCATAACCGCATATGCGGATTTCAGCGAAACCGGATATTCACTGGAGCAGCCCCCAAAGATCACTGCAAGATTCTTTTTCATATATTATTACCCCCTTTTTGTATCTGTCAGAGCCGAGCCGCACCGGTGCACCGGGCGGTCTCAGGCCTGCCGGACTCATCCAGAATCGGTGTCCCCTCCGGCAGCGGATATCCGATAGAGCAGCTGTTCTCATAGAGAATCTCTTCGGAAACGGCGCCGCTGCAGCGGCTGATGCTCCGCCGAGCTACAGCGGATTCCTCAAAGATGATGTCGCCGCGGCGGACATATCGCCTTTCTGGATTGAATATCTCATAATCGAAGACTCTGGGCGCATCTGAAAGCAGATGTCCGCAGATTTCCTCTCCGTCGAAATCCACAAAGAGCTGAAAGGTGTGGGCAGTCTCGTTCTTCGCCCGGAGATCCAGCCAGCCTTCGGCAACGGTGGCATCGGTTCCCGCCGGCATATCCTGATCTGCAGGCGGGATGTCTTCACTCTCGTGGCCGTGACGCTCGGTGACCGTCAGCTGGGAGTGGAGAAAGAGCCAGTAAAGCAGATTGGAAAGCTGGCACAGGCCGCCGCCGTACTCGCCGCATATCTTTCCGTTCACCAGGCTGAGACCGTCCCTGTAGGGCGTGTCGCGGTCAGCGCCTCTTACGGAAAGACAGAAGGAAAAAGTCTGGCCGGGACGTATCAGGAGCCCGTTCATTCTGGCTGCCGCCAGCTTCAGATTGTGGACCTTGTTGTACTGATACTGCAGGTCGAAGCCGCTGGCCCGGTTGATCATCATCTGCCGGCTGCTGTATATTTCGTAAGGAAGCAGGCGCCCGCTGCGCTGAGAGGCGTAAGTATCCGAGTCCAGATGCATGGCCAGATAAAAGCAGGCTTTTCGCTGGGCCCGGCGCAGCGGAAGCAGCTGCGGGAACCGCTCTGTCACTCTTTTTCTTGTCAAAGAAATCCATCTCCTTTCTGTTGGAAATCCGGCCGGCAGCGAAAGAAAAAAGATCCGCCGTCCGGTATGGTCTGATCATACCAGTTCAGCGGATCCGATGTATTCGGAAATACTTTCCATATGCTGAAGTTTTTATGCTGAAAATCTTACGAATTTTTTACAGCGGCAGAAGGCTTAAAGGGGAAGAACCACTTCAAAGCGGACCTTCTGATCCCGGCTGACCGCGCGGATGGTGCCGCCGTGAAGCTCCACGATTTCCTTTGCGATGGCAAGACCCAGTCCGGCTCCGCCGCTCTTTGTCCCCCGGGAGGTGTCCAGGCGGTAGAACTGCTCAAAGATTCTTGCCAGCTTTTCCGGCGCAATGGTGTCCCCGTCGTTCTCAAAGCACAGCTGCACAGAATCTGCGCCGGGACAGGCGGAGATGCGGATGACGGAGTTTTCGTAGCTGTAGGCGACCGCATTTCTCAGCAGGTTGTCAAATACCCGCTGCAGCTTGTCCGGATCGCATCGCATCATGATGCCGTCAGGGGCATCGATGGTGCAGCGTAATTTTTTCTCCGTCAGCATGGGTGCAAACTCGCTGACCAGCTGCTGGAGCATCAGGGACAGGTTGATGACCTGCCTGTCCAGAGAGATGTGGGTCAGGTTGAACCGGGTGATATCGAAGAACTCGTTGATCAGATCGTCCAGCCTCTCGGCCTTTTCCAGAGCGATGGACTGGTAACGCTGCCGCATTTCCGGTGAAAGGTCCTGCTCATCCCGGAGAAGGGTCAGATAGCCTATCACCGATGTGATCGGAGTCTTCAGGTCGTGGGCCAGATAGGTGACCAGATCATTTTTGCGCTGTTCAGCCTCTCTGGCAGCCCTTTCGCTGGCGGCCGCTGTCAGTTTGATCTGATTCAGCTGGTTCTCCAGCTCAGAAAGCTCGGGTGAAAGCTCCACCAGGGCATCCTCTTTGTTATATACCTGCCGGGTGGCCTCCGCAACCTGCTGGAAATAGGAAAAAGGCCGGTTCCAGTAGTGACGGATGATCAGAACATATCCGACCAGGATGTAGACCTGGGCGAAAAAGACCCGTCTGGAATTGAGCCAGGACGCGACTATGTAGATGGGTTCGGTGCCCTGCCAGGTGAACATGCCCAGCAGAAGGGAAGCTGCGCCGTAGATGGCGACTCCTGCCAGGGTGTAGAGAACCAGGCTTGAGATCAGCTGCAGAAAAAGCCGCCTGGAAAGCTTCTTTGCCAGTTTTGTATCAGTTTTCAATTTTGTACCCCACTCCCCATACAGTCCTGATAAACTTCGGTTTTCTTGCCGGCTCCTGCAGTTTCTCCCGGATTCTGGCGATATGGGCCATGACCGTGTTGCTGCTGTTGTCCAGATATCTTTCACCCCAGACTTTTTCGAAGAGCTCCTCGGAGGAAACCACTCTGCCTCTGTTCTCACACAGATACCACAGGATGGAGAACTCCAGCGGCGTCAGAAGGATTTCTCTGCCGTAAAGTGTGCAGGTGTGGTTGTCCCGGCTGATGAGCAGTCCGCGGATGTCGTGGACTGTGCCGGCTTTCGGGCTCTGACCCGCCGGATCCTGGCCTGCCGAATTGTAGTTCTTGTAGCGGCGCAGCTGGGTCCGGATCCGGGCAACCAGCTCCAGCGGATTGAAGGGTTTGGTCATGTAATCGTCGGCACCCAGAGTGAGGCCCATGATCTTGTCCATATCTTCGATCTTGGCTGTCAGCATGATGACCGGAAAAAAGTGTTTCTGCCGGATGGTCTGCAGCAGATGAAACCCGTCGATGTCCGGCAGCATCACATCCAGCACGGCGACATCCGGCGGTGTGGCGTCTATGCAGGCCAGGGCATCGGTTCCGTTGTAGAATTTATATACTTCGAAGCCTTCATTTTTCAGGTAGACCTCGATCAGGTCGGCGATTTCTTTTTCGTCGTCTACGATGAGTATTCTGTCGTTCATTGTTTCTGTTACCCCTTTCGATTCTCCAGTGTGCTCTCTGCCAAAAGACTCAGCCGGAATCTTCCGGCGCAGGGCAGGGAGCGCTTACAGGTTCACTTTAGCACAAAAGGATAAAGTTGGCAAGAGCAGAGGCGGCGCGGGCGCAGGCTGCAGCATGACGATGGAGGTTTATGAAGACGGCCGCGTCCCGCACTTTCTCCTGTGCATCAGGCCGGAAAACAGGTATAATAATAAAAAGAGAAAAATCAGGGAGGTGCCCTATGAAAATGAAAATCGCAGTTTTATCGGATACCCACGGCCTGCTGCGGCCTGAGGTGACAGAAAGAATCGGCGGATGTGACGCTATTATCCACGGCGGTGATATCAACCGGCAGGAGGTCATCGACCGGCTGGAGCAGATTGCGCCGGTCTATGTTGTGCGGGGCAATAACGACAAGGAATGGGCGGAGCATATTCCGGCATCTCTGACCTTTCAGCTGGGAGAATGCAGATTTTTCGCAGTGCACAACAGAAAGGATATTCCGAAGGATCTGACAGATGTGGATGTGATTATCTTCGGTCATTCTCACAAATATCTGGAGCAGAGAACTGATGGGCGCCTGCTGCTGAATCCGGGCAGCTGCGGAAAGCGACGCTTCGACCAGGAAATCACCTTCGCCATGCTGACGCTGGACGGCAGAGAAATCTCCGTAGAAAAAATCACGATTCCGCATAAATAAGGGGATGCTCCCCACCGCCCGTCCGGGCGCAGCCGCTGCAGTATCAGCCGGATCCGGGCAATAAAAACCCGCAGGCGTTTATCGTCTGCGGGTTCAGATCAGCGTAAATGTGAGCAGGCCATTAAAGGTCTTCCACTTCCTGCCGGGACAAACCGGTATAACGGCATATGGTATCGACGGGAAGGTCG
Source organism: Emergencia sp. (assembly GCA_051882975.1). GTDB lineage: Bacteria > Bacillota > Clostridia > Peptostreptococcales > Anaerovoracaceae > Senimuribacter. The sequence continues at coordinate 20,067 of JBJESV010000010.1, forward strand.
TCCGCTTTCATCCTCCTGGCGGTTTCCTGCAGGCCGGTTCTGTGGCCTTC
>JBJESV010000010.1:20216-22825 GCA_051882975.1 Emergencia sp.
TGCGGCCTTCCTCAATGCCGTCTTCTCTGGCCCATTCGGCCTCCAGCCGCAGCTGTTCTTCTAAAGTCATGACAGTGCTCAGCTCCTTTCCCTGATTCAGCTCCGTGACCCGGCTGTGGATGCACCGGATAAAAGCATCTGCATCCCCGGGCAGTTTTCCGCTGTTCATGTAGGCAAACAGCATCTGCAGCGCCGGCGGAACCTTTTCTTCAGAACATTTACTGTTTAATATCAGTGTATAGGATTCATCGCCCAGAGGCAAGCCCTTTTTTTCGTCATAATATTGGAAGCAGTACACCGCCTCGTCCAGGCCGAACAGATCGAACTGGCAGAGGAAAATCACATAAGACGGCTTCAGCCTGCTGTAGTTCTGGCCTTTTTCCAGTATGTGAGAATCGATGAGTCCGTGATAATATCTGGACCGCTTCGGGATGTTCCGGTTTCTTTCCAGCTGCATCTCCAGATCGTACCACTGGTCGTCGCCGTCAAAAAGCACGTCCAGGCGGATTCCTTTATGAAAAGGACTGTTCAGAATCGCCTTCTCGACGTCGACCCTTCCGTTCTCATCCTGTCCGGAAAACCGGATCTGCCGCACCCGGCGGCCGGGCAGAATCCTCTCTATCAGCTGGCGGCACATATCCGCATCGTACATGACCAGCGGAAACACCACTGGATCGGTAAAAGGATAAAACTTCTTCTCCTGCATCGTGAAACACCTCTTTTCTATAGAAACCCTGCAGCAAGTGATTATGGAAATAACTGTAATTAAAGTCTGCAAATGGATTATATGAGCAGTATGAGGCGCAGTCAAGGGTGATGTCCCTTTTTGGACTTTTTTTGTAACTTTTCAGTACTTTTTCTGTAAATCACATAGACAAAAAGGTATAATGAAAGCAGAAAAACACAGGAGGCGAGGCGTATTTATGACCAGGAGCGCAGGATTTTATCTGCCGCAGAGAGGCGGTCTGCAGATCGCCCGGCTGTCCCGTCTGTTCGACAACATGAGCGAAAGCTACAAGCTTTTCTGGTTTCAGGCTATCGTCAGCGGGGTGTGCAGCGGAAAAACAGAATTTACATATGAAGAGCTCATCGACGAGATGATCGCCGACGGCTGGTACATGGTCTGCGAGTACCGGCTGAATCTGGGACCGTCGGACACGCTGGAGAATCTGATCCATTGGGTTCAGGGAAAAAGCGGCCTCCGGCCGGCAGCGGGCAGAGGAGAGATCCTGGCCTTTCTGCGCAGCAGCGATGACCGGGAGATCAGAGCAAAAAAGCGCACCCTGACCAGGAACGTGCCTTACCGCCTGCAGGCTCCTTTTCTGGAGAATCTGAAGGGGAAAGGCTGGAATGTCCCGGAAAAGGAACTGGCGGCGGAGATCAACGGAGCGGACGAACGGCTTCTGTACTACTTTACAGAGGTGAACGGCCTTCAGTCCAGAATCCGGATCGGCCCCCGGTGGCAGGAATACATCCTGGAGAATCAGGAGATTCTGCGGGGCTGGATTCAGTTCAACATGATATCCTATCTGCAGCGGCGCAATCCCGATGTGCCCGGCATCATCAGCAAGCTGAAGCCGCCTCAGGAGCGGAATCTGATAAAGGTGAGAAAACTGTGGACCGCCGTGGCCGAGATCTGTCCTCTGCGGGACATTTATGCACGGGAGCCCCTGGACCCGGAGGATATGTCCATCGACCATTTTGTTCCCTGGTCCTATGTTGCTCACGACGAGCTGTGGAATCTGAGCCCCACCACCAGGCGGGTCAACAGCAGCAAAAGCAGCAGCCTGCCGGTGTGGGATGTGTACTTTCCGCGGCTGGAAAAGCTGGAGTACCAGTGCTGTCAGGCTGTATGGGAGCACGAGAAGATACGGGGGCTTTTCGAAAGCTGCAGCAGGGACCATGTGAGCAGCACCGAAGCGCGGATGAAGCTTTATCAGAAAGGACTCAGCGAGGAGGCTTTTTCCAGAGGACTGGAGGAGATCCTGCTGCCGGTCTATCAGTCGGCCCGGAATATGGGCTTTGGAGAGTGGAATTATGAAGGATAAAACTCTGGAATACTATAACGAGAATGCGGAGCAGTTTTTTCAGGATACGGTAGAGGCGGACATGAGCCATCTGTACGGCAGGTTCCTGCAGAAAATCCCCGCCGGCGGACGGATCCTGGACTTGGGCTGCGGCAGCGGCCGTGACAGCCGCCAGTTTCTGGACAGAGGTTTCCGGGTGACTGCTGTGGACGGATCGGCGGCGCTTTGTCAGCTGGCAGAGCGGCACATCGGACAGGAGGTTCTGTGCATGGACTTCGGCGAGATGGCCTTCGAGGAATGTTTTGACGGCGTGTGGGCCTGCGCATCCCTGCTCCATGTCCCGCGGGATTCGATCAAAGGGATTCTGGCCCGGGTCAGCGATGCCCTGGTGCCCGGCGGCGTTCTGTACGCCTGTTTCAAGGCCGGGACAGGTGAAAGGAACAGCGGCGGCCGGTTTTTCTGCGACTACAGCATGGGGGATATGGACCGGCTGTTTGCCCCGGAGGACGGCTGGGAACTCTGCGAAACCTTCCTGACCGGAGATGTGCGGGAGGACAGAGAGGACCAGCAGTGGGTCAATGT
>JBJESV010000011.1:0-22742 GCA_051882975.1 Emergencia sp.
CGGGAGCGTCTGGACGCCAGACCTTACGAAAAAAAGGAAGGCAGATAAGCTGTCTTCCTTCAGAACTCCGGAATTTCCGTATCGTCCCATATTCTGATCAGTCGTTCATAGCGGAACTGCTCATAAGATGCGCAGCAGCTGGTGCAGCCGCCGATGACCAGCAGAACATCGTAGAGGGGTCCTTCCTCTGCCACGGAAAAACTGTGCTGAGGAAAGTTACGGACGGTTTTCCGGTAGTATGCGCCCCGGTCGTAGCGGGGGTTGCATCCGCCGCAGAATCTTACACCGATCTTCATTTTCCGTCTCCGTCCTTCCCTCGCTTCATCAGGGAGCGAGCCATATCCAGAAGCTCCTGATCCACGGAAGTGTCCAGAACCACATCCCTGAGCTGGGGCACCCGTTCCATCAGCACAGGACGGACCGTGTTTTCCATGGTATCCTCAGCGGCATAGCACCCTCTGCAGCTGCCGGTGAATCTGATATATGCGATCCCGTCTTCATAGTCGCTGAGAAAAGCGCCGCCCATATGGGAACTGAGGACCGGACGGATTTCTTTTTCTATGATTTCTTCCAGTGTTTCTCTTATGTTTCTTTCTGCCTGACTCATGTGAACCTCCGGTTATGTGAATATGTTTCTATTATATTTCCTGTGCAGAACATGCGCAAGTGTATTTGCCGAAAAAGCAGAAAGAAAAAACACGAATAATTATTCCGCAAATCCTTGTAAAAGTTCGCATAATATAAGTATTTTTCAATGTTTTTGCAACTTTTCGTTGGCATTCTTTCGGAAGATATGTTAGAATGCTTAGTATAGGTTAGCCGGCCGCGGCGGCAGCCGGCAGAATAAGACAAGAGAAGAAACAAGATTAAAGGAGAATAGAATGGGCGGTTTTTTTGGTGTAGCAGCACAGCAGGACTGTGTGTTTGATCTGTTCTTTGGAATTGACTATCATTCTCATCTGGGGACCAGACGAGGCGGTATGGCCGTCTATGGAAACGGCAAGTTCAACAGATCCATTCACAATATTGAGAATGCACCTTTCAGAACTAAATTTGACAAAGATGTTCACGACATGGAGGGAACTCTGGGCATCGGCTGTATCTCGGACTATGAGCCGCAGCCTCTGATCATCCGTTCCCATCACGGTACATATGCCCTGACGACCATCGGCAAGATCAACAACAGCGATGCGCTGGTGCAGGGACTTTTTGATACGGGCCATGCTCATTTTCTGGAAATGAGCGGCGGCGAGGTCAACGCCACAGAGCTGGTCGCCGCACTGATCAACCAGAAGGAGAATCTGATCGAAGGCATTCATTATGCTCTCGAAGCGGTAGACGGCTCTCTGTCCGTGCTGGTGATGAACCAGGCGGGTATCTATGCGGCCAGAGATAAATACGGCAGAACGCCGGTCGTAGTGGGACACAAGGAGGATGCTTTCTGCGTATCCTTTGAGAATTTTGCATATAAGAAACTGGGATACGAGGACTACAAAGAGCTGGGCCCGGGAGAAATCGCCATCATCAGCCATAACAGCTGCACGACTCTGATGGATCCGGGCAGCGAGATGAAGATCTGCACCTTCCTGTGGGTGTACTACGGATATCCTGCCAGCTCCTATGAGGGACTCAGCGTGGAGAAGATGCGGAACATCTGCGGCAGCAAGATGGCGCAGCGGGATGATGCCCAGGCCGATATGGTGGCTGGCGTTCCCGATTCCGGCATTGCTCATGCTGTGGGATATGCCAACGAATCAGGCATTCCGTACGCCCGTCCTTTCATCAAATACACGCCGACATGGCCGAGATCCTTCATGCCGACGATCCAGAGCAAGCGGAACCTCATCGCCAAGATGAAGCTGCTGGCGGTCAACGATCTGATTAAGGACAAGACCATGATTCTCATCGACGACTCCATCGTCAGAGGAACTCAGCTGAGAGAAACCGTGGAATTCCTGTATCAGTGCGGAGCCAAAGCCGTTCACGTGCGTCCGGCATGTCCGCCGCTGCTCTACGGATGCAAATATCTGAACTTTTCAAGATCCTCCTCCGAGATGGATCTGATCACCCGCAGAGTCATCGCAAGACTGGAGGACAGTCCTGCAGTCACAGAAGAGACTCTGAGGGAATACTGCAATCCGGAATCAGAGAAGTACGAGCGCATGGTGGAGGAGATCCGCAAGGAGATGGGATTCACATCGCTGCAGTTCAACCGTCTCGACGATATGCTGGATGCGACAGGCCTGCCTCATGACAGACTCTGCACCTACTGCTGGGACGGAAAGGAATAAAGAAAAAGACAGAAAAGCCCCGGGTGCCGGAGATTTCCTCACGGTCAGGTGCGGGGCTGATCCAGTCACGATAATCGGTTTATCAGAGGACTTCGGTCCTCTGTTTTTTTCTGCATTCAGTATCACGGCATTTTTCCGGTACAACTGCGGGCGGCGGCCAGCCGGAAGATGAAGAAGCCTGCCAGAAACAGGATGGAAATGGCGCCGACGCCCAGATTGATGCTGCCGGTCAGCTGAGAGACCACACTGACAAGGGTTGTGCCTGTGAAAGAGGCGCCTTTGCCGCAGATATCGAGAATCCCGAAGTATTCTCCGGATTTTTCCGGCGGGATGATCTTTGCAAAATAGGAGCGGGACAGCGCCTGGATGCCACCCTGAAAGCCGCCGACCAGAACTGCAAGGATCCAGAAGTGGATCTGCCTGTCCATGAACATGGCGAAAACCGCGATGCAGAAATAGGCGAGAATGCAGACGCTGATCAGCTTTTCTGCAGGGATTTTCAGGACCAGTCTGCCGAAGATGATCGAGCAGGGGAATGCCACGATCTGCGTCAGAAGCAGGGCAAGGAGCAGGGATGTGCTGTCAAAGCCCAGGGCCTGTCCGTAAGCTGTGGCCATATCGATGATGGTGTACACACCGTCGATATAGAAGAAAAAAGCTATGAGAAAAAGGAGGATCTGCCTGTTTCTGCCTATCTCTCTGAAAGAAGAAAAGAGACGGCTGAAACTGGAGCGGATCAGACTGGCGCTTCTGTCCACATAGTAAATCTGCCGGTAGCGGCGAAGCAGCGGCAGGGTGCAGATCAGCCACCAGACCGATGTGACTGCGAAGGCAGCGCCCATGGCCTGAACCATGGAAAGGCCCAGGGATTCACAGCCCAGAACCAGTGTCAGACAGATGACAAAAGGGATACAGCTGCCGATATATCCGTAGGCATATCCTCTGGAGGAAACGGAATCCATCCGCTGCTCGCTGCAGACATCGGTCAGCATGGAGTCATAAAAGATCAGACTGGCCGAAAAACCCGTCTTGGCGAGGATGAAGACAGCCAGAAACCAGATCCAGTTCCCGGCAAGGCCAAGGGCGGCACAGCCGAGACATCCGGTCAGCATGCATATCGTGAAAACCGGTTTTTTAAATCCTCTGATATCGGAGACGGCTCCCAGGACCGGTCCCAGAAGGGCGACAATCAGCGTGACGACGGAGGCCGCATAGCCCCAGTAAGCCAGATAGTCCACAGAGGATATTCCGTCCAGGTCTGCCAGATAATTAAAAAAGATGGGCAGAATCGTGGAGGTCAGCAGCACAAAGGCAGAGTTGCCGACATCATACAGGACCCAGGAACGTTCAAGGGGTGTCAGTGAGAATTTCAAATTCCGACACCTCCCAGAGCAGCCTGGCAGTCTGCGTCGAAGCTTCTGTCCATGGCTTTCAGAATCGCATCGGAGCTGCAGCGGTTTTCTCCGTCAAAGGTCAGAGACAGCCTTTTCTCGAAGCCTTTGTCTGCGAGAAGATGGGGAAAGCTGCAGATCATATGGATGGCGTCCATGGACGCTTCCGTGTAAAGGGAGGACAGCCTGCTGCAGCTTTCGGCGCAGTCAGGGTTGGGCTGCCGGTTTACCATGAGTCCCCGCAGGGCGGCATATCTGCCGCTGACAGTCATCAGGCCGCAGACAGCGGCTCTTTTCGGCTGACGGGGTGCCAGGAGAAGCCTGCTGCAGCGGATCATGGAGGAAAGGGAACGGCGGATCTCCTCCGGCGAAACCATGTCGTAAAAGGCAGCGATGATTTCCGCGTTTTCTGCAGACGGAACGATGTGGTCTGTCAGGGACTGGGAAAGCGGGTCGCAGCCGTCGCTGACCAGGAGACAGCGGTCGAATTCGGTTTCTATCTCTGCATGGGTGATACCGCGCTTTTTTTCATATTCATTGATATAGCCGTGACAGGTGCTGTCCAGGGCATAATGACAAAGGAGGCCGCATATGTATGCGAATCCGGCCTGGGGATCTGTGCACCTGTCTGCGGCGCAGGCAGCCCTTTCGAAAAAATCTTTTCCGCTGCAGTGATGAAGCTCATAGCCGGCGGAACTGACGCGGCTGGCTGCCAGAGGCCTGTAATAGAAAAGTATATCCGGGCCGTGAAGGCCGATATCGTAAAGCTCCCGGTAAGGAGTGATTTTCTGACAGACGGGTTTGGGCAGATTCCGCAGAACCCACCGTCCCATCCGGTAATGTGCATATGTGGATGGCATATCTGAATTCCTTCTTTCTTTCTGATACAGACATTTTAGTTTCATTGTATGAAATCCGATACCGTATTTATGTTAAAAACATGTAAACTGCCGCACAGTTGTACTGCGCGCCGGGAAATTCCACTTGAAACCGGAACGAATCTGTCGCATAATAGTAATATTAGGGTGAATATCAAATCCATCTGGAACAGGAGGAATTTACATATGCCAATTAAAGTGCCTAACAATCTGCCAGCCATCGAGACGCTGACCAAGGAGAACGTATTCGTCATGACCGATACCCGGGCCATGACGCAGGATATCAGACCGCTTCAGATTCTGATTCTCAATCTGATGCCGACCAAGATCGATACGGAGACGCAGCTGACCAGGCTTCTGGGAAACACGCCGCTGCAGGTGGAGCTGGAGCTTCTGCAGACCAGCACCCACAAGGCATCCAATACATCTGAGGAGCACATGATCGCTTTCTACAAGACCTTTGATCAGATCAAGGAAAAATTCTACGACGGCATGATCATCACCGGCGCGCCGGTGGAGCTGCTGGAGTTCGAGGAAGTGGAATACTGGGACGAGCTCTGTGAGATCATGGAATGGTCCAAACGCCATGTCCACAGCACCTTTCACATCTGCTGGGGCGCTCAGGCGGGACTTTACTACCACTACGGCATTCAGAAGCGGAAACTGCCGAAGAAGCTGTCCGGCGTGTACAAGCACCACCTGGACTACAAGAAAGGCATGCTCTTCCGCGGTTTTGACGATGAATTCTATGTGCCTCATTCCAGGAACACCACCGTGGACAGAGAGGACATCGAAGCCGTGCCGGAACTGAAAGTGATATCCAGCTCCGATGAGGCAGGCGTTTATGCGGTGAAATCTGAAAACGACAGACAGATCTTCATCATGGGACATTCCGAATACGATGCGGACACCCTGCTGAAGGAATATGTGCGGGACAAAAATGCAGGCCTGGATCCTGAGATTCCGTGCAACTACTTCCCGGGCGACGACGACACGAAGGATCCCGTGGTCAAATGGCGTTCCTGCGCCAACCTGCTGTATTCCAACTGGCTCAACTACTTCGTATATCAGACGACTCAGTATGACATCAGCCAGATCCACGAGGAGACCCTGGACGCCATGCTCCATGACAATGCCGTCATCGATCTGAAAGTGGCCAAATTCGGGGGGACCTCTCTGGCGGATGCGGAGCAGTTCAGAAAATGCGCAGCGATCATAGAGAGTGAGCCGGAGCGCCGCTACATCGTGGTAAGCGCGCCGGGCAAACGGTCCAGAGATGACCAGAAGGTGACAGACCTTCTGATTCAGTGCACCAAAAAGAGCCGCAGCGAGGCGGAGGAGATCCTGACAAAGGTCCGGCTCAGATACAGAATGCTGGTTCGCGGACTGAATGTGAATCTGGATATCGATGAAGAGTTCAGACATATTTCCGATGCCCTGGGGGATCCGTCCATGGAGGACTATATCGTCAGCCGGGGCGAATATCTCAATGCCCGGATCATGGCAGAGCTTACGGGATTTAACTTTATCGACGCTCAGGGCGCCATCTATCTGGACGAAGAGGGAAGATACGACGAGGTGAAGACCAAAGGCGTACTGGGCAGACTTCTGACAGAGGCGGGCCGGGCGGTGATACCGGGATTCTACGGCACCCTTCCGGACGGTTCCATCAGAACCTTCTCCAGAGGCGGTTCCGACATAACCGGAGCCATCGTTGCCGCTGTGGCAGGGGCGGATATCTACGAGAACTGGACCGACGTGTCCGGATTCCTCATGGCGGATCCGAGAATCGTCGACAACCCGCTGACTGTTCCGGTCATCACATATAAAGAGCTGAGAGAGCTTTCCTATATGGGAGCGGCAGTGCTCCACGAGGATACCATCTTCCCTGTGGTGAAGCTGGAGATTCCGATCAACATCAGGAACACCAACCGTCCCGAGGACAGCGGCACCCTGATCGTGAAAAACGCAGACTACTATCAGAGCAGGCTGTCCATTTCCGGCATATCAGGAAAGAAAGGCTTTGCCATCATCGCGGTGGAGAAGCCGGGAATGAACGAACTGCCGGGCGTGAGAAGCGAGATTCTGAATATCCTTACGGAAAAAGGCATCGCGGTGAAGAACATCCTTTCCGGCATAGACTCGCTGACCATCATCACCAGGGATGCTCATATCAGAGAGATAGAAGACGAGCTGACGGAGGAGATCCGCGACAGGATCAGTCCGTCATCCATATCGGTGACCCACGATATTGCCATGATTGCCATCGTGGGCAGAGAACTGTTCACCGGCCCGGGTATCGCCGTCAAGGTGCTCAGTGCACTGGCCAGCCGTAAGATCAACCTCCGCCTCATCGACCACGGCGCTGAGAAGATCAATATGATGCTGGGCGTGGACGAGGCCGACTATGTGCAGGCTATCCAGGCTGTCTACTCTGAGTTTACCCGGCTGTAGGGAGCGGAGAAGCTGTTATGATTATAAAAAATGCGATACTCCATATCATGGATTTCAGCTCTGACATCTGTGTCTTTTCTCAGAAAGAGCTTGACCTGTCCGACTTCGGTGCGGCGGAATTCATAGAAAAGCATCTGGCCCGGATCCTGGAGGACGGCGGGAAGAAAGAAGGGCAGTTCCTGGAGCACAGTGCATTTCTGAGCATACTAGAGAGATACAGGAATGGCGGCATGGATTTTACGGAGTTTTCCGCTGCGGCGGGAACGCTTATCTATGACCAGCTGTCTCAGGCCGATGAGCCGGAATCCTGCGACCTTCTCGTATGCCGTTTCACAGAAGAGACAAAAGAGTATGCAGGACTGCTGCTGCTCACAAACCGGACAGCCTACACCCATCAGGTGGAAAACTCAGAGGACGGACCTTCCAGCCGGATCATCCGCTATTTCACCATGCTTCCGGGGACCAGCCAGAAGATTTCCAACTATGCCCTTATAGACCTGGAGACAGACCGGGTGTTTCTCAGCGAGAAGAAGCGGTCCATCTGCGGAGAGGAGACCATGGTCCTTGCAGATAAAGTGCTGCAGTGCGTTTACGGCCAGTCCGACAGGGATACGGTAAAGACCATCCGGAAGCTGGCGGGACAGGTTGCAGAGGAGTACGGAGCCAATCCGGCCATCGCCGCGGCCAGGGCCAAAAGCTGTATCATCGAAAGCGCGGAGCAGAGCGTGCCGTTTACGCCGTCTGACATCTGCGAAGAGGTGTTCCGTGACAACGAGGTCATGAAAAACACCTTCCGGCAGAAGGCCATGGAGGCGGATATGCCGCCGAAAATCACGGTGGACAATCCGAAGGTGGTGAAGAGCATCCGCAGCCACAGAATAAAGACCGACACAGGCATCGAAATCAAGATTCCCACGGAATATCTGGAAAACAGCAGATATGTGGAGTTTATCAGCAACCCGGACGGAACCATTTCCATCCAGCTGAAAAATATAGGAAAGATTGTGAATCGCTGAATGATACTGAATACAGGGAACCGGACCGACATTCCGGCATTTTACAACCGCTGGTTCTACAACCGGATCAGAGAGGGCAGTGTGCTGGTGCGCAATCCGTACAATCCGCAGCAGGTGACCAGATACCTGCTGGATCCGGAGCTGGTGGACTGCATCACTTTCTGCACAAAGAACCCTGCGCCCATGCTGGCGGACATCCGGATGCTGGACCCTTTCCGGCAGTTCTGGGCCGTGACCATCACCCCTTACGGCCGTGACATCGAGCCTTTTGTGCCGGAGGCGGGCAGAGTCATGGACAGCCTGTGCCGCCTGTCTGAACGGCTGGGGGCCAGATGCATCTCCTGGCGTTACGACCCGGTCTTTCTGACGGAAAAATACGACGTGGATTTCCACATCCGTTCCTTTGAAAAGATGGCGGCCCAGCTTTCCGGTTATGCGGAGAGCTGCGTCATCAGCTTCCTGGACCTCTACGATAAGACGAAGAGAAATTTTCCCGAGGGAAAGACTGTGCCGGAGAAGGAGCGGCTGGAGCTGGGAAGAGCCTTTGCGGAGACCGCCCGGCGCTATGATATGATCCTGAGACCCTGCTGCGAGGGCGAGGAACTGTCGGCTTTCGGGGCCGACTGCGGCGGATGCCAGTCGAAGGCTGTTCTGGAAAGGGCCATCGGCCTGCCTCTGGATGTACCGGAAAGCGCAAAGACCCGGGAAGGATGCCAGTGCGTGCTGGGAAGCGATATCGGCGCATACAACACCTGCGGTCACGGCTGCCTGTACTGCTATGCCAATTACGACAGCAGCACCGTGTCTTCCAGCCGCAGACAGCACGATCCGTTCTCGCCGTTTCTCGTAGGCGGTTTTATGGACGGGGATGTGGTGAAGGCGGCCCGTCAGGAAAGCTGGATCCAGCGTCAGGTCAGTTTTGAGGAAATATTTTCAGAAAATTAAAAAAAGACTTGCAATCTGTCGGGAATGTGCTATACTTTATTTAAAGAAAGCGATAAAGTGAAGAAGCGAAAGCGACGAAGCAGGTTCGCTGACTGGAAGTTAGAGCAAATCTTTAAGAAAGAGGTGAGTCCGCCAGAAGTTTTTGAGAGAAGATAGTACCGGTTTTTCAGACGTTCAGGTTATCATACAGAAACCGAGAACGGAAGGAAGACCGGTACTTTTTTTGTCAAATTCTTAAAAGATTCTTAGTTTTTCCCTAAAATATTGCAAAGCTGTATCATGCAATATATAATAGCATAATAGAAAGAGGGGGAAAGGGATGAGAAGAGGAATCAGATATACGTGGAACAGGTGGTATGAGGCGCATTTTGCGAGATGGATCCCTGCATATGCGTTCTTTTCTTTGCTTGCGTGCTTTCTGTGGAACTGCCTGATATACTGGGGAACGCAGCAGACCATAGAAGGGTTCGGACTGGAACTCCACGATCTGACCACACCGCTGGACAGGCAGGTGCCATTTCAGCCGGCATGGGTCAGCATCTATGTGCTCAGCTTTCCCTTCTGGGCTGTCAGCTATATTCTGACGGCGAGGGAAAACAGCAGGGAGGACTGGTTCCGGTTCGTCTTTGCGGATATGCTGGCAAAGCTGATATGCGGTATTATTTTTATCATTTTTCCGACCACAAATATCCGCCCGGAAATCACCGGAGACGGCTTCTGGGACCATCTGATGAGTCTGATCTATCATCTGGATCCGCCGCTGGATCTCTTTCCGTCCATCCACTGTCTGACCAGTGTGATGTGCTGGCTGGGCATCAGAAAATGCGAGAGGATTCCGCACTGGTACAGGGATTTCACGCTGCTTTTTGCAGTGATGATCTTTGCTTCCACCCAGTTTACCAAACAGCATTACCTGGTGGATATTCTCGGCGGCACGGCAGCTGCTGCGGGATGTTTCGCTCTGAGCGGGCGCTGCGGCGGCTTCAGAACAGTCGAGGATTTTTTTGACCGGCTCAACCTGAAAATCTTTGGAACTGAAGAAAGAACATGAAAAAGAAAACCATTCTCAACTTAATCTTCCTGGCGGTCTGTCTCCTGCTGACTGCGTACTACGTATTCCGCGATCAGAACCTGAAGGAGCTTCTGGCCTGTCTGAAGCAGGGCAGGCCAGTCTACTGGGCCGCAGGGGTGATACTTGTAATCGTCTTTATTCTCAGTGAATCGGTCATCATATTCTATCTGCTGAAGAGCCTGAAGCAGGAGGTCCGGCTGAATCACTGCTTCCTGTACTCCTTTGCAGGATTTTTTTTCAGTCTGGTGACTCCTTCTGCCAGCGGAGGTCAGCCGGCACAGGTGGTGTTCATGAAAAAGGACGGTCTGCCGATTCATCTTTCGTCTCTGGTACTGCTGATTGTCACCATCACCTACAAGCTGGTGCTGGTGATCTTCGGTCTGGCAGTACTGATCCTGAGACCCGCCAGAGAGATGGCCTTTCTCCAGCCGGCCATCGGATGGATCTGGCTGGGCATCGCACTCAATGTACTCTGCGTGGGCGGCATGCTTGCCCTGGTTTTCTGTCCGGGACTGACCCACAGGCTGGTGCTGCTGTGCCTGCATCTGCTGCGACCGATTCTGGGGGAAAGCAGAATCGCTGTCATGGAGCAGAAGCTGGAGCATGTCATGGAAAGCTACGGCAAGGCTTCCGGATTCTTCGCAGTTCACAGGAGCGTGATTTTCAACGTCCTGATCATCACCTTCCTGCAGCGGTGTTTCCTGTTTGCGGTGCCGTATCTTGTTCTGCTGTCCTTCGGTTTTGACGGGATCGGCCTGACGGAAGTCATCGTACTGCAGGCAATGATTTCTGTGGCTGTGGACATGCTGCCGCTGCCGGGAGGCATGGGAATCAGCGAGCATCTTTTCCGCATCATCTTTCTGCCGGTGTGCGGGGCGGCGCTCACCACGCCTGCTCTGCTGGTAAGCAGAGGAATCAGCTATTATACGCAGCTGTTTATCAGCATGCTTTTTACAATCAGTGCATATTTTATTATTTTTAGAAGGAAAGAACAATGATAGGATTTTACAATTACACGGTGATACTTACATACATGAGCCTGCTGTCGGCGATGACAGGAATGGCACTATCCATAGGCGGACACTTCCGTCTGGCCGTATGCTGCCTGGCGCTGTCGGGACTCTTTGACATGTTCGACGGCAAGGTGGCCCGAAGCAAAAAGGACAGAACCGATGATGAGAAGCTTTTCGGTATCCAGCTGGACTCCCTCTGCGATGTTGTCGCCTTCGGCGCTTTTCCGTGCGTGCTGTGCTACTGCATGGGCGTCAGAGGATGTTTCGGCTTTCTGGTCATGGGGCTGTACTGCGTGTGCGGTGTCATCCGACTGGCCTATTTCAACGTGCTGGAGACCAATCAGTTCTTTTCCGGTGAGGTGCACGAAAAGGTCTACCACGGGCTGCCGATCACATCCATTGCGGTGATCCTGCCGCTGGTTTTCCTTCTCAGCTTTGCAGTGTCGCCGCGGGGGTTTCGTCTGATTCAGGAGGCCATGCTCTTTGTGACGGGCGTGCTGTTCATCGTGGATTTCAGAATGAAAAAACCGGGGAACCGGACCCTGGCGCTGCTGGTGGTCGTCGTCGCTGCAGCTATCGTCGTCACCTTCGCTTATTCCCGTTTCAGGATGATGCATCCTGTGATGATGTAAAAGGGGGAGAAAGAGCATGGAATGGAAAGACCGCAGCGGGGTCATACAGGGCGGAGATGACAGCCAGGATCGTTTTCTGGCAAAACTGTACGGGAACGCCCTCGGCCGCGGCATTGTAAGACTTCTGATCCGTCCGTCGGTGTCAAAGGCGGGCGGCTGGCTTCTGGACAGGAAGTTCACCAGTGCTGCCGTGGGCCCCTTTGTAAGGGCAAAAGACATCGATCTCAGTGAGTATGAGAGGCAGAGCTTCGACTCCTATAACGACTTTTTCACCCGGAGGATCAGACCGGAATGCAGACCTGTGGATATGGATCCGGAGCATCTGATTGCTCCCTGCGACAGCAGACTGACAGTATGTCAGATCACAAAGGATGCGCAGTTCAGAATCAAAAATACGGTCTATACCATGGAGAGTCTGGTGCGCAGCCCGAAACTGGCCGGAAAGTTCCGCGGCGGGCAGATCCTGATCTTCCGGCTGACGGTGGACGATTATCATCATTACTGCTATGCGGATAACGGAACATGCAGCGCGGCCCACAAGATCAGAGGCGTTTTTCATACGGTCAATCCGGCAGCAGGGGAACAGTATCCGGTTTACAAGGAGAATACGCGATATATATCCTTTCTGAAGAGCGAGAACTTCGGGACTGTTCTGATGATGGAGGTCGGCGCACTGATGGTGGGAAAGGTCGTCAATCTGACAGGCGCCGGTTCAGAAGTCTGCCGCGGACAGGAGAAGGGCTATTTTGAGTTTGGAGGCTCCACGGTCATTCTCTGCCTGAAAAAAGATAAGGTGCTCATCGACAGAGATATCCTGGAAAACAGCCGGGACGGCTTTGAGACCCGGGTGAAGCTGGGAGAGAAGATCGGAGTGAAAGCCGGGAGCGGAAGCCGTGACTGAAAAGCCGGTACGACCGGACCCGGCCGGAAGGGAACATAAAAAGGAACTGCATTATCTGAAATACAGTTCCTTGTATATTTCCTATTAAATTGTGCATTAACCTCCTCAGGCGGAACCTGTCATCTCTCCGGAATCTCTGCTCTGCCTTACTGCCGGTGCTGCCCAGGCGGGTCTGTCCCCTCATACCTTGAAGTGATTACTCTTGAATTTCCGGCTAAAGCAATGCCTTTCCTGAAGCAGACGGTTCTGCCCGCCAGGTGTCTCCCGGTCCGGTGCAGCGTTTCAGCATATCCATCGCTTCCTTTCTGAATATTCCATACACTAAAATTCTATATCTGTAAATCCGTGTATTTCCTTTCTTGGCATTATAATAATACAGAACTGTGAAAAAATCAATAGTATTTTTGAATTTTCGGAAAGTTTTATGTAACTTTTATTTTTGCGCGGGATATGTTACAATGTTCTCTACGGGATTAAATCGAAGAAAGGAACTGATGTGAAATGCAACTTACGGAAAGAATCAAGAACTGTAACGGCTGCAGCGCCTGTGTCGTGGGATGCAGACATGCATGCATCAGAATGCATACGGATGAGGACGGCAGGAAGTATCCTGTGATCAACGAGGACGGATGCCAGAAGTGCAACAACTGCATACTGTACTGTCCGGTATTCAATCCGGTCCAGCTTCCGGAGATGGAGCAGTTCTATGAATACAGTGATGAATATTACGAGAGGGACATGCCGGCCGTGTACCGTGAGACCATGCGGAAGCTGAAGTCCGGCGCTGTGACAGAATTCGCAGGAACCCTGTGTCAGATTGCAGGACTGAAGTCTCTGATGGGTGACAAGCTGAGCCACGATCTGAGACTGTTCCCGCTGTACTGCGATCCGAAAGCGCCGAAACGTCCGGAATGCGGAGACTGTCCGTTCTGCAGAGACGATGCTGAGTAATTTTATCGTATCGTTAGAGGCAGTTCTGCCCATGTTCTGCCTTCTCATCGTCGGCATGGGTGTGAAGCATTTCAGACTGCTCACAGACAGCGAGGTGCGGAATCTGAACAGAATGGTCTTTCTGGTCTTTTTCCCGCCGATGATGTTCACCAATCTCTACGGCTCACGGATAGAGGATGCCGTAGACGGCCGTCTGCTTCTGTTCGGCGTGGTTTCCGTTGCCGTGATCTACTCACTGTCGCTGCTTCTGGTCCTCCGCATCGAAAAGGAGCCGAAGAGCCGCGGCGCTATGATCCAGGCAATCTACCGAAGCAATTTTGTCATCATGGGGATCCCCATCGCGGTCAACATGTACGGGCACGGCAACCTGGCGGTGACAGCCATGATGGTTTCTGTCATCGTGCCGCTGTACAATGTGCTGGCGGTCATCACTCTGGAGGTTTTCCGCGGCGGAAGGCCGGATCCCGTGAATATCATAAAAAAAGTGCTGACCAACCCCCTGATCCTTGGATCTGCGGCGGGATTTCTGGCCATGGTGACCGGGCTGAAGCTGCCGGCTGTTCTGGAGGAAGTGGTCAGCGATATGGCAGGGGTGGCGACGCCTATGGCCCTGGTGATCCTGGGTGCATCCATCGATTTCAGAAGCATTCAGAGATGCGGGCGGAATCTGTTTATCTGCGTTTTTCTGCGGCTGATTCTGGTCCCTGCGGCAGGGCTGACAGCAGCTGCGCTGCTGGGGTTCCGCGATATCGCCTTCGTGACCCTCATCGCCATGTTCGCATCGCCTACAGCCGTTTCGTCTTTTACCATGGCTCAGTCCATGGACAGCGACGGGCAGCTTGCCGGCAACTGTGTGGTCTTTTCCACCGCCTTTGCGTGTTTTACCATGTTTTTGTGGATATTCCTGTTTAAGAATCTGGGAATGTTTTAATATAAGAAAAAAGGAGAAAGAAAAATGAGTGATTGCAATCATGACTGCAGCTCCTGCAGCGCCAGCTGCGGAGAAAGACAGGAGAATCCGGGCATCGAGAAAGCGCCTATGAACGACCTGTCCGATGTAAGAAAAGTAATCGGTGTTGTCAGCGGGAAGGGAGGAGTAGGTAAATCCTCCGTCACCTCCATGCTGGCTGCCGCTGCAAGAAAGCAGGGAAAGAAAGTCGCCGTACTGGACGCCGATATCACCGGACCGTCCATACCGAAGGCTTTCGGAATTACAGAGAGAGCACAGGGAAATGACGAGATGATTCTGCCGGCTGTGACAAAGACCGGCATCAGAGCCATGTCCATCAATCTGCTGCTGGAAAACGAAACCGATCCGGTGGTATGGAGAGGTCCGATCCTGGGCGGAGTTGTACAGCAGTTCTGGAGCGACGTGTGCTGGGGAGATATCGATGTGATGTTCGTGGATATGCCTCCTGGAACAGGTGATGTTGCGCTGACCGTGTATCAGACACTGCCGGTGGACGGCATCATCATCGTGACGTCGCCGCAGGAACTTGTCTCCATGATCGTGGAAAAAGCGGTGAAGATGGCAGATCTGATGAACATACCTGTCCTGGGCATCGTGGAGAACATGTCTTATTTCAGATGTCCTGACTGCGGCAAAGATCACAGCATCTTCGGAGACAGCCATATCGAAGAGATCGCTGAGGCCCACGGCATCGTCAATGTGGCGAAGCTGCCTCTGGACAGCAGCGTTGCACGGGCATGCGACGAGGGAACCATCGAAGATATCGTCTGTGAAGAGATGGAGAAACTTGCCGCCGAGCTGTAAGGCGGTGCGGGCGAAAAGCCGGTTTACAAAAACTGTACCCTGATTCTGAACGCAAACAGTCTGGGTACAGTTTTTTGATGGCCTGTATTTTCGCAAAACTGTTATTATAAAAAAATAAAAAATTGCATATTTTAATATGTTCAATTTTGCGGTATCATAGTTCTGCCGGTAAAAATAATACATAAATGGAGAAAGAACTATGACTACAATGCAGAATTCACAGAAAAGAAGTACTACATATGAACTCGTTATCACTGCGCTGTTTATCGCGCTTGTTTATGTCGCAACATGGCTGATCAATATCAGACTGCCTCTCGTAGGAAGCGGCGGACTGATCCATCTGGGCAACGTTCCTCTCTTCGTGGCAGGCATGCTTTTCGGAAAGAGAACAGGCGCGCTGGCAGGTGCCTTCGGCATGGGACTCTTTGACCTGCTCAGCGGATGGACCGCATGGGCTCCGTTCACCTTTGTCATCGTAGGCGCCATGGGATATGTAATCGGACTGATCGCTGAGAAAAAGCCGTTCAGGAGCATGATGGCAAACAATATCCTTTCCGTCATCCTGGCTATCATCATCAAGATCGTCGGTTACTATTTCGCCGAAGTCATCCTGTACGGAAACTGGGTCGCACCGCTGGGATCCATTCCGGGCAATATCATTCAGGTCGGTGTTGCAGGCATCATCGTTCTGCTTTTCATTGAGCAGCTGAGAAAATATATCAAGATGTAATTTTAGGAGTGATCAGATTATGTACAAAATCATGACAGCAGGACCTGTACAGGTCAGAGAAAACGTTAGAATGGCAAGAAGTCTGGAATGCACCAATCCGGATCTGGATCAGGAGTTCTTCGACTTCTATAAGGAGACCTGCAGTCTGTTCTCAAAAGCCATGCACACCGAAAACCGGGCGCTGATTCTGGGAGGCGAAGGGATTCTGGGGCTGGAAGCCGCCTGTGCTTCTCTGACAGAACCCGGCGACCGCGTCCTGGTCATAGACAACGGTATATTCGGAAAAGGCTTTGAGGGTTTTGTAAATATCTACGGAGGCCAGCCGGTTCTGTACACCACTGATTACCACAATCCTGTGGATGTGGATGCACTGGCTGCATATCTGGAGAAGGATCACGATTTCAAATACGCCACGGTGGTTCACTGTGACACGCCGAGCGGCATCATCAACGATGTGGAGGCCATCAGCTGCCTGCTGGATTCCTACGGCATCATGACCGTGGCTGACTCTGTGGCAGGCATGTTCGGCCAGCCTCTGGATCTGAGCAGAAGCAGGATCGATATTCTCTGCGGCGGTTCCCAGAAGGCCCTTTCCGCGCCCCCGGGACTGACCATGCTGTGGGTGTCTGACCGGGCTTTTGAGGCCATGGCATCCCGCAGAACACCGATCGCGTCCTTCTATGCCAACATCCTGCTGTTCAGAGACTACTATGAGAAGAAGGAATTCCCTTACACCATGCCGATCAGCGACATCAAAGGTCTTCGCGCTGCACTGGATAATTATCTGGAGCAGGAGGATACCGTCTACGAACGCCATGCCCGCATCGCCGCAGCGACGAGAAAGGCGCTGACGGAAGGCGGCCTGAAGCTGTATCTGGAATCCGGCTTTTCCAATACGGTAACCGTCATAGAGGTTCCTGAGGGAATCACCGATGCACAGCTGCTGGGAGGAATGGAAAAGGATTACAACATCATGATTTCAGGATGCTTCGATGTGCTGGCAGGCAAGGTGGTCCGCATCGGCCACATGGGCGAGAATGCATATCCTGACAAGGTTGCAGAGACCCTTGCAGCCATGCAGGGCACCCTGGAAAAACTGGGAGTACCGGTAAAGTGCAATATGGAAGAGGTATTCAGAAAAGAACTGGCGTAAAATCACATAGCATAACCTGAAAAATCCGGAGCGGGTAAAACCGACTCCGGACTTTTTTGCTATTTTCTGCTCTGCTGAAGGTGTGTCTTGATTGCATGGAAACTCTCGTCGCTGAGGCAGTGCTCGATACGGCAGGAGTCTTCGTAGGCTGTCTTTTCATCGACACCCAGGGCCATGAGGGCCTCGGCAATGATAATGTGCTTTTCGTAAGTTTTCTCAGCTATGGCAAGTCCTTCCGGGGTCAGAGAAATCTGACCGTCCTGATCCACCGTGACAAAGCCGTTCTCGCGGAATTTCTTCATTGCAACGCTGACGGTGGGTTTGGAAAAACCCATTTCATTCACTATATCGATGGCTCTGACCGAGCCGTTTCTCTTCTTCAGAATATATATGGTTTCAAAATAATCTTCAGCGGACTGTCTGATCTGCATGTTTCTCATCCTCCCCTTGCGAGTATGTCTTTTTTATATCTTATCACAGATCATCAAAGAAAAAAAGTGTTGACAACGAGGTTAGTTCGTGCTAACTTATATATGGCAAAGGTTAGTAAAGACTAACCGAACAGGTCTGCGGCGGCAGGCCTGTTCGGATATAAGATATATCAGAAGGGAGGCAAATGGATGAGCGTTGTAATCATAGGAGGCAACGAACGCATGAAACGTCAGTACGAGGAGATTTGCGAACAGTATGGCTGCACTGCCAAGGTGTATACCAAGGAAAAAGGCGCCATCAAAAAGAAAATCGGAACACCTGATCTGCTGATCTGTTTTACGAAGACAGTCTCCCACAAGATGGCGAATGCCTGCAAACAGGAATCCCGGAGAGGCGGATTTCCCATGGAGCACTGCCACAGCAGCAGCAGTTCGGCTCTGGCTCAGGTTCTGGAAGCCCGCACCCGCGCTTCTGCGCACAGTGGTTAGCGAAAACTAACCCAGAAGGAAAGATAATTACAGAACAGACTGAAATGGAGGAGTGATCATGATGCCTTTATCAATGGCCAGACCAGGCGAGACAGTGACAATCAGAAAAATCGGAGGAAAGCCGGAAGTGCGGCAGCATATGGCTGAACTGGGCTTCGTGGTGGATGAGAAGGTAACCGTGGTAAGCGAAACCGGAGGCAATGTGATCCTGCAGGTCAAAGACAGCAGGATAGCGCTGGGAAAAGCGATGGCGGCTAAAATAATGTTTTAAATCATTTTAAATACTGGAGGTAAGAATGCGAACTTTAAAGGAAGTCAAAGTGGGAGAAACCGTTACCGTGACCAGGATCAACGGAAGCGGCCCTGTCAAAAGAAGAATCATGGATATGGGAATCACTAAGGGAACGACCCTTTATGTCAGAAAGGTCGCACCGCTGGGGGACCCTTTTGAACTGACCGTGAGAGGCTATGAACTCTCCGTCAGAAAAGCCGATGCGGAAATGATAGAAGTCGAATAGAAGCAGGAAAGGAGAAACAGAGAAAATGCAGTACAAAATCGCATTAGCCGGAAATCCCAACTGCGGTAAAACAACCCTGTTCAACAATCTGACAGGAAGCACCCAGTACGTGGGAAACTGGCCGGGTGTAACCGTGGAGAAGAAGGACGGCAGACTGAAAGGTAACAGGGAGGTCATCATCCAGGATCTGCCGGGAATCTATTCCCTGTCGCCATACACACTGGAAGAAGTTGTGGCAAGAAAGTATCTGGTGAATGAAAAACCGGATGCGATCATCAACATCATAGACGGAACCAATATCGAGAGAAACCTGTATCTCACCACACAGCTCATAGAACTGGGGCTGCCGGTTCTGGTCTGCGTGAACATGATGGATATCGTCAGGAAGAATGGAGACAAGGTTGACCTGCAGAAGCTGGGAAGACAGCTGGGCTGTCAGGTGATGCCGATCAGCGCCCTGAAAGGCGAAGGCTGCCAGGAGGCCGCTGCCAGGGCACTGGAACTGGCAAAGGAGAAACAGACCGTCGACATGCCTCACGTATTCACAGGCAGTGTGGAGCATGCCATCGCACATATCGAAGAGTCCATCTCCGATCTGGTGGATCCGGGTTTCCTGAGATGGTTCTCCATCAAAGTGTTCGAGCGGGACGAAGAAGCGCTGAAAGAACTGAACCTGTCTGCGGATATGATCGACCATCTCGAAGAACATATTCAGGACTGCGAAAAGGAACTGGATGATGAAGCGGAAAGCATCATCACCAACCAGCGCTATTCATACATCAGCAAGGTAGTGGAAAGCGCAGTGGAGAAAAAGGAGCGCAGAGAGCATCTGACCGTATCTGACAAGATCGACCGGATCGTCACCAACCGGATCCTGGCTCTGCCGATCTTTGCGGTGATCATGTTCCTGGTTTACTATATTTCTATGAGCACTGTAGGCGCCTATGCCACAGACTGGACCAATGATGTTCTCTTCGGTGACGTGGTGCCGCCTGCCATCAGCGGATTCCTGGAAGGAATAGGCTGTGCAGACTGGCTCACAGGTCTCATCGTGGACGGTATCGTCGCAGGTGTCGGTGCGGTTCTCGGTTTTGTACCGCAGATGCTGGTGCTGTTCCTGCTGCTGGCCTTCCTGGAGGGATGCGGATATATGGCCAGAATCGCCTTCATCATGGACAGAATCTTCCGCAGATTCGGTCTGTCCGGAAAGTCCTTCATACCGATGCTGGTGGGAACCGGATGCGGTGTGCCGGGGGTTATGGCCTCCAGGACCATCGAAAGCGACCGTGACCGCAAGATGACCATCATGACCACGACCTTTATTCCGTGCGGAGCCAAGATGCCGATCGTAGGCCTGATCGCAGGCGCGCTCTTTGACGGTGCAGCCTGGGTTGCGACCAGCGCTTATTTTGTCGGCGTTGCAGCCATCGTAGTCAGCGGCATCATTCTGAAGAAGACAAAGATGTTTGCAGGCGATCCTGCTCCGTTTGTAATGGAACTGCCTGCATATCACATGCCGACCATCGGTTCCATGCTGAGAAGCATGTGGGAGAGAGGCTGGTCCTTTATCAAAAAAGCCGGCACCATCATCCTGCTGTCGACCATCGTGGTATGGTTCCTGAGCAACTTCAGCGTACAGGGAGGATTCCACATGATCAGCGATGTGCTGGAGGAGGATACGACGCTGCTTGCAGCGCTGGGATCCCTCCTGGCCTGGATATTTATCCCTCTCGGATTCGGAAACTGGAGAGCAGCCGTAGCAGCGATCACAGGTCTTGTAGCGAAGGAAAACGTGGTAGGAACCTTCGGTATCCTGTACGGATTTGCAGAAGTGGCTGAGGAAGGCGAAGAGATCTGGAGCGTTCTGGCGGCAGATTTCACCGCGGCATCAGCCTATGCATTCCTGGTCTTCAACCTGCTGTGCGCGCCTTGCTTCGCAGCGATGGGCGCAATCAAGCGTGAGATGAACAACACCAGATGGTTCTGGTTTGCAATCGGATATCAGTGCGTATTCGCATATCTGGTCTCCCTGTGTGTATATCAGTTCTGGACACTGCTTGCAGGCGGAGGATTCAGTCTGGGAACAGCCGCAGCCGTTGTGGTGCTTGCATTCCTGCTGTATATGCTGTTCAGACCGGCTCCGAAGGAAGGAAAGCTGTCAGACAGCTCTGTAGAGGCTGCACGCCGGGCGGCATAGTAAAGGAAAGGGGAAGAAACTGATGAATGGACCTACTCTCATCGTGCTTGCAGGCGTTCTGTGCCTGGTGTGCCTGGCGATACGGGCTATTGTAAAGAACAAAAAAGCAGGCGGCGCATGCATGGGCTGCAGCGGCGGAAGCGGGTGCAGCTGCGGATGCAGGGCCTGCGAAAGCGAAAGCAAAGAATAAGGAAAGAACTCCGGAATTACCATAATAAATCTGTAAAAAACCTCCCGCAGGCCCTGATATCAGGAAGCCTGCGGGAGGTTTAACATTGGGAATATTATCTGAACAGATCCAGGATTTTCTCCCAGAAGCTTCTTTCTTCCGTTTCTTCGTCTGTGATTTCGGCTTCAGGTTTTTCAATGGTCTCAGTTTTTATGATGAACTGGACCGAAGTGACATCACTGTTTTCTGAGGAGATATAGGATACTGGCGTCCAGCTTCCGCCGGTCATATCATCCACAGCATCTGAAAGCTCCGCTTCGATGTCATCTCCTGCCGATCCGGCTTTCTCATTGAGCTCACCGGTTCCGTCATTCAGCTTTTCTGCTCCTTTTCTCAGACCGTCAAAACCTTTATCCAGCGCTTTCATTCCGCCTGACAGGGTTTCCATTCCTTCTTCGAGGGTGTCGAGAGAGGAGGAAAGACGTCCTGCGCCCTCAGCAGCGCTGTCAACGCCGCCGGTGTATGTCGCAACTGCCTGATAAAGCTGACTGCAGCTGTCCAGCTGCTGCTTTACAGCGGCAATCTGCTGCCTCTGCGCTTCCTGCAGCTGCGGAGATTCCATCAGACTGCCCAGCACTTCGCTGTAGTTTTCTGTAGTGATGCTGACAGGCAGTCCTGCGGACTGGAGCTGGCTCTGGACCTGATTTACCATCTGTGAAAACAGCTGATACACAGCCTGGTTGAGCATTTCACTCTGCTGACTGAGCCGGGTCAGCCCGGAGGAAAGCTGTCCGGCTGCGTCGGCTGCTGCAGCTGCGCCGGCACAGGCCGTCTGTGCGCCGGTGTTCAGAGAAGCAGCGGCTTTTCCGGCCTTGGATATACCGTCAGAAAGATCACCTGCACCGTCAGACAGGGCCTGTGTGCTTTCTGTGAGTTCGTCCAGAGCATCCTGAAATTCCTCGTTTTCCGAAAGATCGAAGTCGATATCCAGTTCCAGCGGAAGTGCATTGAACTGCATCTCATCCATTTCAAAATCCGTCACATCTGCTGTGAGCACCAGATCCTTCTCCTGACCGGGGAGGATCGTCCAGGTAATCTGCTTGTCGGAGCCCACGTTTGCGATTGAGGCACCCTCTGCCCGGATACCCGTGCACTTTACGGAATCCAGGGTAAGTGTCGGCTGCAGAGCGAAATTCTCAAAAAACTGACTTCTTTCAGGGTTTTCTGTGATGGAGATTTCTATTTCGAGGTGTCCGCTTTTACCTGCCAGACCGGATGGATCGCAGCGGTCTCCGTCCAGTCTGTATGTGATATCGAAATTCCAGGGAAGAGAAATGTCTTCAAGAATCCCCTCGCAGTACAGGGTATCTTCTTCTGTTTTAATCTCTATTTTTCCGTTTTCATATTTAATCTCATCTTCGCTGGTCAGATTCTTCAGGCTGCTGTAGTCGCCATAGTCTGTTACAGTGCCGTCGTCTTCCGGCGTATAGATGTTGACTGCGTAGATCTCTGACAGGCTGCCGTCGGCGAGAAGATTGGCATAGATGACCTCTTCCTTGGTGCCGGCTGCTTTTTTTTCGCCTGCAAAGGTCTGAAGCGGAACCAGCATACCTGCTGTCAGCGCCAGGATGAGTCCGGCTGCGGTTATTTTTCTCGTTTTACTGTTCATTTGCGATTACCTCCTTTTGATTGCTCCCTTTAACACGATTCCTGTCTCTGATTATGAACCTGTCGAAA
>JBJESV010000012.1:0-5345 GCA_051882975.1 Emergencia sp.
GTAATCTCCTCAAACTCCCGCAGCACCTCTGTCAGGTCCGGCGTCAGACGGTCATAGCATTCCCTTTTCAGATCCTCCGGTACCCCGTAGAACCCCTCTGCAATGCTGCCTGCGATGGCGGTCAGAGTGTCACAGTCTCCGCCCAGGGAAACCGCCGTGCGGATCACGTCCTCGAAATCCTGCCCTTCCAGAAAGGCGGTGACGGCCTGGGGAACGGTTTCCTGACAGCTCTCCACATGATGATAATCCGGACGGATCTGGTCGCAGGTCCTGCTCAGGTCATAGGAGAACTCTTCTTCTATATACTGCTTTATCTCGGCCTTGCCGTGTCCCGTTCTGGCCAGAAAGATGGCCGCAGCCACAGCCTCCGCGCCCTTTATGCCCTCCGGATGGTCGTGGGTCACTTCTGCCGAAAGCCGGGCAGCATTTCTGACAGACTCCAGATCGTTCCAGAGCCATGCAGCAGAGGACACCCGCATGGCAGATCCGTTGCCGAAGCTGTTGTACGGCTTCGGGTCTTCGCTGAACAGCCAGCCGGAGAACCGTGCTCCGTATCCGGCGTCTGGATGACGCCTGCCCGACTCCTGCATGGAGCTGACCAGACGCTTCCTCGTCCATTCCGGTGATGCGTCCGGCAGAGAGTCCATCAGGGCCCTGGCAACGGCAATGGTCATCACCGTATCGTCGGTGAAGACAGACCGCTCAGAAAAAAGCGGAAAGTCCTTGGTCTTGTCGCCCATGTCGAATTCGTACGGGCTTCCGATGATATCTCCCAGAACTGCTCCAAACATTTCTATTTCCTCCTCTCAAAATCCTCATCGATGCGCTTCTTCCAGTCCGCAGAAAGCGGTCTGCAGCTTCTCACCTCGCTGATGGCATCGCTGAGCACCTCGTAATTCAGGGCTGTTCCCTCTCTGTCACAGTGGTAGGTGGCGGCTCTGTCTCCGTCGATACCGAATCTGCCGGCGACCTCCACCGCATCCATGTTGGCTCCCAGGAACAGGAACTCCCATCCGTACTGCATCTTCTGTCTCTGGATCATCTCTTTCACTCTATCAAAGGTATACCGGCAGCTTGCATTTTCCATGCCGTCGGTGGTGATGATAAAGATCGTCTTTTCCGGCGTTCTCTCCGGCTCCTCCATTCTGCGCACCTGAACCATGTGGTCGATGGCACCGCCTATGGCATCCAGCAGCGCCGTGCATCCGCGAACATAATACTGCTTTTCAGACATGGGTTCGATATAGCAGAGCGGCAGACGGTTGTGAAGAACCTCGGATGTATCGTCAAAGAGAATCGTGGAGACCAGTGCATCTCCCTCTTCCTTTCTCTGCCTGCCGATCAGTGAGTTGAATCCTCCGATGGTATCAGCCTCCAGGCCGGACATGGACCCGCTGCGATCCAGAATAAATACGATTTCTGTTAATCCTTTTCTCATACTTCATACCTCCTTCAATCTTGTATCCTAAGTATACAGGAGATATGAACCCATGTGGTCGCACGGCAGGCGACATTCATCCTCCGATCAGTGGCTGTTCAAAGGCGAAGAGGACTTCATTCAGCTCAAAGATGTCGTAGTTTCCATTCACGATGAAATATTCGACGATGATATCGGCGATGCTGCTGTGGGACAGGGCAAAACCGGCCCTGCCGATGAAATCCTTTGTCTCATCCAGGTTCAGCTCCAGAGCGATGGCCAGGGCCAGAGCCGTGGACTTTCCCGGCTGATAGTTTCTGTTGCTGCGTATCTTGGAGAAATGCTTCCTGTCGATGTTGGCTTTCTTGTAGACCTGCGGGTCGGTCAGCCCCCGTGCGTCAATCATGCGCAGCAGAGCCTCGGAAAAGGTGTCTTCCACCTCGCTGATCAGATCCTCCAGCTTCCTGCCTCTGACAGCGGCGGCTTCTGCAGCAGGGGCAGCATCCTCTGCAGAATATGGAGCCTCTTCCGCGGCGCAGGTGACTGAATCCGCCAGAACAGGAGGAGGGGGAGCGCAGCAGGTCTCCCGGATCAGGTCGGCTTCCATCTCCGCAGTCAGAATCCGCCTCCGGCTGTAGCGGCGGGAGGCATACTCGGCATCCTCATGCTCTGCCACGTAATTCTCGTCGATGTAGCTTTCCACTGCAGAGAAAAGTCTTTCCGAGAGACTGTAAGCCTTCCGGTCAAAGACCACCAGGTACACCGTCATCTCATGGTGCAGCAGAAAACTGCTGATGGCAGAGACTGCGGTCTGCAGGGCAAGATCTTTAGGGAATCCGTAGGTCCCTGCGGAAATCAGCGGAAAGGCGATAGAAGAACACTGATGCTCTGCCGCCAGGCGCAGAGAATTCTCGTAGCACGCCTGCAGCAGCTCTTTTTCGTGACATCCGCCGCCCTGCCAGACAGGTCCGACGGTATGAATGACGTATCTGGCATCCAGGCCGAAAGCCGGCGTTACTGCCGCCTGACCCACTGGAATCTCTCCGATCTTTTTCCTGGCTTCCAGAAGCTTCTCCCCGGCTTTCTCGTGTATAGCGCCGTCCACCCCTGCGCCGACCAGCGCATGAGGGTTGGCGGTATTGACTATGGCATCTGCCTGCATATTTATAATGTCGTTTCTGACGATAGAAAAGGGCATGATTTACCTCCCGACTGTCTTTTTTCCTATTATATCACAAAAGATGCCGGGCTGTGCCAGCATCTGCGGGTTGAATTATTAAACTGATGAGACGGAAAATTCAAGTGACAGTTGAACTTCGTCTCTCACTTGAAATCAAAATCCTCTGGATCCAGACCGGCTCCTTTTATGGCGGCGCGGTATTCTTCTTTGTCCCTGAAATCAAAAGCGGAAATATCCACTCCGGAAGAAGCCAGTTCAAACAGGGCTTTCTCCTCACCGGCGTTCCTCGCCTCCTGGATGACGTTCAGGGCGTTTCTGGCAAACTGCGCTTCTGCAGGATCCATCGTTCCGTCGCTGTCGAAGTCAAAGGATGCTCCGCTCCATCCGAATTCATCAGATAATTTCTTTTTCATACTGACCACACTCCTATTTCTTCAGCTCCTCGCAGAGCTCCTCCAGTTTGTCCTTGTCGATGGCCCCGGAGGCGATGGTCCGGTTCACCCACAACTGCAGAGCATCCACCGTCAGAGACAGCTGCTCCAGCTGATTTTTGATGCTCGCAAAATCCCGCAGCTCGTCATCGGCAATCCTGCCGTCGGCGACAATCTCGATGAGCCTGTCTTTTTCCCGGTTGAGGGAGTTGAGAGAGGCCAGCATCTCGATGACGATCTCCGACAGGGTCTTGGCCTTGACCTCGGGAACATATTCCCGCCCGATGCGGCACACCTGAGAACAGTAGTAGTTGCAGAGCCCCGGATCCTTATATGCCTGGGACATGGCATAGACGTCTTCCGGGTTGGGCTCGATCTTTCCCGATTCGATCTTTTCGATGCGGCTTTCCGATATGTATGTGGCCTCGCTGGCCTGGGCCCGGGTCATACCGGCCTTCTGGCGGCGGTCACAGTAGACGTTGTCGTTTATGTTCAAGGATTTTTTCCCCATAGCTTTACCCCCTGGTACTGTTTCGATATCTATATTATATTAGAATTCTGATGTCAGGAAAAGAAAATTTCGGAAATAAGGCGCGAAATTCTTCAAAACTGACAAATTAACCCCGTCTATTTTGCCGAACTGACGGTTTATTCCGGCAGCCTTTCGGGTTACAATATGAATTACAAAAGGGATATAAAAACGGCCGGCAGATCAGGGGCGCCGGCCGCAAGGCAAACGCAAAACAAGGCAAAAAGATAGTACAGAATTCTATAAATTACCTCTCAAATGCAGCTGCACCGGAGCCGAGGCCGGATCAGCTGTTTTTTCTATGTCCGGTTTCTCCGTCCGGGCGCCGGGATGTCCTGCTGCAGCTTGTGTTCCTGATAAAACCGTTTCAGGTCGGCCTTTACATGGTCGGGCAGCTGGGATTTCTTTACCCCTTCTATGGCTCCTTCCAGCGCCAGAAGTCTGTGAATGCAGGCTGACGGATCGATTTCCTGGATCCTGAGCCATGCGGCTTTTGCGCCCGCTTCTCTCAGACTGTCGCAGGTCTCTATCCCGACCTGAATCAGCTGCTCCTCAACAACGGCTCCGATGTTAGGCAGTTTTGCCAGTTCTCCCATCCTGTTTCACCTCCGTAAAATTCTCGTCTGCGATTTCTGCATCCCTGTCTAAGCTGAGACGCTTTCCGGCCGCAGGATCTCTTTGCTCTGCAGCCTCGAATATGTTACTATATGATTATACACCCATAAGAGGAGGCGCACAATCATGAACACACAGAGGGAGCTGACAGAACTGAGAGATCTGCTGCGGGGTTTCACCGAAGAGCGGGACTGGGATCAGTTCCATTCGCCGGAAAATCTGGCAAAATCCGTTTCCATCGAGGCCGGCGAGCTGCTGGAATGCTTCCAGTGGAACAGTGACTTTGATCTGCGGGCTGTCAGCGACGAGATCGCCGATGTCATGATGTACTGCATCATGCTGGCCGACAAAATCGGCATCGATCTGAAAGGGGAGATCCTCAGAAAGCTGGAGGAGAACAAAAAGAAATACCCCGTGGAGAAAAGCCGGGGCAGCAGTAAGAAGTATGACGAGCTGGAGGAGTGAAAACGATGAAAAAATTTTTTCTGACCATGATGCTTTTTTCTCTGCTTTGCTTTTCCGCCTGCGCAGAAACGCCGGAAGATGAGCTTGTCGGGACCCGGGTCACTTCTGATCCGGAAATCACCGGCCTGAGCAATGCCGCGCATTATGAATTTTATAAAAAATATGCCGACAGGCAAAGGGCTGCTCTGGCTGCACAGGGCGATTCCTGCAGCAAAAGCGCCGTTTCTGCAGGCTTTTTCGATGATGACGGAAACTTCTTCGCAGATGGAGAGCTTGCAGCCGGGATATCTGCGGAATCCCTTGCGGAACTCAGAAAAGAGTGCCGGGAGCTCTTCGAGCAGCAGGTGCTCCCTTACTATGTGAAAAAATATCCGGAAACAGAGTTCTACATCGGCGACGGCAGCATGTTGGCCTTCGAGGGAGAGGATACGCTTCTGACTGGCATCGAGCTCCGTGCAAAGGGACCGGGGATCTGGCCCATCATGGACCGGTTTGCTGTGGACAGTTCCAGCCGGGATATCTTCGTTTACAATGCCGCAGCCGACAGCTATACGCTGTGGAACGGATCTGCACTGTGTATGCATTCGCTGAGTGAGAAATAAAGGATTATTCAGAGGTCTCTGCAAAATCCCGTGATTATTAAAACTGAATCTTAGCATCTATATGTTTTGATCGTCCCCTGTACAAACATTTGTACAGGGGTATAAT
>JBJESV010000013.1:0-5047 GCA_051882975.1 Emergencia sp.
AGGTTTCATGCAAAGGAGGAAATAATGAAACTCGGATTTATGTTCTTTTTCAACAGTGTCCTGCTGGGAGTCGGTCTGGCTATGGACGCATTCTCTGTTTCCCTTGCCAACGGGCTCAACGAACCCCGCATGAGGCGGCGGAAGATGGTCATCATCGCGGGCGTTTTTGCTTTTTTTCAGGCGCTGATGCCTATGACAGGATGGATCTGTGTACATACTATCGTGCAGTATTTCCAGTCCTTCGAAAAGTTCATTCCGTGGATCGCTCTGGCACTGCTTGCCTTCATCGGCGGAAAGATGCTCTACGAAGGGATTGCCGGAGGCGGAGAGGACGGACAGAAACCGGGAGTGGGCGCTGCTGCTCTGCTCATTCAGGGCATTGCCACTTCCATCGATGCCCTGTCCGTCGGCTTTACCATCGCTGACTATGATTTTCTGACCGCCCTTCTTGCTGCGATCATCATCGCCGCGGTCACCTTCATCATATGTATGGGAGGTCTGGTCATCGGGCGCAAAGCCGGAACCCGCATGGCCGGAAAAGCCAGCATCCTCGGCGGTGTAATCCTGATTTTCATCGGACTGGAAATCTTCATTACCGGAGTACTGTGACCGAGGCGCCGGGACCGAGGCGCCGCCTGCGGGATACAGGGCGCAAAAATACCAGCCGGATCTGCACCGGCTGGCTGAAATTCTCTAAAAACCTGAGAATCCTGTTATTCATCTGCTCCCTATCAGCCGTTCAGTTCTTCTACGGCGTGGACCAGCATCTCGATGGCGGCAGGGATGGAATCCTCGTCCAGATCAAACTCTGCGTTGTGCAGCGGCTGGGTGGTGTCTGTTCCGATTCCGACATAAGTTCCGAATCCGCCGTTCTCCTGCACTTTGTTGATCATGACAGAAGCATCGTCGGTTCCTCCGACACTGCCCTCAAAATAGATCTTCTCAAACCACGGAACTTTCTCTGCGGCCCGCTGCACGACCTCCATGATGGCGTCATCGCTCTGGGCAGCCGGGATCTCTCCGAAGTCCACATAAGTATATTCCATATCATAAGCCTTTGCCGCACCGTCCAGAATGTCAAAGACTCTTTTGCGGGCATAGGCGGAAATCTCCTGAGTCTGTCCTCTGTATTCCACGCTCATGAAAGCATTGGGCGCAATGGTGTTGACGACCACGCCGGCGTTGAGCACGCCTACATTGATTCTGCACAGACCTGCCTCATGAGGGGCTACGGCATGGAGATTCAGCGCCGCCGTGCATGCTGCCAGCAGGGCGTTCTTTCCTTCCTGAGAGGCTCCGCACGGATGAGCTGCTCTTCCGTGGAAAGTCACATCGATCTGATCATCGCTGAGAAAGTCCTTGCAGCCGCAGCAGATGGTGTTTGACGGAAGCGGATAGCCTTCACCTGTCAGCGCCATGTGAACGGAGATGAAATTCTGCGCATCGTCCAGATGGCCTTTGTCCACGATTGCCTGCGCACCGTTATAGCGTTCCTCAGCCGGCTGGAAAATGATCCGCATTTTTCCCTTCAGCTGATCTTTTCTTTCCATCAGAGCTTCTGCAAGACCCAGACCTATGGCCGTATGGGCATCATGTCCACAGGCATGAACACATCCGTCGTTGCAGGATATGTAGCCTTCGTCAAAAGGCCGGAAGCCCTCTTTCTGCGGCTCCTGATAAGGCAGACAGTCGATATCAAAGCGGAAGGCCGTTACCGGACCTTCTCTGCCTGTATCCAGCTCTGCTATGACCCCCGGATACCCCTCTGTCCTTTCCACATATGCCGGATCCGCTCCCTGCGCCACAGCTCTCTCCTTTTCCGCCTGCTTCTCCTCGTCGGAAAGCATCTCAAAGGCGATGGTGTCCACATTGAGGACCTGTGTCCCCATGAGACATTCATAGCCCATGGCTTCCAGGATCTCCGCCACTCTGGCGCTGGTTCTCAGCTCTCTCCAGCCGATTTCCGGATAATGGTGAAATTCTCTTCTGTACTCGATAAACTTATTCATTGTTCCTTTCCTCTTCTGTCTGTTTATTTTTCTGCGCTCTGCATTGGTCCAGGGCTTCCCCCAGCAGTGCAATGCCTTTGCGGATCTCGTCATCTGTAATGTTGGAGAAACAGAGTCTTATATGACCTTCTTTTTTCCTGGTGTCCGTGTAAAAAATCCAGCCGGGAATGATCAGCAGGCCTTTTTCCGATGCGATCCGGCACAGTTCCCTTTCGCTGATATCATCAGCGAGAGTGCACCAGACCAGCAGTCCTCCCTCCGGCTTCTGATAAGAAATCCCCTTGTGGGCAATCCTGTCCAGTTCACTGCATAGCAGGTCCCTTTTCCCCCGGTACACCTGCTGCACAATGGAAATGTGCCGTCTGAGCTCTCCCGATTCGATATATTCATTGAGATAATACTGCCCGATGCTGCTGACAGCAGTCTCGTCAATGCTGAGGGCATATCCCAGCATATCGATCAGGTCGGCAGGTCCCACCGCATAACCGATCTTCATCATATACGGAAAGATCAGGGTGTAGGAATAGACGTAGATGACCAGCCGGTTCTGATCCAGAGCATAAAGGCTCGGAAGCCGTTTTTCTTCGTAGCTGAAATCTCTCAGATAATCCTCCTCGATGACAGGGACATTGTATTCGTCAGCCAGACGCAGCAGGGTCTGGCGCTTCTTCAGCGACATGGTGATCCCTGTAGGGTTATGGCAGCTGGGGATGGTATAGATAAATCGCGGCTTGCAGGATCTGATGGCTTCCTCCAGCATATCCATGCGCATACCGTCTTCCTCCATAGGAATAGTGACCACGCGGATACCACGGTTGTAAAAAATGCTGAAAATATCCGGCACCATGGGGCCTTCGGCAACGATGCAGTCTCCCTCACGCAGATACAGCATGGCCAGATAGCTGATGATCTGGTTGCTTTCCGCCAGAATCTGCACGTTTTTCGGCGTCACATAGATGTTCTCCTCAGTCAGGAGGCTGCAGATGTTTCTGCGAAGACGCTCTGTCTCGCTGTTGAATCCCTGGATGAATCCGCTCTGGGTGCTGTCGAAGATCCGCTCCGTCACATGCTCCATACCGGTCACCGGATTCACTCCCCTGTCCATGATCATACCAGCCATGGAGATGACATTCTCATCCTCAGACTGGTAGTACAGTTCGTTAAAGGTTTTTTCCGCCTTTCGGAACTCGTATCGAAAAGCCTTTTCCAGCGGGAAGAAGCGGCTTCCGAAATGCTGCTCCTCCCGGGACGCCCTGACAAAGTAGCCTTTCGGTTTCTTTCGGGACACGACAACCAGGCCCTTTGCAATCAGAGCATCGTACGCCTTGATGACGGTGTTCCTGTGAACGCCGATTTCTTCGGCCAGGCGGCGCTCCGAAGGGAGCTTGAAGCCCTCCGCCAGCTCGTGGCTGAGGATCTTCCCTTCTATTTTTCTGGAAATCTGCTGATACAGGGGCACACAGCTGGTGCGGTCTAATTTCAGCTTCATCTGATCACATCCTTGTCTTGCCGGATCCGGCGAACCTTTCAAGAGGCTTTACAAGAGGCTTCCTGCTCCGGCACGGTGCAGAAAGCCTCTCGATAATCGTTTATTCTGCAGCGGCTTCTGCTTCTGCAGTCTGTCCAGCTTTTACTTTTTTCACATATCTGTCCCATACGGTCAGCATCAGGATACCTATGACCATGATGACGACGATTGCGATGAACATGTATCTGTAGCCCTCGTCACCGAAGGTGTCCAGCAGCTTGCCGGAGCAGAACGGAACGATGACTTCCGGAAGATATCCGATGGTGCATACCAGTCCGATAGCGGTTCCTGCCACTCTGATCGGAATACCGCCTTCGTCCATCATGGAGAATACCATGCTGTATCCGCCGTACATGCCGGCATAGATGATGATGCACAGAACGATGAACATCGGTGCGCTCATACCTTTCATAACAACCATGAGCAGTGTCGGGATGGCCATCAGAGAGAAGGTCACATACATGACCTTGGATCTTCCGATCCTGTCTGCGATGATACCGCCGCCGAAGGCCGCCACCGGTCTGACATACTGTGCCGCGATGGTGATGACAGCGCCTGCCGTTGCCGCCATGCCGAAAGTGGAAGTGGCATACGGTGTGAAGTAGTAGAAGGCTATGTTCATAACGTAGGTGCAGCAGAGTATTGCGGAAAGGATCCATACTGCCGGCATCTTGATGACTTCGATGACCTGTGCCACGGAAATCTTTTCTTTCTTGTTCTCCAGGGTCTCTGTCTTTTCCTCGGCCGGCTTGGTGTCCTTCAGCAGGAAGAACAGGAGCACGCCCAGAACGATGGCGATGATGGAATAATAGATGATTACCCCGTTCAGGCCGCCTAAATCACCGGCTTTCTTGCTGAAGTATGCAAAGATGGACACGATACAGACTCCGTCGATGGCATATACGATACCTCTTCCGCCATCCATGAAACCGTAGGCTTTGCTCTGCTCGTTGTCGCCGGCGATCTCACGCAGGCTCTTCAGCAGGGATGGCCAGAATGCGAACAGGGAAGTGAATCCCCACAGTGCATAGATGCACAGGAGCATTCCATAGCTCGGATTCATCAGGTGAAGCAGTCCGCCCAGACCCGTCAGGATCAGGGATGTGGACATGAGTTTTCTCGTGGATACCATATCCGCTACAACACCGCCGAATAAATATGAAATCATTCCGAAAATACCGAACATGGATCCGAATGTACCCATCTGCGTGTTGGTCAGGTTGTAGGTCTCCAGGTATGCGTCATAGAAGTAGGACCGGAAGTAGGGGAGTCCGTAGATCATGGCGCCTGCAATGGTGATCACCACAAGGTGAAACATGTGCTTTTTCAGTTTTGAACCGTTTTCTGCACTCATTTTGATTTTCCTCCTTAAGTTCATTCTTCGCTTAATTATTGTTTGCTGATTTTCTTAAATTATATAAAATCAGCTTTTGAAGTAAAGTACCAAGAAAGGATAAAAAAACGGCAGACGGTAGTCCAAAACCAGGATCATATATGTGCCAAAACCCGG
>JBJESV010000014.1:0-41509 GCA_051882975.1 Emergencia sp.
TCTCAGGACTTGCTCTTGGAAAGTTGTCCTGACTGTGTTAGAATAATCTTACACGACAGAAAAGGGGTGACAGACATGACAAAACTGGATGAAAAAGACTTTTACAGAAAGATGATCCTGATCGGTATTCCGGTGGTTTTTCAGAACCTGATCAGCATCGGGCTGAATATGATAGACACGCTGATGATCGGCATGCTTGGCGAACAGGAACTGGCGGCCGTGGGTGCGGCAAATCAGGTGTACTTTATCTTTTCGGTCACACTGTTCGGGCTTTACAGCGGTGCAGCAGTATATACAGCCCAGTACTGGGGTGCAAAGGATATCGACGGCGTCCGGAAAATGCTGGGCATAGATTATATGACCGGATTCATCTTTGCACTGGCGGTTACAGCAGCGGCACTGGTACTGGCGCCGCAGATTATAGGACTGTTTTCTGATGATGAGACTGTGATTTCCCTTGGAACCGACTATATCAGAATTGCAGCTTATTCCTATGTCTTTTCGGGCATGTCCCTGGCTGTTTCCTATAACTCAAGAGCCGTACAGGATCTGAAGGTTCCTACGATCATCAATGCCGCTGCACTGGGGCTCAACGCTGTGCTCAATTATCTTCTGATCTTTGGCGCGGCAGGCCTGCCTGCCATGGGGGTAAAAGGTGCAGCGACAGCCACGCTCATAGCCCGGATCGCGGAATTCTGCGCACTGCAGATTTTCATATATTCGAAAAAATCCCATCCGTTCAGAACAGGATTGGGAAACCTGTTCAGCTTTGACCGCAATCGTTTCATTCGTGTCATGAAGACCGCAGTGCCCGTCGTATTTACCGAGTTCAGCTGGGCAATATCTGTATCCCTGATTTTCGCAGCCTACGGGAAACTGGGCACATCCGCCCTTGCTGTTGCGCAGGTTGCAAATGTGGTCTGCGATATGCTGCAGTCCTTCTACTTTGGCGTGGGAAATGCCACGGCGATGATCATAGGAGAAATTCTGGGGCAGGGAAACAAAGACGGAGCCTATGAGGCGGGCCGGCGGTCGGTGCGCATCGTATGGATCCTGAATATCTTCATGACGGTGATCATGATCCTGCTGGCCAGACCGGTAGCCGGAATCTACAACTTCAGCGGAGAAACAAATCATCTGCTGATCATGGCGCTGATCACCATGGCGATTACCATTACCCCTAAGATGGTCGGCTACATCTATATCGTGGGTATACTGCGGGCAGGCGGGGACACTCTGTTCTGCATGAAGGTGGAATTTCTGTGCAATCTCTGCATACAGGCGCCGATAGCCTACTTCGCGGTGCTGGTTCTGGGAACCAGTCTACCGGCTGCCATGCTCATGGTGGAAATCGGAGATGTGATCAGAATCCTCATCAGCATGCCGCGTTTCAGGAGCAGAAAGTGGATCAATATCATCGCAGAAACCGCTCAAGTTCCTGACTGACCTTGTCCCAGGGAAATCCGACCACATTGTCAAAGGATCCTCTGTAGTGATCGATATACTGCCCGAACAGCCCCTGGATCGCATACGCCCCGGCTTTATCATACGGTTCATCGGTGTCGAGATATTCTGAGAGCTGGCGGGGCGTCAAGTCTCTGCAGAAGACTTCCGTAACATCACAGAAGACGCATTTTCTGTTTTCGCCGGCCGCGGCGATGGCAACACCGGTTGTCACAAAGTGGCTGGTATTTTTTATTTTCTTCAGCATTCTGGCGGCATCCTCGCGGTCAGACGGTTTTCCCAGGATTTCGTCCTTATAGACCACCGTATCTGCAGCGATGACGATGCTGCCTTCTTTTCCGGACTGTACAGCCTGTTCTTCCGCATACAGCAGTTTTTTCAGAGCAAGATACATGACGGCATCCCGCATGCCTATGCCGGCAGGCAGCGTCTCATCGACGTCTGCCGGAGCGATTTCCGGATCAAAGCCGTGACGCCGCATCATCTCTATTCGCCTGGGAGAGCCGGAAGCCAGAATGATATGTTTTTCCATGATTTCAGATACCTCCTGTTTATCGTAATAAGCTTATTATACGATAAAATCAGCAGTTCTGGCATAAAAAATCTGATTCGCAGGATAATAAGTCGTAGAAAATGTGCAGAAATCTTAACTTGCAGGAGGTAATTCTGATGGATAAAGAAGTGAAAAAGAAAGATGTTGCCAAGGCCTACGAGAAGTATTCTCAGCAGTTTACGCCCAGACCGGCCTATTTTGCCAACAGCGTTCGGGCTTTTCTGACGGGGGGAGCTCTTTGCACAGCAGCATTCTATGCGGCCGGGATGCTGACTGACAGAGGTGTCTCAAAGGAAGACGCCTCCATCTGGGTCACAGTCGGGATCGTGGTCCTGGCGCAGCTCCTGACCGGATTCGGCGTCTTTGACACCATCGCCAGATTTGCAGGAGCGGGTGTCATCGTGCCTATCAGCGGGTTTGCCAATTCCATGGTCGCGCCGGCCATCGAGTATAAAAAAGAGGGACTCGTGCTGGGGGTGGGCGCGAAGCTGTTCAGTGTGGCGGGTCCTGTCCTCGTGTGTGGAATCACAGCTGCAACAGGGGTCGGAATCATATACTGGATTATCGGACTGTTTTAGGAGGCGAATATGGCAGAAAAGAAAATAGGCAGACAGACAGTGAAATTTGAGAAACGTCCCTACATCATCGGGTCAGCGGCTGTAGGCGGTGTTAAAGAAGGTAAGGGACCTCTGCATTCCTGGTTTGATCTGATACTGGAAGATGACATGTTCGGAGAAAAGACATGGGAAAAGGCTGAGAGCAAAATGCTGAAAGAAGCCATGCTGACGGCACTTCAGAAATCAGGAAAAGAAAAAAAGGAGATCGATCTGGTGCTGAGCGGAGATCTGCTGAACCAGATCATGTCCTCTTCCTTTATGGCGAGAGATCTTCATCTTCCATTTCTCGGTCTTTACGGAGCCTGCTCCACCATGACGGAATCCCTGCTGCTGGGTTCCATGCTGACAGACGGCGGTTTCGCACATAACATCATCGTCGGAGCATCCAGTCATTTCTGCACAGCGGAGCGTCAGTTCCGGATGCCGGTGGAGCACGGAAATCAGAGACCGCCGTCTGCACAGTGGACGGCAACAGCTGCAGGCGCCATGGTGGTATCGGAGCAGGATATCGATCTGCGGGGCACCGGCACTGTTGAAAAGGGTCTGGGAACCGAACAGCCGCGCAGCATCAGGGTGGACTGCGGCACCATAGGAAAAATCATTGACGCAGGCATAAAGGACGCAAACCAGATGGGGGCGGCAATGGCGCCTGCAGCGGTGGACACCATTCTCAATCATCTGGAGGACACGGGACGCGGCATGGATTACTATGATCTGGTTCTGACAGGAGATCTTGGATACATCGGCAGGGATATCGCCAGGGATCTTCTGACTGATGCGGGACTGCCGGAAAAATCCGTGACAGAAAGATATGACGACTGCGGCACTATGCTCTATGACAGAGAAAGACAGGATGTGCACGGCGGAGGCAGCGGATGCGGCTGTTCAGCATCAGTATTCAGCGGGAACATCCTTCGGCGGATGCGCAGCGGGAGACTTTCCCGGGTTCTTCTGGTTTCTACCGGGGCCATGCTTTCCACCATCAGCCCTTTTCAGGGGGAGAGCATTCCGGGAATCGCTCATGCTGTAGTGCTGGAGACATGCTGAGAGAGAATGTCAGAAAGAAGAAGTCAGGAGGACTAAAATGGACTATTTATATACGTTTCTGATCGGCGGAGCAATCTGTGTTATCGGGCAGATTCTCATGGATGCGACCAGGCTGACCACACCGAGAATTCTGGTTATCTTTGTGACAGCCGGCGTTGTACTCCAGGCGCTGCATCTGTACGAGCCGCTGGTTCAGCTGGCTCATCAGGGTGCCACGACGCCTCTGCCGGGTTTCGGCTATACGCTGGCAAAGGGAGCCATGGAAGGCGCCAGAGAAGGTTTTCTGGGAGCTGTCACCGGAGCTGTGAAGGAGAGTGCGGCAGGCATTGCCGTAGCCATCGCCTTCGGGTATCTGGTAGCCCTCATATTCAGTCCCCGGTCGCCGAAATGAGATCGGAGAAGGATCATAAAAATGATGGAGAAGAGGTTATCTGTACAGAATAACCTCTTTTCTTTACAAAAGCATGGAAATATGATAAACTATTATACTGTAAAAACAGGTGGTTTTAGTATATGACTTTTATAATTAGAGCGGGGAAGTTCTGCATGGCGGTTCTGTACGGCCTGCTGAAATGCTTCCCGACCAGGAACAACAGAATCCTGTTTCTCAGCAGGCAGTCAGACAGACTGAGCCTGGATTTTTCCATGTTAAAAGACCGTCTTACCGCCATGAATCCGGATATTCAGATCATAGCGATCTGCAACAGGCTGGATGACAGCAGAAGCGGCCTTTTAGGCTTTGCGGCGGACACGCTGCGCAGCATGTATTACCTGGCCACCAGCCGGGTCTGCGTGCTGGATGCTTACTGGCCGGCTGTATCCATACTCCGGCACAAGGAAAGTCTGACGGTGATACAGATGTGGCATGCACTGGGAAAAATCAAGAAATCCGGTTATCAGACACTGGGGAAAGAGTCCGGAAGAGGAGAGAAGACCGCCAGGCTTCTGTGCATGCATAAGAATTACGATATGATCATTGCGGGAGGCCCGGCATGGAATCCGTTTTACTGTGCATCTTTCGGAACTGCGGAGGACAAGCTGCGCAATATCGGTCTGCCCCGGATAGACCATCTTCTGCAGACAGAGGAGGCCAACCGGGAGGCAGCGCGCAGAGCTTATCCGGTTCTGAGGGAGAAACAGGTGATCCTTTATGCGCCGACATTCCGCAGAGGTATTGAGCTGAAGTGGGAGCCGCTTCTCGACGAAATAGACTTTGACAGGTATGTTCTGATTATCAAGGGGCATCCCAACCAGAACATTCAGTGCAGTCATCCCGGCGTCCTGATGTGTCAGGAGTTTTCCGCCGTGGATCTGCTGGCGGCCTGCGACTATCTGATCACGGACTATTCCGCAATTGCGGTGGAAGGGGCCATTCTCAACAGAAAGACCTACTACTACCTGTATGATTATGAAGAGTATACAGAGAAAAACGGCATCAATGTCAATCCTTTTGATTCTATGCCCGGGTGCGCTTTCAGGGATGCGGGAGCTCTGATCCGCAGTCTGGAATCGGGTAACTATAATCAGGAGGCGCTGGACAGATACAGAGAGAGGTATCTGCCTGCGGAACTTGGAACATCCACGCAGAAACTGGCGGAACTGGTGCTGGAGAATCTGTGATAACAGATATATTCTATAGAAAAGAGAAGAAGGCATGGTATTATTCATCAAGAAGTGCATAAAGAAACTGAAGCTTTTTGTCCTCTACTGGACAAGAATCGTCTTTGTAAGAAATCATTTTAAATGCTCTTTTATCAAGAAACTGAGAGCCAATTTCGGCGGAGGCTATCTTGCCGACCAGTGGATGCTTTACGACTTTGATCATAATGACAGACATGAGTACCTGTCCGAGTTCGACTGGTATCGTTCCAGGTATATCAACGAGCCCTTTGATTTTCTGCTGAACAACAAGATTGCCGCAGCAGAGATTCTGAAGCAGTATGTTCGCGTTCCGGAAAGCTACATGATCAAGAACAAGGGTTTTCTGACCAGTTTTGACAGCGAGCACATGGAATACGAGGCAGCCGTGGATCTGCTGAAAGAAAAAAGAAAGCTCTTTATCAAACCTTACGGAGTAGGGAAAGGCAATGGTGTCAATATTCTCATCTACAGAAATGGAAAGATCTTTGTCGATGAAGAGGAATACACG
Organism: Emergencia sp.; assembly: GCA_051882975.1. Taxonomy (GTDB): domain Bacteria; phylum Bacillota; class Clostridia; order Peptostreptococcales; family Anaerovoracaceae; genus Senimuribacter. The sequence goes on from JBJESV010000014.1 coordinate 5,831, forward strand.
AAAGAAGATTTTATCTCTTTTCTGAAAAAAAGAGACAACTGGTTTATCAGCGAAGCTATGGGACAGCATAAGTATTCCAGTGATATTTACGACAAGACGGTCAATACGATCAGATTCATAACCCTAAGAGACATTCACACCCACCAGTTCAAGACTTTTTTTGCGGTTCAGCGTATCGGTACGGCAGAAACCATTCCGGTAGACAACGGCAGCCGCGGAGGTCTGGTGGCAAAAATAGACCTGGAAACAGGAGTCCTCAGCGAGGCAAGATGCCTGCATAACAGCAATTCCTACAAGGTGCATCCGGATTCGGGCGCGCCTATTGAGGGTGCTGCTGTTCCCGGCTGGGAGGGCATCAAGGAGCAGATGATCGCCCTTGCCAACAAGATGCCTTATATGCATTTCATCGCATGGGATATTCTTGTTCTGGAGGACGGAAGTATCTGCGTCATTGAGGCGAACACCTCCTCCGGAGTCAATATCATCCAGCTGTGGGGCGGGCAGAGAAATGGAGAACTCGGAGAATTCTATCGCTATCACAAGGTGATCAGATAACAGGAGAAGAACAGATGAAATACATTATCATGGCTGACGGAAAGGGAACCCGGTGGGGCAATTACGGCGATATCCCGAAGCATTTCATCCAGGTGGGCGGAGAGACTCTGCTTGCAAGGACGGTACGCCTGCTCAGAGAGAATGATCCGGGCTGCCAGGTCATCATAACGAGCCACGATCCCAGATATGAAGTGGAAGGGGCTGTACGCTACGAACCGAAAAACAATGTTCTGGAAATAGACCGCTTTACAGCGGAACTTATTGCGGATGATGTCTGTTTTCTGTATGGAGACACCTACTATTCACAGTCAGCAATGAGAACGGTTACAGCCACACCTGCGGAAGATCTGCTGTTCTTCGGAAACGAACGGTCCATCATTGCCGTCAAGATCCATGACGGGGAACTGTTCCGCAGGCATGTGAAACGTGTCAGGGACCTTTTCCTGGAGGGAAAGATAGAAAAATGTATCGGATGGCAGGTGTACCAGTCTTTTACAGGACTGCCTTTCGGAGAAAAACAGATAGGAGAGAAATACGTTGTCATAGAAGACGGAACCCGGGATTTCAACTCTCCGGAAGATTATCAGCGCCAGCTCCCGGAAAAATAATACATCGAAAGGGATATTTAAGTGAAGACGATATTAGAAATACTGAGAGATCACAAGACATACTGCAGACAGCTTTTTAAACTTGCCAAGTCAGATATCATCAAGACATATAAAGGTGCGGCACTTGGATGGGCATGGGCGATCATCAGACCGGCGATCACCATCTTTGTTTTCTGGTTTGCTTTTTCAATAGGACTGCGAAGCGGAAAACCTGTAGAAGGATATCCTTACTTTCTCTGGCTTATTGCAGGCATGATTCCGTGGTTTTACATGCGTGACATGCTGCAGGGGGGATCAGCCTGTCTGCGGCGGTATACTTATCTCGTGACAAAGATCAAGTATCCCATTGATACGATACCGACTTTTGTCAGCATGTCCCTGTTTGCGGTGCATATCGGACTGCTGCTTATAATGATTGTGATATTTATGGGATTCGGCTACATGCCGGATATCTATTACCTGCAGCTGCCGCTGTACATGATTATGATGTTCCTGTTTTTTACCGCATGGGGACTCTTTGCAGGAGTGCTTTCTGCCATGAGCAGGGATTTCCTGAATCTCGTGAAGGCGATCACCACGGCCCTTTTCTGGCTGTCGGGAATCATCTATAATGCCAACAGTATCGAAATCGGCTGGATCAGAACGATTCTTCTGTTCAATCCGATCACACTGATTGCCAACGGGTATAGAAACTGTTTCATCTACAAACAGTGGTTCTGGGAAACTCCGGGAGAACTTCTCAACTTTGCCATTGTTTACGTAGTCATGGTGTGTCTTGCCGTATGGGCGTTCCGTAAACTGCGCAAGGATATTCCGGATGTACTGTAACGGGGGAGAGAGAATTCTATGAGTAAGACAGCAATACAGTTTAAACATGTAACGAAAAAATATAAACTCTATAAAAACGACAAACAGCGTTTTAAAGCGATTTTTTCCAAAAAGATCAAGCCGAAGATAAAGAAGGCCATCGATGATGTGTCCTTTACCATCGAACGAGGCGAGACTGTTGCCCTGTTCGGGCGCAACGGCGCAGGAAAGTCGACGATTCTGAAGATGATAACCGGCGTGACTTATCCGACCAGCGGGGAGATCATAGTTGATGGAAGAGTCAGCGCCCTGCTGGAGCTGACGGCAGGATTCGATCCGGAGTTTACAGGAAGGGAGAATATCTTTTTCCGGGGACAGCTCCTGGGCATCGATGAGGCGGAGATAAAAGCTCTGGAAAATGATATCATCGAGTTCGCAGATCTGGGGGACTACATCGATCAGCCGGTGCGGACATATTCCAGCGGAATGAAAGCCAGGCTGGGCTTTGCTATTAATGCCAACATTAAACCGGAGATTCTGATCGTGGACGAGGCGCTCAGCGTGGGTGATAAGGAATTCCGTCTGAAATGCAACCGAAAGATCAATCAGATCGTTGCCGATGGAGAGGCCACATTTCTTTTCGTCACCCATTCAACAAAAGTTGCAAAGAATTTCTGTAAACGAGGTATCGTACTGAAACAGGGGAAAATGCTGTTCGACGGCGATATCCAGGATGCAATAGATTTTTATGAGGACCTTCTTGAGAAAGAACAGGAGGCAAAGAAGTTAAAGGGAAGTAAAAAGGTTTTAGGCTGAAACAGATTGGAGTTAAACTATGGCAAGAAGACAGAAAGATATCTTCGCACAGAACAACAAATATGAAGGCAACATTTTTAAAAAAACCGGAAGATGGTTCAGCAGACTGAAAGGATGGCAGAAAGGGCTGGTGATCGGAATCCTGGTCATCATCATCATAGCTATCGGTGTTGCCAGCTATGTTTTCGCTAAGCTGGGCATGCTGAACAGAGTGGAACTGGATGAAAAGGAACTGTCCTGTGTGGACGTGGACGGATACATCAACATCCTGCTGCTCGGTGTGGACAGCCGAGATATGGACAACATTCAGGGAACCGGGGCAGATGCTATCATGATTCTCAGCATCAAAGAAGAAACCGGTGAAGTGAAGCTGATGAGCGTCTACCGCGATACTTATCTCAAAATGGGAGACACCGACTCCTACGGCAAGATCACAGATGTCAACAGGATCGGAGGACCGCAGATGATGATCCAGTCTCTCAATCAGGCGATGGATCTGAACATCAGCAGGTTTGTAGTGGTCAATTTCAAGGCCGTGGCTGATCTGGTGGATGCAGTGGGAGGCATTACAGTGGATGTGCAGGATTTTGAAATCCAGCAGCTGAACAAATATACCATCCAGACTGCGAACAATATCGGCAAAAAGGACTACAACCTGGTTGAAGCGCCGGGAGAGCAGACTCTGGAAGGAGTGCAGGCGGTATCCTATGGACGTATCAGGAAGGGCGTAGGCGATGACTACAAGCGGACAGAGCGCATGCGTATCGTTCTGACCAAGGTATTCGAAAAACTGAAGACCATGAGCGTCGGAGAACTTGATGATCTTCTGAACATGATGCTTCCGCAGGTGCAGACCAACCTTTCCAACAGCGATATGCTTGGACTTGCGGCCCGTCTGGTCAATTTCAATATAACCAGCGGTGAAGGATGGCCTTACCATGTGACAGGCGGATATATCGGTAAAATCTCCTACGTATTCCCGGACGATCTGCAGACCAATACCATAGAACTGCACCAGAAGATGTTCGGACAGGAAGATTATCAGCCGTCAGAGACCGTAAAGAATATCAGCGCGACCATTATCAGCAACATAAATTCCTCTGTGACGGATCAGCAGCCGATTGATACCAGCGGAGAAGAGGATATGGCTGATCAGGATAAGGCAAATCAGGATAAGAATACGGGATCCAATGGAGAAGGAACTAAAGATGACGAAGAAGAAGGTGGCGGCTCCGGAGGAGATACAGAACCTGAACCGGCACCTGAACCGGAACCTGAACCGGAACCGACGCCTGATCCGGGGACTGAGACAGATCCGGGCAGTTCCGGTGAAGCAGCGGCTGGTGCAGAATAAGTGAATTATTGTTCTGAAGGAATATGAAATAGATAAGGAGAAAGACATGGCGAAAGAAAAAATCAATTTTGAAGATGCAGATATCAGACTGAAGTACAGGCATACTACGTCCCATATCATGGCACAGGCTGTAAAGAATCTGTGGCCCGAAGCGAAGCTGGCTATCGGACCGGCTATCGATAACGGTTTTTATTACGATATCGATATGGAGCACAAGCTCAATGATCAGGATCTGCTGAAGATTCAGAAGGAGATGAAAAAGGTCATTCAGGCCAACTACAAGCTGGAAAGATTTGAGCTGCCTCGTGAAGAAGCAATTCAGTTCATGGCGGAGAGAAACGAAGACTACAAGGTTGAACTGATCAACGATCTGCCGGAGGACGCTGTCATTTCTTTCTACAGGCAGGGAGACTTTGTTGATCTGTGCGCCGGACCTCATATGGAGTCCACCGGACAGATTAAGGCTGTAAAGCTTCAGAGCGTGGCAGGCGCATACTGGAGAGGCGATGAGCACAATAAAATGCTTCAGAGAATCTACGGCACATGCTTCCCTACCCAGGAGGAACTGGATGAGTATCTGAACAGACTGGAAGAGGCCAAGAAGAGAGACCACCGCAAGATCGGAAAAGAAATGGATCTGTTCGCGATTTTCGAAGAAGGTCCGGGATTCCCGTTCTTTATGCCGAAGGGGATGATCATCAGAAACGAGCTGGAGAATTTCTGGCGCGAGGAACACCGCAAGAGAGGCTATCAGGAAATCAAGACACCGCTGATCCTCAATGAGCAGCTCTGGAGAACTTCCGGACACTGGGATCATTATAAAGACAACATGTATTTCACCAAGATCGATGATGCGGATTATGCCATCAAGCCGATGAACTGTCCGGGATCCATGCTCTGCTATAAGAGAAAGCTCTGGTCTTACAGAGATTTCCCGATCAGGATGGGTGAGCTGGGTCAGGTTCACCGCCACGAGCTGTCAGGAGCGCTTCACGGGCTGATGAGAGTAAGAACCTTCACCCAGGACGATGCGCATATCTTCATGCTGCCGGAGCAGATCAAGGACGAGATCGTAGGCGTTGCGAAATTCATCGATGACGTGTACAGCATGTTCGGATTCAAATATCACATCGAGCTGTCCACCAGACCGGAAGATTCCATGGGAACCGATGAGGAATGGGAAATGGCAGAAAATGCTCTTCGTGCGGCTATGGAAGAAATCGGCGTACCTTATGTGGTAAATGAAGGGGACGGCGCTTTCTACGGTCCTAAACTGGACTTCCACCTGGAAGACTCCATCGGAAGAACCTGGCAGTGCGGCACGATTCAGCTGGATATGCAGATGCCGCAGAGATTCGATCTGACTTATGTGGGCTCTGACAACGAAAAACACAGACCTATCATGATTCACCGTGTAATTTTCGGTTCCATTGAAAGATTTATCGGAATTCTGACCGAACACTTTGCAGGAAAATTCCCGCTCTGGCTGGCGCCGGTACAGGTAAAGCTGCTGACCGTAGCAGAATCCTTTGAAGGATATGCAAAGGAAATCGCGGAGAAATGCGAAGCAGCCGGTCTGAGAGTGGAACTGGATCTGAGAAACGAAAAGATCGGATACAAGCTGAGAGAGGCAAGAAACGAGAGAGTATCCTACATCTGCGTAATCGGAGAGAGAGAGCAGGAGGCCGGCACGCTGTCTGTACGGTCATCCAAAGTGGGTGATCTCGGAACCATGACCGCTGATGAATTTGTTGATAAGCTGGTTGAAGAAGTAAAGACAAAGGCGATCTGATCATGTTTGGAAAGAAAGAAAAGGCAGAAAGCTGGCGCGACGGGGTCTATCTGTGCACTGCCGGCGACAACCTGCAGGCAGACATCCTGGAATCCAAGCTGAAAGGCGAAGGCATCCCATGTATCCGCAGATATGAAGGAGCAGGCAACTATGTGGAGATATTTACCGGTATCAATACGGTAAACGGTATTGATCTGTATGTTCCCGAAGAATGTCTGGAAGATGCCAGGAACATTATTGTTCCGGTGGATCTGGATGACTGCGATGATGACCTTGCCGAAGAATAGAATTATAGACATAAAACTCCCGCCACATGGCGGGAGTTTTATGATGAGCCGGAATATCATCCGAACATTTTCTTATTCCTATAAAAGAGCTTTGCCCATTTGCCTCCCAGAATAACCACGATCTGTCTGTAGTTGGTCTTTCTGTTGACGATGAGTTTCGTATAGGCTTTTCTGAGAAGCTTTCTCGGGGTCATTTTCTTTGCTGCAGGTTTTGGAGGCGGAGCATCGTCATACTTGGCCGCTTCCTGCTTTTCGAGAAGATTAGCAATCTCATTGGCGTAGTTCAGGTCATATTTTTCAGTCAGTGCGCGAAGCTCTCTCCTGAGCGATTCGTTGTCTGCAGTATCAGAATCCCTTTCGGAATCAGCTTCCTGAGTTTCCTGGTTGGTATCGATCAGATCCGGAATCTCATAGTCGGCATCTCTGTCATCGTCGTAGAGCAGGGAGTTCTCAGCATCGATTTCTTCTTTTGCATTCTGAAGTTCGATAGCCTTCTTCAGCTGCAGAAAACGCATATATTCATCAACAGCCTTTTCTTTGCGCTGTGTGATCTCCAGAACCTTCAGATCCTTCGCCTTCTGCTTGACAGTCTCTTTGCGCAGAGCCTCTGTCTTCCAGAGCTGTCCGTAATTCATATGAGTAATGTCGCAGAAATGAGGGTCGTCCTCACCTTTTCTTACAGTTATGGTTTCTCTGTCGATAAAGATCGGCATGTTTTCAAAAGAAAAGTCGTCTTTTGTAAAGGTCAGCTTCAGGGTCATACCTTTTTCCGTGCCTTCCTGTGTTCTCTGATAGTCGGTATCAAAGATGAAGTTGCCCAGAGAATAGAATACGGCTTTCTTTCCAAAGTATTCATAGCCCTGCACCACATGGGGGTGGTGGGCAACGATGACATCACAGCCCCAGTTCAGATATTTCTTCAGAAGCTTTCTGATGTACGGCATCGGAGCATAGAGAAATTCGTCACCGCCGTGATATACCAGAACGAGCCAGTCCACCTTTGAGCGGACCTCATCGATTCTTTTTTTCAGGAACTGATCGTGGTCTTCGGAGAAAGGCCCGGCATATCTGCCTTCTTCTCTGATCTTGTAGCCTTTGTACTGAAGAGCGATGATACCGATCTTTATATCCTCATTGCCTACGATGAGACATCTGGACGCCTCATCCATGGTTCTCCCGGCGCCGATAAAAGGTATTCCGGAAGCCTCCACATTGGAGACACTGTCGATGATACCGATGGACCGGAAATCCATCATGTGATTGTTTGCAAGAGAGATGACCGGATTATGAATATTGTCTTTGATGAAATCCAGGACTCTTGGATCGCTCCTGTGTGTCAGACGTCTCTTTTTCGTCTGACGGCACGGGGTGATCGGACTTTCGTAGTTGATAACCGTATGATCAGCGCTGTTAAGAAATTCTCTGATTTCCGGAGCAATCAGCTGATCGTTATGATACTGGTCGGCGAAATATCCGCTGAAGGAAAGATCGCCGGTGAATCCAAGGGAAAAATCTTTGCTCATTGTATTTCCTCACAATCTGAAATTGGTTTATTTTGTATGCTTTCTGAAATCTTCTGCCATGTTCTGATATAAGTAAAGCTTGCCGTTGTACTTCGTGATCTGCGCCGATACGCACTGCGGTCTTGCATTGCCCTCGACGAATACCCAGCCTTTGTCTGTATAGGAAAGATCCCAGCCCACAAGTCTTACCTGCGGCATGACTCTGGACAGATCAGAAACCAGCCTGCGGAGCTGATCCCAGTCAGGAATCTGATAACCGACGAGCTGAATTCCCGTATCAGGATGGAAGATATGTTCATCTCCTTTCCAGTCACGGCCTGTAGAGTAGATAATGCCGGTTTCAGGATCCACCATGGCGGCAAGCCCGCCGGAACTCATGTTGTCCGTGTGGCTTCCACCCATGCCCATGCGGAGGAAACACCACTGGATACTGGTTTCACCGCTCGGAGAGAGATAAGCTACGACACGCATAGTATTGACGGACTGCGGATGGAGCCGCGCGATTGCATCAGCCTGAACGATCAGTTCCTCCACAACGCAGAATCCGTTAAAGATGATCAGCTCAAAGAGATCTTCCATAGACGCATAGTCGCGGGAGTCATATATTTCCACACCGTGTCCGCCGTAGTCATCAGCCGGTTTGTAGATGAACTTCGGATGGCGGCTGACGAAATCCAGGAATTTCGGATAATCCTCTCTGTCGTAGATGCACAGCACTTCTCTGCCGTAAAAATCCTTGAATTTCCGGTAGGTTTCTGTCTTCATGTTGAAATACGGTGTATAGTTCTGATCGTTGAGCATTCTGTAATACTGATATTTATTACTCCTGGTGACGAAAGTCTTGCGCCCTTCGTGGGAAAGCTTTTCGAAATCGTATACGAAATATTCCCTTACAGCGATACCGTACATGAATCTTGCAAAGAGGATCTCATTGTAGAGTTTCTTCACATACTTCTTATCTGCGAATTTTTCGGGAGGGATGCTCTCCTCGATGATCTTATAGGCGCTTTCCTGTCTGGATCTCCGCTTGCCCATCAGAGTCAGCGCAAATTTATAAGCACTGACAATCCAGAACTTGGAAAATCCGGAATGGAATTCTCTCGCCACGATTGCCTGCTTTAACTTTTTTGCAGCTTTTTTTAAGAACATAGTTGATATTACCTCGTTTTTCTGTTTGATTATCAAATGTCATTATATAGAGAATTATGCAGTTTGTCAATTTGTTGATTACGGTAAATACGTCCGATTTTCCGCAGATTCAGAGATAAGGTTCGAACAGGTATTTCTTTCCTTCCTTTTTCGGTGCATAAGGGGCCTGGACCAGAACCAGATCGGGCATGGAGTTGCCTTCTATGATAACGACCCTGTCTTCGCATATGGCCAGATCCCAGCCTGCATAGTTGACACCATCCTGCACGCGGATAGCGGCGTCTGCCGTCTTAAGAACCTCGTCCCACATAGGAATCTGGAATCCGACAAACTTTTTGCCGGAGACAGGATGTTTTTCGTAAATGTTTCCCTTTTTGTCAATGGCAGGAGTCACGATAATGCCTGTATCCCTGTCCACATCACAGACCATGCCGTCGTGGCTGAAGTTATCCGTGATGCCGCTGTGGCCGAAGCGGACCCCTGTACAGATGACATGGCTCACACCGTCTTTCAGAAGGATGACAACACGGATGGTGTTGACACATCCTGGAATGAATTCATCCATTTCAGGATGCTGTTTTACACATTCCTCTACGAGAATCCGGTCCCTGGACATGAAATCATCGTAAAGGGCGCGGAGTTTTTCCTCATTGTGGTCCAGATCGATCTTTGACGTTCCAAGTCCGCCGCCTGCCAGGACAGGCTTGCAGAAGATGCTGTCCAGCCCTTCAGTAAATGCTCTGAATTCATCAAAATCCGTATCCACGTTGACCCAGAACTTCCGGCCGATATAATCTCTGTACATCTGGTCAAACAGGAGCTTGTCCGCCAGCACATGAGCATCTTCCCGGGTATTGTATTTTACCCACAGATCGCGGCTGATCTCCTGGCGGGCGTAGGTGTCCATCTCTTCATCAGAAAGCTCCCATGCACGGTAAAGCACATAGTATGCGGGAATGATATTATACAGAACGCTGTAGCGGCGCATATGCCTGATCACATCGTGAAGTTTCCATCCGGTATTCTCTTTGACGATTTTCCGGTACTTCTTCCTGTTCTCTTTCCACTGTTCTCTCTTTGCCTCGATTTCTTCCTCAGAGCATTCGAAAAAACGGTAAGTGGAATAGGTTCTGTAGGAAAAACCGTATTTTTCCTTGGCGGCCCTGGCAGCAGCTTCAGCTTTTTCATAGGACCAGCCCGTATCGCTGCATATATAATTCACATATCGCTGATTCTGCAGCATTATGTTTTTGATTTTTTCCCTGTAGTCGCGGCGCCGTTTAAATGAAAAAAGCTTGTGTTCGGCATATTCTCTGTAGTTGATCCCGTACTTTTTATATACTTTATCCATTTCCTTCTGCGCTTTTTCATATGGGATGCCTTTCTGCTCTGCAGTGATTTCAACATAGATATTCGGTTTTTCTTTTGTTTCTTTTTTTCCGGTTTTTTCACTCATAAAATGATTCCTCCTGTATCAGTGATCCGGCAATCGCATCAGCTGCAGATTTTGCGCTCGAGTAGGCAAACTGCAGATTGTAACCGCCTGTTTCTCCATCTATGTCAAGGGCTTCCCCAATGACATAGATTCCGGGAAATCTGACGCATTCCATTGTCTTCGGATTGACTTCTGACAGTGAGACGCCGCCTGACGTGACCATAGCCTTGTGAAACCCTGTCAGGCTTTCCACAGAGAAACTGTCCTCTGTCAGCAGGGATGCGATGGCTTTTGGCTTTTCTCCTGTCCGGGAGATCACTGCCTGCAGGAAGCTTCTGGGCAGGCAGAACACCTCCGGCAAAAGATTGTGAAGACGCATCCTGCTGTTTCTGCACGCGAGACTGATTCTGTCCAGCGCACAGGTTCTGTCATCCGGATATATATAGTTTAACACAATTCTGTCGCCTTTTGTGATTTCTTTGGAAAGATTTAATACCAGAGGTCCGGAAAAGTTCTCATGTGTAAAGAGAAGACTTCCCGAGGCTTCCGCTTTTTTCCGTCCGGTGTCTGCACTGAATACGGAGAGATGAACATTCTGAAGGGCGATACCTGCCAGGGCCGCATAGGGGTAGCCGGTCACATTGACCGGAGTCAGGGCTGGACGGAGTTCTGTAACATCCATATCCAGATCTCTGCGGATCACTCTGAAAAAGCTTCCGTCTGAGCCGGTGGAAGGATAGGAGCAGCCGCCTGAGGCGATGACCAGGTTCCGGCAAAGATATGAAGCGCCGGCGGATCTGCCGGTTCCGTCTGTCCTGATCTGAAAAAGGCCGTCATCCCTTCGGCGGATTTTGGCAGCCTCGCTGCCGCAGATGAGCTGAAATCCGTTTGCTTCTGTCCGGGCAAGAAGCATATCCAGAATCTGCCGGGCATTCATGGAAGCGGGGAAAACCTTGCCGTCCTCCCGTATAACCGTGCTGATCCCGTTTTCATGAAGAAAATCCATAAGTTCCAGATTGCTGTGTCGGTACAGACAGCTTCTGAAGCGGCTGCCGTTTTTTCCGTATTTCGGGATAAAGTCTCTGACGGATCCGGCATGGGTGATATTGCACTGTCCTCCTCCGCTCATCAGGAGCTTGGTGCCGGGTCTCGAAGTCTTTTCCAGAACCAGTCCGCGAAAAGCCCGGCACTGTGCTCCGTTGTCAGAGCCTGCTGCACGTTCTGACGGAAAGGCTGCGCTGCAGAAAAGTCCGGATGCTCCTGCGCCGATGATAATACAATCGTATAGCATGATTTCTCCTTTTACTACCTATATAAATCTATATCTGAAATTATAATACATTTTTGCGGAGCCTGTCAATGTATGGAAGAATGGGCGTTCAGACAGGGAATATGTTCCGCTCAGGTCTTCATTTACAAACCCGGAAAAAAATGATACAATACCGCTATATATGTATTTTAAAGCAGGTTCTCTGCTGAAAAAGGAGATTAGCAATGATTTACGATAGCAACAATCCAGAAAACGGCACACAGAAAGACAATCCGGACAACAGACCGGAAAATCGGCCGCCGGAGCGGACAGAAGAAGAAAAAGGGGCATCCCCGCAGCCCCGTACAGTCAACACCTACGACCCGGATTCCCTTTACAGAAAACGGGAAAAGAAATCCGGCAGTCTCACAGGCTGGAAGAAAGGGCTGGTCATCTTTCTGATCATAGCCGTTGTGGTTGTAGGCGCAGGCGTGGGGTGCACCCGCGGTATCAGCAGCCTGAAAGAGGGACTGTACGGCACAGCAGAAGAAGACTACGAATACAGCAGCAGATACATCGGAATTCTGCAGGTTCACGGGACCATGAGCTCAGACAGCGGCAGCAGCGATACATACAATCAGAACTGGCTCATCGAGCGTATCGATCAGATGATGAGAGATCCTCTCAATGAAGGAATGATTCTGTCTGTGGATACTCCGGGCGGAGAGGTCTATGCCATCGACGAGCTTTATCTGAAAATAATGGAATATATGGATACAGGTCGTCCTGTCTACACCTATATGGAGTCCATGGCGGCTTCCGGCGGGTATTATATTTCTGCAGGAACGGATAAAATCTATGCCAACCGCAACTGCTGGACAGGTTCCATCGGCGTGACCATCGGAACGCTGTACGACATTTCCGGGTTCCTGGAAAAAATGGGAATCAAAACAGTGACCATCGATTCCGGTGACAACAAATCCATGGGCAGCAGTGTACAGCCCCTGACCCAGGAACAGAAGGAAATCTTCCAGAGCCTGGTGGACGAGGCTTATGAACAGTTTATCGGCGTTGTGGCCGAAGGCCGCGGCATGTCGTCAGAAAAAGCGAAGAAGCTGGGTGACGGCAGAGTCTACACTGCAAAGCAGGCAAAGGAGAACGGACTGATCGATGAAATCGGCACCCTGGAAGGAGCTGTAAACGATATGAAAAAGTCCTATGAACTGGAAGACTGCGATGTACACACCATGAGCTACACACCGAAGAACGATCTGTTCTCTTTCCTGTCAGGACTCGCCGGCAGCGGTGACAGTGAAGCGAAGACAGAGTATGAGCAGCTGATGGAGCTTATGGAGGAAAACGGAACATTCACCATCACCTATCTTTCGCAGGTGCGTAAATAATAATCACAGGGAGGCGGCAATATGACCTGGGGAGCATTCTATATGTATTATCAGTGCCCGCAATGCGGCAGAAAATTCAGATACGCGCTGGATCTTCTCAATGAGATGGGAGATCAGTTCGGAAGATGCCCGGACTGCGGAGCAGAAGGAACCTTTATCAAAGAGGGGCCTGTAAGCCGGGACAGTATGGATTATGTGGAAGTGGAGTAAAAGAAACCATAAATGTCAAGCAAAAACCCTTGACACCGGGCGCGCAGTATGTTAATCTATCATAGTGTCAAGGCAGATTCCCTGACAGGTATCTTTCTTGCATAAAAACAGTAAAGGACAGAATATGATAGATAAGATTACAGAAGCAAGCCTTTTATATGACTTTTACGGGCAGCTTCTTACCAGGCGGAAACAGCAGGTTATGGAACTGTACCATGAGGAAAACCTTTCTCTGGCGGAGATCGCGCAGGAGTTTGGAATTTCCAGGGCAGCGGTCTATGACTCGCTGAAATCGGCAGAGAAGTCCCTTTACGAATACGAAGAGAAGCTCGGACTGGTGGAACGGTTTGTCAGATCAGGCGAAGCCTTCAGAAAAATCGAGACCATGCTGGATCAGCTGAGCGAGCGCTACGCTGACCAGAAGGAGCTTGCAGACAGCCTGCAGGAGATCAGGGCCGTGATAAGCGGTCTGGAAGAAGACTGATGAAGAGGTAGTTACATGGCATTTGAAAGCTTATCAGATAAATTACAGAGTGCGTTTAAGAAACTGAAGGGCAAGGGTGTCCTGACAGAGGCTGATATCAACGAGGCTATGCGCGAGGTCAAGCTGGCTCTGCTGGAGGCAGATGTCAACTTCAAAGTCGTGAAGAGTTTTGTCAGCGATGTTAAAGAAAAATGTCTGGGAGCAGAAGTCCTGGAGAGTCTGACCCCGGCTCAGCAGATTATCAAGATCGTCAATCAGGAACTGGTGGAGCTGATGGGAGGGACCGGCAGCAAGCTGACCTATTCTCCATCCGGCTTTACGACGCTGATGATGGTCGGTCTGCAGGGTACAGGTAAGACGACGACCTGCGGCAAGCTGGCCAGTTATCTGAAGCAGCACGGCAAGAAGCCGATGCTCTGCGCCTGCGATGTGTACAGGCCGGCAGCCATCGACCAGCTGGAGGTTGTCGGCAAGGCCGTCAACACTCCGGTGTTCACCATGAGGGACAGCAGGGATCCGGCCCGGATCGCACAGGAGGCGAAGAAAGAGGCTGAAAAGAAGGGCTTCGACGTTCTCATCGTCGATACGGCGGGCCGTCTTCAGATAGACGAGGCTCTGATGGATGAACTGGTGGATATCAAGAAGGCAGTAAGACCTCACGAGATTCTTCTGGTGGTCGATGCCCTGACAGGTCAGGATGCGGTCAATGTGGCACAGGGATTCAACGAGAAGCTTGGTGTGGACGGCATCGTCATGACCAAGATGGACGGCGACTCACGCGGCGGTGCGGCCCTTTCTGCGAAAAAGGTTACAGGCAAGCCGATCAAGTTCATGGGTGTCGGAGAGAAGTTCGATGCACTGGAGCCTTTCCATCCGGAGCGTATGGCGAGCAGGATCCTTGGAATGGGCGATATGCTCTCCCTTATAGAGAAAGCTGAAGCGGCCTTCGATGAGGAAAAGGCGGAAAAGCTGGAAAAACAGCTGAAAAAGAATCAGTTTACTCTGGAGGACTTCATGGATCAGATGGGTCAGGTGAAAAGCATGGGCGGACTGGGAAAGGTCCTGGAAATGATGCCCGGCATGTCATCAGCCCAGATGAAAGGCATCGATCTGGAGGAGAGCGAAAAGGAATTCCGTCAGATGGAGGCGATCATCCAGTCTATGACCATAGAGGAACGGCAGAATCCGAATATTCTCAATGCCAGCCGGAGAAAGCGCATTGCGGCGGGATGCGGACAGCCTGTCAGCAAGATCAACAACCTGATCAGAAAATATGAGGAAACGAAGAAGATGGTCAGACAGCTTTCCAATCCGAAAGCACTGAAGAGGAACAAAATGTTCAGAGGTTTATTATAAAACTTAAAAATATAAAAATAAATTAAAAGTATCAAGGAGGAACAAGATAATGGTTAAAATCAGATTAAAGAGAATGGGTGCTCACAAGAAGCCTTTTTATAGAGTGGTTGTTGCTGACTCCCGTACACCGAGAGACGGCAAGTTCATCGAAGAGATCGGCTATTACAATCCGCTGACTGAGCCGCCTGTGATCAAGATCGATGACGAAAAGGCCAGGAAATGGTTAGCTGACGGTGCACAGCCTACTGATGTTGTAAAGGGTCTGTTCAAGAAATCTGGCATCATTGAATAAGAAAGCGGTGAAATAACGTGACTAAGTTAGTTGAATCAATTGCAAAATCACTGGTGGATCATCCTGATCATGTCGTGGTGACCGAAGAAAAGGACCGGCATGGCAGTGTTTTGCAGCTTACGGTTGCAGCTGATGACATGGGCAAGGTAATCGGAAAGCAGGGCAGGATTGCCAAGGCACTCCGTACCGTGGTAAAGGCCGCAGCTACAAAAGAAAACAAAAAAGTAGTAGTAGAGATCGTTTCCGAAAACGAATAATATTGCACACAGGGGCACATGGAGATCATCCGCATCTTCATGTGCTTCAAATATAATCAGGAGAAAAATGGAAAAAATTAAAATCGGAAGAATCGTCAACGCGGTAGCTCTGCGCGGGGAAGTAAAGGTTTACAACTATTCCGGATACAGAGAGAGATATGAGGAACTTGAACGCATCATCGTTGACGAGAAGGAATATGAAATAGAAAAAGTCAGGTATCAGCAGCACATGGTCATTCTCAAGCTGGCGGGTATAGATGACCGCAACGGGGCAGAAGCCATGAAGAACAAGGATGTCTTCATCACCGAGGACGACCTTGCAGAACTGCCGGAGGATACCTTTTATATAAGAGATCTGATCGGTCTTTCTGTCGTAGACGAAGAATCGGGAGAAAAGCTGGGCGTAATAAAGGATGTTCTGCAGCCTTCCTCCCAGGACGTCTACGTGGTCAGCCTGGAAGGCGGCGGAGAAGCTATGATTCCGGCCGTATCCACCTTTGTGAAAGAAGTGAGCCTGGAAGGCGGCTTTGTCAGAGTGGCGCTCATCGAAGGCATGATTGAAGGCCGGTAGGGAGGATAGAGAAAGCAGAAACATGAAGATCAATATACTCACTTTGTTTCCGGAAATGTTTTCAGCTGTTACAGGAAGCATTCTGGGCAGAGCAGCTGAAAAAGGCATTCTGGAATTTCAATTTATCAATATACGGGATTTCAGCCGGGACAAGCACAAAAAAGTGGATGACTATCCCTTCGGCGGCGGTCCGGGCATGGTCATGATGGCTGACCCCATCTTCGGTGCGCTCAGTTCTCTCGATCCTGCACCGCAGAGGATACTGTACATGTCGCCGCGGGGAAAGATACTGGATCAGGATATGATACGGCAGCTGTCGGAAGAAGATGAGCTGACGATTCTATGCGGTCATTACGAAGGAGTGGACCAGCGTGCACTGGAACACTGGAACATGGAGGAGGTCTCCATAGGAGACTATATTCTGACCGGCGGCGAACTGGCCGCCATGGTTCTCGTGGATTCGGTGGCAAGGCTGATTCCGGGTGTGCTTTCCAGTCAGGACGCGGCAACAGAGGAATCCATCTACAGCGGACTGCTGGAATATCCGCAGTATACCAAGCCGAGAAGCTACAACGGCATGGAAGTTCCCGAAGTGCTGGTCTCAGGGAATCACCGGCTGATCCATCTGTGGAAGTTCGAACAGTCACTGCTGCTGACCAGAGAACTCCGTCCGGATCTCTTTGAAAACTTTGTGAAGAATCATGGCGATTTGACAAAAGATGAGCAGAAAGTCTTGGAAAAAGTGATAAAATGATGTAAAATAATTTTATGAAAAAGATAAAGAAAAAACCGATAGTTCTATTCATTGCAGCCCTTGCCGCACTCTATGTGATCATATATATCGTGCCGACGGTGACGGGAGCGCTTGTATCCTCCTATACTGCAGGCTATGGAGAACTGAAGATTTCAGATGATGCCCAGTGCTGGCTGGTCAGGAACGAGACAGTCTATACTGCAGCTGCCGGAGGGAATGCCAACCGGTATATCAAAGGCGGCACGCTGGTCAGAAAAGGCACGCAGATCATGGAGACCGACGGCAGCGGCGGGGAGTCTGACGGAACCTATTCGGAAATTCTGGACAGGCTTTCCGGAGACGCTCTGGTCTCAGAGGATTTCCGGGCTCAGACCGGAGGTATAGTAAGCTACTATGCCGACGGCTACGAAGGGAAACTGACACCGGAGACCATGGAAAAGGGTTCCTTTGACTATTACAGTCAGATCACGCAGGAAGGCGTTGCGGATCTGCGAAGGGACAGTGTATCAGCAGGCGAGCCTGTTTTCAAGATCGTCGACAGAACCAGATGGTATATGGTCTGCTTTCTTCCGCAGGATTCTGCAGAAAGATATGAGAAAGGCCTCAGTGTCACTGTCGAGTTTGAAGACGATTCGCTGGAGGCAGAGGTTTACTCTGTAAAGTCCATGGGCGACCGGGTGCGTGTGATTCTGGTCACCGAGAACTATTATTCCAAGCTGGGAAGAACCCGTTCGTGTTCCGTATCGCTGGTGACATATGAGGAGCGCGGTCTGATTCTGGAGAACGACAGTATCGTTACGGAAGACGGACAGAAGGGGGTATATGTCAGAACCAGGAGCAGCAATTATGTCTTTGTTCCGGTACAGATTATAAAGAGCGACGGAAAACAGTCTCTCGTGACGGATACGTCCTATCTGGATGAAAAAGGAAATGTGGTAAGCACCGTAGAAATATACGATGAGATATTAAAAAATCCAAAATAAAATTTAGAAGGCAGGTGTAGAAATGTCAATTCAGTCAAATATCGAATACATCAATGAGTTAAAAGCAAAAGCGGCAGAGCGCTCGGGACGCAGCGGCGATGATGTTCTGCTTGTGGCGGTGACAAAACTTCATACGCCTGAGGAGATGAATCAGGCCATAGATGCCGGAATAACGGATATCGGCGAGAACAAGGTCCAGGAAATCATGGACAAGTACGATCACGTGAAGCCGGTGAGATGGCATCTGATCGGTCATCTTCAGACCAACAAAGTCAAGTATATCATCGACAAGGTCAGCATGATCCACTCTGTGGATTCCCTGCATCTTGCAAAGGAGATCGACAAGAGAGCGGCGCAGCATGATCTGACTATGGATATTCTGATTCAGGTCAATTCGGCTATGGAGGAATCCAAATTCGGCATCACCACAGAGGAGACCGATCAGCTGATCAGCGACATCGCAGAGCAGTGTCCGAATATCAGAATCCGGGGCCTGATGTGCATAGCTCCTTTCGAGGAAAATCCTGAGGATGCAAGGGAATACTTTGCAGAGGTGAAGAAAATCTACGACAGGTATGCGGAAAAGAAGAGCGAAAGAATAGACTTTAAATATCTTTCCATGGGTATGACCAATGACTTTGAGGTTGCCATAGAGGAAGGATCCAATCTGATCAGAGTCGGCACAGCCATCTTTGGTTACAGA
The DNA here is from genome assembly GCA_051882975.1 of Emergencia sp. Classification (GTDB taxonomy): domain Bacteria; phylum Bacillota; class Clostridia; order Peptostreptococcales; family Anaerovoracaceae; genus Senimuribacter. Next base: position 24,419 of record JBJESV010000014.1, read on the forward strand.
GATTATCGCAGCGAAGAGAAATAAACAGGAGGAATAACAATGGGTTTTGCAGATTCAATCAAGAAAGTAATCGGCATCGAAGAACTGGAAGACGACGAAATGATTACAGAAGAAGAGATTAATGCGGCAAAGGAAAAGCTGGCAAAGGAGCCGAGACGGTCCTATTCAGAAGCTCCGGCACAGGAGAAGAAACCGTATGTCGCTGCATCCAAAGCTTCAGAGAAGAGATTTTCTGTGGCAAATACCAGCGCATTCAAACTCGTTCTCATAGAGCCGAAGGCTTTTGAGGAGTGCCCGAAGCTGGTTGACAGCCTGAAAGGCAGAAGACCGGTCATCATCAATCTGGAGAAGCTGGAGACCGAAGTGGCCAGAAAAATTTTCGATTTTATGAGCGGCGCCACTTACGCACTGGGCGGCAATGTCCAGAAAGTGGCCAACAATATATTCATCTTTGCACCGGAAAACGTGGATATCGCATCTTCTCAGGAAGAACGGGCATCCTTTGAGTTCGGAGCAAAAGACGAGAGTCCCTGGAGGTAAACATTGGCAGCAGTATTGATAAGAGCCATTTACTGGTTCGCGCAGATTATTACGATGGCTCTGGTGCTCAGGGCTATTCTCAGCTGGTTTGCGAGGGATCCCTATTCCCCGCTCGGTAAAGCATATATGGCTATGGCAAGGCTGACCGAGCCGGTGGTAAATCCCTGCAGAATGCTGATTCAGAAACTGAATATCAACACAGGCATGTTTGACTTTTCTGTGCTTCTGGCCTTTTTCCTGGTGGAAATCGTCGCCAGGATTCTGATGCGTCTGGTCATGCTGATATTCATGTAAGTGTTTGAGAGGAAAAAAATATGATTACTCCACTGGAAATAGAAAACAAGGAATTTTCCAAATCCATGCGAGGCTATAATGCAGAAGAAGTGGATGAATTTCTGGATGAAATCTATCTGGATCTGCAGGAGCTTATCGCAGAGAACGAAAAACTCAAGGCGGCAGTCGACACATTGAACAAGGAACTGGAACAGTGCAGGAAGTCTGAATCCTCTGTTCTGAACACGCTGGAATCTGCCAAGAAGCTGATGAATGACATCTCTGAAAGCGCCGAGAAGCGTGCTGAGATCATTATCAGAAATGCGCAGATGGATGCGGAGGTCATCCAGAGGGACGCCCGTGATTCTGTCTCCAAACTGACAGAGGAAGGCGAGAAACTGAAAGGAAAGGTAAGCCGTTTCAGGGAAAGATACCGTCAGATGCTTGAAGATGAACTGAGCCAGCTGGAAGGATCCAGCGAAGACCTTTTCGCAGATCTTGAGAAAGAGTTCCTCCCGGCGTCTATGGATGAAAACGCGGCAGCGGATGCAGAAGCTGCAAAACGCAGCGCGATGTCCGATACAGCAAAGACGGCTCCGCTGAAGGAAACCGTCAGGTTCAGCGCTGCAGATACAGATATGCTGCAGGGCGAAACGGGGAATACGCATGATACGGTGATCGTATCCGGAAAACCTGATATGTCTGATACCATGGTCGTGACGGACCGTTCGCTGGAGGAGATTCTCCGCGATGACTTCGGATTTTCTGAAGACGGAGACAAAGCGTCCGCATCAGCGTCGGATCTCACCAGAACGAGAATTGTGAAATAAGTATGAGATATTATATAACAGCCGTTCTGCTTCTTGCAGCAGATCAGCTCTCGAAAGCTGCCGTCCGGAGCTGGATGCAGGTGGGAGATTCCATCAGCATTATCGGCGACTTTTTCCGCCTGACATATATCCGCAACAGCGGTGCTGCGTTCAGCATTCTGAGCGGTCAGAGGCTGCTCCTGGTCATTGTGCCGGTTCTGGCGATCGCAGCTGCTCTGTGGTACCTTCACAGGCACAGGGGGGAGCACTGGAGCCTCTATACCTCCTGGATGCTGATCATAACCGGAGGCATCGGGAATCTGATCGACCGGATCGTTTTCGGGAGCGTGACAGACATGATTGACTTCAGTATCTTTCCGCCCATCTTCAACGTGGCAGACATCTACGTGACGCTGGGCTGCGGTCTGTTCATCCTCTATGTGCTGGCAGGCGAACGGTTAAAGAAACAATGATGCAGCAGGAACAGAAATACCAGTTTTATATCGAAGAAGACCAGAAGGGCACCAGGTTAGACCTCGTGCTCTCTTTGTCGTTGCCGGATATCTCCAGAAGTTTTATTCAGAAACTCTTTGAGAAGGAACTGGTTCTTATCAACGGAGAAGTATGCACCAGCAAGAAATACAAAGCTCTGCCCGGAGATAAGGTGGAAATCACCATACCGGAGCCGGAGATCCTGTCCGTGGAAGCGGAGGACATTCCTCTGAATATCGTATATGAGGACGACGATGTTCTGGTGGTGGATAAGCCGAAGGGAATGGTGGTCCATCCTGCACCGGGAAATTATACCGGGACGCTGGTCAACGCCATCATGTATCACTGCGGAGACAGACTGTCGTCTATCAACGGAATCATACGTCCCGGCATCGTTCACCGCATAGATAAAGACACCAGCGGCCTGCTGATGATCGCCAAAAACGATATGGCTCACGAGTCCCTTTCGGCTCAGCTGGCAGAGCATTCCATCACCAGGAGATATCAGGCGCTGGTGTATGACAATATCAGAGAGGAAGAGGGGACTGTGGATGCGCCCATCGGAAGAGATCCGAAAAACCGGCTGAGGCAGGCTGTTACGGATGCGGAGCATGGAAAGCATGCGGTGACCCATTACAGGGTCCTGGAGCGATTCGGACGGTATACCCTCATCGAGGCGCGGCTGGAGACGGGGAGGACTCATCAGATCAGAGTCCATATGGCCTATATCAGGCATCCCCTTGCAGGAGACATGGTTTACGGACCGAAAAAACAGGCGCTGAAGGTTCAGGGGCAGATGCTCCATGCCAGAGTGCTGGGATTCGTCCATCCTGCAACCGGTCAGTATATGGAGTTTGAAAGTCAGCTGCCGGCCTATTTTGAAGAGGTTCTGGCAGGACTGAGAAAGGAGAAATAATGGGAAAGACAGCGATGAAACCTTCGACGATGCTGAATCCCGTTCCGGCAGTCATGGTCACCTGCGGAGAGGGCGGGCAGCGCAATATCATCACCATCGCCTGGACAGGCATCGTAAATTCGCAGCCGCCGATGACTTATGTGTCAGTGCGTAAATCGCGCCATTCACATGGACTTATCAGTGAAAGCGGAGAATTTGTCATCAATCTGACCACGGAAGAGCTGGTTCGGGAGACAGATTTCTGCGGAGTGAAATCCGGCAGGGATGTGGATAAATTTCAGGAGACGGGGCTCCATGCGGAAGCGGCGGAGATCGTACGCTGCCCCATGATTGCCGAATCGCCTGTAAACATGGAGTGTAAAGTCGTCGAAGTCAGAGAATATCCGACCCACGATATGTTTATTGCAGAGATCGTGAAAGTCCACGCCGATGAGACTCTTTTTGACGAAGAAGGCCGTATCCGGCTGGACCGGGCAGGTCTGCTCTGCTACAATCACGGGGAATATTTCGGCATCCGGCGAAATCCCCTGGGCAGGTTCGGGTTTTCTGTCATGAAGGCAAAGACCAGACGGCGTATCAACCGGGAAAAGGCGGAAAAAGCGGCCAGAGCGCGTAAACAGCGGGGTGATGGAAAGAAGCGCCGCAGGACCGGACAGAGTGAAGAGAAGAAAGACTGATGCAGGACGGATATTGCGATTAAAGTGCCTGCAGGCAGAAAGCTGAGTGCCGCCGGTTTACAGATTGCATTAACTTATTTCTGAATTTTTTTGATATATGAGATACAATCCTCACAGATAAAACCACCTTTAAAGACAGTATTGTGATAGATATTGCCGCATAAAGAGCAGTACTTTTTCATAGCGGGTACCTCCTTTTTTCTTTGCCCTGCAGCAGTCTTTTTCTGTAAGGATAAATGTAAACCACCTGGTGAAGAAAAGCAAGAGGCATGTAAATTTTTGGAACTTTTTTGTAACTTTTCAGTATTTTTTTGTAAAGACACGATAAATAATATGGAGGAGATGACATGAAGAACGAAGATAAAATCAATGAACTGATGAAAGAATTTCTGCCGGAGAGCCAGAAAGAGGTAAAAGAGGTTATGAGACAGTTTGACATTCTGATGATGCGGTATGATTCTGCAATCCGCGAAGTGAGAACAAAACTGGAGATCCTCAACGATGAACTGTCCATGACAGGGGGGCAGAGTCCGATTTCGTCCATATCCTCCAGGAGGAAAAAGCCGGTAAGCATTTTCGAGAAGCTGCAGAGGCAGGGATTTCCCATTTCTCTGGAGTCTCTGGAGGAGAACCTCAACGATGTGGCTGGAATCCGGGTCATATGCTCTTTCGTGGATGACATCTACAAAGTGGCAAGAATGCTTGCACAGCAGGATGATATAAGGGTCCTGCAGATCAAGGACTACATACAGAACCCCAAACCCAACGGCTACCGGAGCTATCATATGATCGTTGAAGTGCCGGTATTCTTCTCAAATGAGAAAAGGCCTATGCGTGTGGAAGTGCAGATCCGTACTGTTGCAATGGATTTCTGGGCCAGTCTGGAACACAAGATGAAGTACAAGCAGGATATCGGTGAAGCGGATGAAATCATGGCTGAACTGAAAGAGTGCGCGGACACGATTTCAGCTACCGATATCAAGATGATGAGAATAAGAGAAAAAATCAGGAGAGGAGCGCCGGAAGAAGAGTAAGCGCCGGCAACAGATGCAGCATGATTGGAATAGGAATCGACACAGGGGGAACATGTACAGATGCAGTCATCATGGATACGGAAACTCACCGCATTCTGTCCTGCAGCAAGACCCTGACGACAAAACAGGATCTGAAGGAAGGCATACTGACTGCCCTGAAGGGTCTGGATCAGAAACTGGTCGGAAAGGCTGATTACCTGTCTCTGTCCACGACTCTGGCGACCAATGCCTGCGTGGAAGGTAAAGGGGGACGGGCCAGACTGGTGTTCATCGGGGTCAGAGAGGCTGTGGTGGAGAAGATGGAAGGGACCTACGGACTTCCTCCCGTATCTGAGATCTGTTTCCTGAAAGGGGATCCGGCGAGGGAATGCAGCGAAGATAACAGCCCGGACTGGGACGCCTTCCGCAGGGAGCTCAGTGAACGGTTTACAGACTGTGACAGTGTGGCTGTCGTACAGATCAATCCGAAATACAACGATGGAGCTTATGAGAAGGAAGCAGAGAGAATCATCCGGGAGACACTGGATATTCCGGTGGTATGCGGCTACGATCTGTATCAGGAGGTCAATGTCCAGAAGAGGGGTGCGACAGCCCTGCTCAATGCAAGGCTTCTGCCGGTTATGGACCGCTTTTTTGATTCCATCGACCGTTCTCTGGCCGAACTGGGTCTTTCTCTGCCCATCAAGGTTGTGAAGAGCGACGGAAGCATCATGAGCCGGGAGTATGCCATGAGCAGACCGGTGGAAACCCTTCTGTGCGGACCGGCGGCCAGCATCATAGGAGCCATGGAACTGTCCAGCATGAAAGATGCACTGATCGTGGATATGGGCGGTACGACCACCGATGTGGCTCTGGTCAGAAACGGAAATGCGGTCACAGGAAAGGGCGGCATCACCATAGGCCCATGGAAAACCATGGTAAAAGGCGTGACCATAGATACCTTCGGCCTGGGCGGAGACAGCGCAGTGGAGCTTGACGACAACAGAATCTATCTGGATCAGCGCCGCATCATTCCGCTGTGTATGGCGGCGTCCCGTTATCCTCAGGTGGAGACAAAGCTGGACGAGCTGGTGTCATCCGGTTCTGCATACAGCTATCCTGCCGGACAGTTCCTTCTTCTTGCCAGTGCGCCGGCCGATCCGGAAAAATACACCCCCAATGAGCAGAAGCTGATCCGGGCGCTGCAGGACGGTCCGCTGATCTTTGCCGATGCTGCTGCGGCGGTGGGCATAAGTCCATATATCTTCAGCAGCCGCCGTCTGGAGAACGAGGGGGTCATCATCCGCTGCGGAGTGACACCGACGGATGTGATGCACCTTTACGGGGATTTTGACGCATACAGCAGGCGTGCATCTTATCTGGGGCTTCTGTACCTTCATAACGTCATGAAAAAGCCCGTTGACGAGATCTGCAGAACCATCTACGATATGGTAAAGGCAAAGCTGTACAGCAATCTGGTGCGGATATTCTTCAAATATGAGACGGGAAGCAATCCCGAAGAGCAGGAAGGGGCCGTTCTGGAAAAACTGACAGGTGAACTGTACAGAAAGAAGGCAGCGGGAAAGGACTGGAGCTTCATGCAGCCTTTTTTCCAGGCGAAGATTCCTGTCATCGGCATAGGGGCGCCGACAGGCTTTTTCCTCGGCGATGTGGCGGAAATGCTGCAGACGGAGACAGATGTCCCTCCTTATGCCATGGTGGCCAACGCCGTAGGTGCGGCTGTGGGCAGCGTGATAAGCCGCTATACCGTCAGAATAGAGCCGTGCATATGCAAAATGGGCGAAGGAAATTTCCGTGTCACCGGCGGCGAGAAGGTGGAGTATTTTGAGCTCTACGAAGAAGCTGTCGCAAGGGGCAAGGTGCTGGCGCTGCAGCGCGCATGCAGAAAAGCCCGCTGCCAGGGGGCAGCAGGCGAGCTGAAAACGGAAGTTCAGGTTCACGAAGATCATTACGAACTGGCAAAAGGCGGTACAAAACTGTTTCTGTGCACCCAGATCATCGGTATCGCTGAGATGCTGTAAATAATATTATTTCTTCTCTTCAGGCAGGGCCGGATTGACATATACGGTCCTGTTGCCTGTGAAGATGACCATACCCGGCTTTGCACCAGCCGGTTTTTTTACATTGCGGACCGGAACATAGTCCACCGGAACGTTCTCCGAAGTGCGGGCTTTGCTGTGCCATGCCGCAATGGCGGCGGCCTCGAAGATATCCTGCTCGGAAAGTTCTCTTCCCTGTGTCTGAACGATAAGGTGAGAGCCGGGGATGTCTTTTGTGTGCATCCAGATGTCGTTTCTGCCTGCAGTCTTCAGGGTCAGGATGTCGTTCTCGCGGTTGTTTCGTCCCACCAGGCATGTGAATCCGCCTGAGGTCGTATATCTGTGAGGCTGAGCCCTGTATTTCTTCTCTTTAAACTGCTGTTTGCGGCGGCGGACATAGCCTGTTTCTGCCAGTTCGCTGCGGAGTGCTTCAATTTCCTCTATGCTGTCCGTGTTCTGAAGATAGGTCAGCACCGACTCCAGATACTGAATCTCCTTTCCGGTCTCCTCCAGCTGTATCTGCTTTTCTCTGATGGCGGTCCTGGATTTGCCGTATCGCTTGAAGTAATGCTGTGCGTTTTTTGCCGGAGAAAAACGGGGATCCAGAGGGATCCTGACGGTGGAACCGTCATAATAGTTTGGAACTTCGGCGTATTCGTCGCCGGGCCGGATCATATGCATGCTTGCAGTCAGGAGTTCGCCGTAAAGCCGCAGGTCCTCCGAATTCTCGGCTTTCAGAAGGTCTTCGGACAGACGCTGCTTTTTCAGGAGAAGTTTGTCCAGAGAGGAAGATACAGATCTGATCAGATCTCCCGATTTCTGTTTTGCCCGGTTTGAGGATGCCTTGTGATCAAAGTAGTAGGCCACACACTGACTCAGCGTGTCGAAGTCTGTTCGCTCTGCTGCGCCTTCAAATTCTGATAGATCGGTGATATGAAACTCCTGGGGTATTCCCTTTTCGTCACAGTAGACCCGGGGCACAAAGGTTCCCCGGTCGATGGAGCTGCAGAGCCGGGAGAGCCAGCAGCCCCGGTCGGGGATATCTGCCAGCTGTCTTGCCACGGCAGGAGAAATGCCGCCGACTCGTGACAGGATTTCTTTGCTGTCCCCTTTCAGGCTGTCCAGCCATGAGCTTTCAGCCTCTCTGAAGGATATCTTGTCCTGAGCGGGAGGGTACTGATATTCCTTGCCCGGGAGCAGCTGACGGACCCGGCTTGCATCGATGGATACCCGCTTGATGCTGTCGATGATCCTGCCGGTGGTCATATCCACAAGGATGATGTTGCTGTGTTTTCCCATAATCTCAAAGATCAGCTTTTTCGATACGGTGAATCCCAGCTCGTTGAGGGTCTCCAGAGATATTTCTATGATTCTCTCGGCGTCCTTCTGTCTGATCTCCACGATGCGGCCGCCCTGCAGGTGTTTGCGCAGAAGCATGCAGAAAGCCTGCGGCGCCGGAGGATTCTGCAGGTTTTCTTCGATCAGGTGGACCCTGGCGTGGGAACTGGCGGCAGATGCATACAGCTTTACATTGCCCTTTTTTGTGTGTATGTGAAAGACCAGCTCATCACTTTCCGGCTGGTATACTTTCTCTATTTTTCCAAGGAGGATGCGATCCTGCAGCTCATGGACCATGGCGCAGGTTATGATTCCATCGTATGCCATAAGTTGTCTCCTTTCTGTTTTCGATATCCTTTCTATTGTACCCTCAGAAGGATTGATTTGTCAACGGGCCCTGAATGTGATAGAATATATATATTATCATTGATGAAAAAGAAAGAGAGAGAAGTTAGATGATAAAAAGCATGACAGGCTTCGGAAGAGGCGAATATAACGACGGAAAACGGAACATCATCGTAGAGATCAAGTCGGTCAATCACAGATATTCGGACATCACAGTAAAGATGCCGCGCAGATATGCCTTTGTGGAAGACAAGATCAAAAACACGGTCAAGGAGAAGATCAAGCGCGGCAAGGTGGATGTGTCCGTCATGGTGGAAAATCTGACGGAAAACGACGTGAACATCCGGCTCAACACCATGATCGCACAGCAGTACTATGAGAATCTGAAAGCTCTGCAGGAGAGTTTTGACGTGAGCGGGGACATCACCCTTTCCATGCTGGCAGGGATGCCTGATGTGCTGAAGGCGGTTCCCGATGTGGATGATGAAGAGGAGATGACCAGATGCATTCTGCAGCCGGTGAGAGAAGCCGCAGCCAATCTGGAGACCATGCGCAGCGTGGAAGGAGAAAAGCTGGCGGCTGATCTGATCATGCGGGGCGGCATCATCAAGGATCTGGTGGACCAGATCGAGGAGCGGTCGGAGATCGTGCCGAAGGCCTATACAGAGAAGCTGAGAGAGAGGATCAGAGAGCTCATCGGAAACAGCGTCACAGTGCCTGAGGACAGGATTCTGGTCGAGGCGGCCATCTTTGCCGACAAATGCAATATCACCGAAGAACTGACCAGACTCAACAGCCATATGGATCAGATGAAGTCCATTATCGAGAAGAGCAGTCAGCCTGACGGCAAAAAACTGGACTTCCTGGTTCAGGAGATGAACAGGGAGGCCAATACCATAGGCTCCAAGGCCAACGATATCCAGATAACAGGACTGATGCTGCAGATCAAAGCCGAGATAGAAAAAATCAGAGAACAGGTGCAGAATATAGAGTAAATCCCGGATTACTGCTTGAATTAAAGTCAGAAAAATGATATAATATTCATTCATACGAAACGAATTAGGAGACGAAAATGGACAGAGCCGAACATGCAGGAAAGCTATTTATCATATCCGGACCGTCCGGCACCGGAAAGGGAACCATCTGCCAGAGACTGGTAGAGGAGACCCGTGTGGAGGTTTCCGTTTCCATGACCACCAGAAAACCGAGACCTGGTGAAGTGGACGGGAAGAACTATTACTTTACGTCGAAGGAGGAATTCCTCGAAGAGGTGGAGAGAGGCGGCCTTCTGGAATATGCGGAGGTCTACGGCAACTATTACGGCACACCGAAAGCGAAAGTGATCGAGAAGCTGGAGGCGGGCATCGATGTGGTTCTGGAAATCGACATTCAGGGCGCGCTGAACGTGAAAGAGGCATATCCTGACGGCATTTTCATCTTTATCCTGCCGCCGTCCATGGCGGAGCTGCGCAAGCGGATCACCGGCAGGGGATCGGAAACCGAGGAAGCCATCAACCTCAGACTTTCCCAGACACTGAAAGAGGTCTCCTACATAGATAAGTACGACTACTGTGTCGTCAACGGAGAACTGGAGGAGGCCGTGGCAAGAGTCAAGGCCATCGTTGTGGCTGAACACTCCAGGGTTTCCAGGAGTATCTACAAACTCATCGAAAAATACAAGGAGGAAGTGTAATGCTGTACCCATCAATCAATGAGATCAGAAAGAAGGCCGACAGCCGCTATACCATCGTGATCATGGCTGCCAAGCGTTCCAGAGACATCATCGACGGCAAGCCGATCCTGACCGACTGTGAGATCAACAAGCCGGTTTCCATCGCTGCACATGAGATTGCAGAGGATCTGATCACCTACAAGAGAGAAGAGAATGTTTCTGCAGAGGAGGAAGGTCAGGAATAATCCTGTCGCCCTGGTGCGGCGATCTGAAAGATGCCGCAGAGGACTCCTGCAGAGCAGCTGAACAGAATACAGAATGAAAAAAGCCAGGTTCTGAGCGGAGTGAGGCATTCCGCAGGGCCTGGCATTTTGCATGCGCGTGCCGGACTGACTGTGAAGGATATCCCCTCGGCTGTCGGAATTTGTCGAATCTGCGGCATTTACTCCCCGATGTATCCATTTTAAAATATAGATGAAAGCAGAAACAGACGGATCAGAGAGGGAGGAATCAGCATGGAAGAGAATTATCTATCTATCATTTCAGGAAGCGAGAATGCAAGGATAAGAGTGAGCGATATTGTCATGATCCAGCGGAACAGGAGAAAACTCAGGGTGGTGACCGGGCAGAGAGAGTTCGAGTACTACGAGAAAATCGAAAATGTGGAGCCTCTTCTGGACGACAGATTCTACCCGTGTCTGAAGGGCTGCTATGTCAATATGGAACGGATATCCTTCATGGCGGACCAGAGCATCTGCTTTGACAACGGTGTCTGTTACAATATGGGTAGAGAAAATTATATCAGGACCAAGCAGAAATACAAGCAGTTTCTGCGGGAGCACAAGGCATCCGGGTCCGGAGCGAAAGAAAGATAAAATATATATTAAATAGAGCAAAAAAAGCTTGCAATTTCAACAAAAATGACGTATAATTAGTGTCGGCTCGTCTGACGGGCTTATATTTTAATTCAATGAGCACACCCGGCTGGCGCAGATTGGTGCCGCATACGGCGGTTTGATGCGCGCGAGGCCGAGTGGAAGGTAAAAACCAGGAGGAAACTAAAATGGCAGTAATTTCAATGAAACAATTACTTGAAGCCGGTGTACATTTCGGACACCAGACAAGAAGATGGAACCCTAAGATGGCTCCTTACATCTTCACAGAAAGAAACGGAATCTACATCATCGACTTACAGAAGACTGTAAAGAAGATCGAAGAAGCTTATGACTTCATGAAGGAAGTTGCAGCTACAGGCAAGCCGATTCTGTTCGTAGGTACCAAGAAGCAGGCTCAGAACGCTATCGTTGACGAAGCAAAGAGATGCGGACAGTACTATGTAAGCGAAAGATGGCTGGGCGGCATGCTGACCAACTACAAGACAATCAGCGGCAGAATCAAGAGATTATTTGACATCGAAAAGATGGAAGAAGACGGAACTTTTGACAAGCTGTCCAAGAAGGAAGTTATCAAGCTGAGAGCTGAACACGATAAATTAGAGAAGTTCTTAGGCGGAATCAAAGACATGAAGGGAATGCCTGGCGCACTGTTCATCGTTGACCCTAAGAAAGAAAGAATTGCAGTTAAAGAAGCAAGAATCCTCGGTATTCCTATCATCGGTATTGTAGATACAAACTGCGATCCTGACGATGTTGACTACATCATCCCTGCAAACGATGACGCTATCAGAGCAGTCAAACTCATCGCAGGAAGAATGGCTGATGCTGTTATCGAAGCAAATCAGGGCGAAAGCTTTGATGAAGGAACTGCTGAAGCAGAAGAGACAGCTGAAGCGGCAGCAGAAACTGCAGAGGATGCTGAATAATTTTCGCATATTACCGGAAAAACAGGAGGAAACAAAATGGCTGTAACTGCACAATTAGTAAAAGAATTAAGAGAAATGACCGGTGCCGGCATGATGGACTGCAAGAAGGCGCTGGTAGAGACCGATGGCGACATCGATAAGGCTGTCGAAGTCCTGAGAGAAAAGGGACTGTCCAAGGCTGCAAAGAAAGCAGGCAGAATCGCTGCAGAAGGTCTGGTTCAGATCGCTTTCACAGACGATCACAAGACTGCTTCCGTTATTGAAGTAAACTCCGAGACTGACTTCGTTGCAAAGAATCCTGAATTCATCGAGTTCGTAGACACACTTGCAGGTAAAGTTATCGAGAAGGAAAATCCTTGCATGGAATGCTTCATGGAAATGCCTTACGGTGACGAAGGCACTGTAAAGGATGCTCTGACAAACAAGATCTCCAAGATCGGAGAAAACATGAACATCAGAAGATTCGAGAAGCTGAACACAGAAGGCGTCGTATATACCGGATATATCCATGCCGGCGGCAAGATCGGCGTTCTGGTAGGCATCAGGACTGATGCATCCGCTGCAGAAATCGAAACTGTAGGTAAGGACGTGGCTATGCAGGTTGCTTCCATGAGTCCGAAATTCGTTGACGAGACTCAGGTTGATCCTAAGTGGCTGGAATCCGAGACTGAGATTGCAAGACAGCAGCTCCTCAACGAAGGCAAGAAGCCTGAACTTCTTGACAGAATCATCCCGGGCAAGGTCAAGGCTATCCTGAAGGAAGTATGCCTGGTTGACCAGAAGTTCGTAAAGAACAGCGATCTGACTGTTGCACAGTATGTCGCTGAAGAAGCCAAGAAGATCGGCAAGGACATGCAGGTCGTTGAGATGGTTCGCTACGAAGTAGGCGAAGGCATCGAGAAGAAAGAAGAAGATTTCGCTGCAGAAGTAGCTGCACAGCAGGCAGCCGCAGCAGCTAAGAACTAAGCTGAAACAAACAGTACTGAGAAAAGGGCAGAGCGTACAGAATGTATGCTCTGCTTTTTAAGTGCAGATACGCATGCAGGCAGGAGCAGCAGTCACAGCTGAGGCTGTTTTCCCTGTCCCGGTGAAAACAGTATGAATTTTTGACAAGATGAAGCTCACATAGTACAATGGAAATATAGCCTGGAGAAAAGGAGAGAAACATATGAATACTTTTGCAGTGCGTCTGAGGCGGGGATGCGATCTGTACCGGGAGATAGAAAGAATCTGCATGGAAAAGAAAATCAAGGCAGGTGTGGTTCTCAGTGCCGCCGGCTGCGTGATACAGGGGAGAGTCCGCGATGCCGGAGGCGTCAGTTTCCATACGATAGAAGAACCCATGGAAATCGTTTCTCTGACCGGAACCGTTTCTGTGAAGCGATGCCATCTGCATGTGTCCTTTTCCAGGGAAGATCTGTCTGTCATAGGCGGTCACATGGAGGAAGGATGCATTATCAACACCACCTGCGAGCTGGTGATCGGGATAATGGAGAGCTGGGAATACGATGTGGAGTTCGATGAGGAGACCGGCTACGATGAACTGGTGATCAGAGAGGTGAAGTGAAGAATTCAGTCAAAGGCTGCCCGGGAGCAATGTCATCTCAACTTAATGACATTGTGCCCGGGCGGCCTTTTTTGTCCTGTTTTCTGCAGAATTCCGAAACAGATATTGACAAGAATCCTTGTCAATGTTATACTGTGATCACAGATGAAATGACAAGAAAAATTGTCATTTTGGAAAATAAACTTGTCATATGCTCTGCCGGACCTGTCCGTCCGACAGGCTTTCACGGCAGGAGAAAGGAGCGTGGAAGATGCCGCTTCACAACAGACTGAAGGAGCACAGAGCCAGACTCGGTGTAAACCAGTCCGAGATGGGAAGAATGGTAGGCGCATCCAGGCAGACCATCAGCCAGATAGAGAGGGGAGACTATTCACCTTCAGTCACCCTTGCGCTGAAGATCGCAAAGGTATGCGGAACAGCTGTCGAGGATATTTTTTCGTACGAGGAGGATGATAGAGATGAATGAGGACAAAATCAGGAAAGAAAACAGAAAAGCGCTTAAGACCTATATTCCGATGCTGATTCTCTGCGCTGCCGTCGGTGTTGTATCCGGACTGATGGTATACAGGGAAGGCGTGCAGGATTTCTGCGGGGAGCTGGCGCAGAAATCCGGATTCTGGCTCTATTTCCTGGCGCCCTACGGGACTCTCCTGGCCATGCTCGTCCCGGTGGTGATCGCGCTGATTCAGTATTCTGGCGCAAAGAAAACATATGCATCCTGGGATGAGGATCTGGAACCGGAAGAAGAGGAGGAGGATCCATTCAGCGCGGCAGAGCGGAAGCTTTCCTTTTCCATGATGATCCTGAGCACAGGATACCTGTCTGGCATGGCCTTTTTTGCTGTCTCCCTGGGAAATATCGAACAGAATATCGCGGAGAGAAGAGGTCTTTTTCTGGTCTCACTGGTCATCTTTGTGGCCGGAATCTTTCTGAGCGTGTGGATCAGCCAGCTTCAGGTCGATCTGGTCAAAAAGATGAATCCGGGACACCGGGGCAGCGTCTACGATATGAACTTTCATTCCAAATGGGAGCAGAGCTGCGACGAGGCGGAAAAACTGAAGATCTATCAGGCGGCGTACAAGGCATTCCGCTTCATGAATGTGGCCTGCAGCATCGGATGGATGCTGCTGTCCCTGGGAAATGTCCTGTTCCACTTCGGCAATGTGCCGGTGATCATCCTTTCCCTGCTATGGATTGCGATGAACATAGTCTATTATCTGGAGGCCATGCGTCTGGAGGGCAGCGGCTTCATCATTCAGAAAAAATAAAGGAGGAAATCAGCTATGAGTCTGATCGTATCGCATTTACATAAGAAATACGGAGACAAGGTTGTCGTCGATGATCTGAGCTTTGAGATGAGAACGCCGGGCGTCTACGCTCTGCTGGGTACCAATGGAGCCGGAAAAACCACTTCGATCCGTATGATGCTGGGCATGCTGGCAAAGGATGGCGGAGAGGTCCTCTGGAACGGAGCGCCCCTCTGCACCAGGACCTGCAACGTGGGCTATCTGGCAGAAGAAAGAGGGCTCTATCCGAAATATCCGCTCATGGACCAGCTGGTCTATTTTGCATCTCTCCGCGGGGTGCCTAAGAACGAGGCGAAGAAGAAGATCCGTTTATGGGCAGAACGGCTGGATGCGGAGGAGTATCTGTATGCCGATGCCGCTGCGCTCGCTGCAGAGCGGGAGACGGGATTCCGCACAGAAGAGGCAGAGGAAGCCGGAATGCAAGGGGAAAAGAATAAAGGCAGAAGGACGAAAGGCAGAAAAACGGCCTTTAAGCCGAAACTGGCCGACCAGCTGTCAAAGGGAAATCAGCAGAAGATCCAGTTCATGATCGCAATGCTTTCAGATCCTGAACTGATCATTCTGGACGAACCCCTTTCCGGACTGGATCCGGTCAACACGGATCTGTTCAAAGGGGTCATCAGAGACGAAATCAATAAAGGGAAATATCTGATCATGAGCAGCCACCAGATGGCCACGGTGGAGGAGTTCTGCACGGATATCACCATTCTGGACCGCGCGAAAACCGTACTGCAGGGGAATCTCAACGAGATCAAGAAAAGCTACGGCAGAGTAAATCTGCACCTGAAGACGGAAGGAGATGCCTCTGATTTCATCCGTGCCTGCGGCGCACAGATTCTTTCCTCCAAGGAGAACGAATACCAGATCAGAGTAAGTGGAGAGGAACAGGCAAACCGTCTTTTAGGCGCTCTGATCTCTGCAGGACTGCTGGTGATCACCTTCGATCTGAGGGAGCCTTCTCTTCATGAGATCTTCGTGGAAAAAGCAGGTGAGCATCATGACTGAAGGAACACTGAAAGTTTACAGATTTACCCTCATGCAGATGTTGAAAAACAGATCCAACAAGGTCGTTTTCGGCATCCTGCTTCTGGCTGCGGCCCTCTGTATTCCCGGTGCAGGGCTGTTTCTGGGGGACAGAACCGCCGAAGTATCCGCTTATGTGGAAATATCCACGGTGGAGGACTATCTGGCAGGAGGAAGTATTGATTACGACACCCGGTACGGAATCCAGTACGCCTATTCAATCATCGCACTGATTATCTGTGTTTTTTCTGTAACATATATCGTCCGGGCTATAGTGGAGGAAAAGGCTTCCCGGCTGGTGGAGACGCTGATGACCAGTGTTCAGCCTCTGGCGCTGATACTCGGAAAGATCCTGGCTGTCATGACCTTTATATTCGCCATGCTGATTCTGACAGCGGCAGTCCTGGCACTGTCCTGTATCATAAGCAGCCAGTTCATGGATGTGTCTTTTGTAAGCGGTATGCTGGCCTCTGCCGGCATCGATGCCGATGTGCTGAATGCAGGTGCAGATGTGCCTGCTGTCGCCCTCGTGTCACTGCTGCTGGCATACATGCTCTTTTCTCTCATTGCAGGCCTGGCCGGGGCAGGGTGCAGCAATATGGACGAGATAGAAAGCGCCAACCTGGCGGCCATGGGAATGATCCTGGCAGGCTATATCATAGCCAGTATCGCAGCAGCTTTCGATGGTGCAGCGCGGGTGTTCTTTGCACTCTGCCCTGTGATTTCAGCATTTACCACGCCTGCATACTATATTTTCGATGATATCGGCATCGGTCTGGTGGCTGTCAGCTGGTTCATAGAACTGGTCTGCATTGCAGGGCTGCTGCTTCTGACCGGACGTGTCTATGACAGGCTGATCCTGTACAAAGGGACACGCCTGAAGCTGGGAAAGATCCTGTTTATGGCGGCCGGCCCGGATAGAGGCGGCGCAGCCGCTGTCAGAGCCGGAAAGAGAAGATCCGGGAAAGGAGGCGGCGCGAAATGAAAGAACAGATGAGGGGATTTACGAAGATATTCGCCTTTACCTTCCGCAGCCAGGTGACGAGAAAGGGGTATAAGATGTCAGCGATTCTCGTCGCGCTTCTCTGCTTTCTGATCCCGCTGCTGGCCATAGGCGGCACGGCATATTTCGGGCAGGAGAATGAGGTCATGCCGGAAACCGGAGAAACGGCATCTTATGATGAAACGGCCGAAGCGGAAGAGATGGAGGATATGGAGGAGGCTTTCCGGAATCTGA
>JBJESV010000014.1:41609-62880 GCA_051882975.1 Emergencia sp.
GAAACGGCCGAAGCGGAAGAGATGGAGGATATGGAGGAGGCTTTCCGGAATCTGAAGCAAGTCTTTGTGGTCAATCTGTCCGACAGCAGCGCCTATTCGGCGGATGCACTGAAGTCTTTTGACTTCCCGTCCGTCACAGGCGCGGACTTTTCAGCGGTATCCTTTGAGGATTACGGCGGGGATTTCGAGAAAGCCAGAGAAGACAGCCGGGGGACAGATGACACTCTGATTCTTCTGACAGACCGTCAGGGCGATCAGTACGTCCTCAGGCTTCTGACACCGGAAGAAAGCGGTCTGCCGGAGAACACCGCCGGGAACATAGAACCGGCACTCTCAGCCTACTGCAGCCTGGTCAGCGATGAACTCAATGCAGGACTCGATGCTTCCGGAACATCGGATGGGGAAGAATCCTATGGGGAAGATGA
This sequence comes from Emergencia sp., assembly GCA_051882975.1. GTDB lineage: Bacteria > Bacillota > Clostridia > Peptostreptococcales > Anaerovoracaceae > Senimuribacter. Next base: position 42,035 of record JBJESV010000014.1, read on the forward strand.
AACGGGGGAACAGCCTGAAGAGGAGAACCCTGTGGACGGGATAAAAGAGGTGCTCGGTTTCGTGCTGCCGTATCTGAACATTATGGTGCTCTATTTCTTCGTTCTGATTTACGGACAGGGCGTTGCGCAGAGTGTAATCACGGAAAAAAGCTCCAGGCTCATGGAATTCTTCCTGGTATCTGTACAGCCTGTGGCCATGATTATGGGTAAGCTGACGGCGATCTGCCTCTGCGGTGTGATGCAGCTGACCCTGTGGATTCTCAGCCTTGCAGGAGGATTTGCGCTGGGCAGGACAGCAGCCTATGCCATCGACAGTGATTGTGAAATGGTGGTTCTGCAGCTGCTGGATTCCTTCGGACAGATGACTTCAGGCATGTTTTCACTGGCCGGCATGGCATTGTGTCTGCTTCTGATTCTGGCCGGTATGCTTCTGTACTGCTCCATCGCCGGTATCGGAGGTGCTGTTGCATCAAAACAGGAGGATCTCTCATCGACCAATGTGGTGTTTACGCTGATTCTCATAGCCAGTTTCTTTGCCTGTCTCATGGCCGGCGGACTGGACGGATCGGGCAGTGCGGCTCCATGGCTTGACTGGATCCCGTTTACAGCTGTCATGGTCACACCGGCGAGAGTGCTTCTGGGCACGGTGTCACTGGCAAAAGGAATCGTATGCCTTGCGGTCATTCTGGCATGTGCGGTGCTCTTTACAGCAGCTGCGGCGAGGATCTACCGGATGACGGCTCTCTACAGAGGAAATCCTCCGGGACCGAAAAAACTTATCAGGATGTTGCGGCGGGAATAGTATTACAGCAATAAGAAAGGGCAGTCCTGCGAAATACTTCTGTGTATTTCGCAGGACTGCCCTGATCTGTCATATCATGAAAATTCTATTCGCATACATGTTCCAGACCCTGTGACATGATGGTGGCAACGTGATCGTCAGCCAGAGAATAGTAAATGGTCTTGCCGTCCCGGCGGAATTTGACCAGGGACATCTGCTTCAGGATGCGCAGCTGATGAGAGATGGCGCTCTGGCTCATGTCCAGCCTGTCGGCAATGTCCTGAACACAGAGCTCCTGCCGGCCGAGAGCATACAGAATCCTTATTCTGGTGGGATCTCCAAATACCTTGAACAGCTCAGCCAGGCTGTAGAGCGTGTCGTTGTCCGCACTGTAATCTATCTTGTCTAAAATCATCTGTCATCCTCCATGGTAAAACCTTTATCATTTACTATTTTATCCGAAAAAGGGATTCCGGTCAAACCCTTATTTTTTGTAGAGGATCCGAATGGAGTTGAGCACGCAGAGCATAGCCACGCCGCTGTCCGCGAAGACGGCCAGCCACATGCTGGCGAATCCCGCGATGCCCAGAATCATGACGACGGCTTTAACGGCGAGAGCGAAGACCACGTTCTGCATGGCGATACGTCCCGTGCTTCTGGCGATTTCGATGGCCTGAGGTATGGAATCTACACTGGAGGTCATGAATACCGCATCTGCGGCTTCGATGGCGGCATCTGCACCGCTTCCCATGGCAGCACCCACATCGGCGCCTGCAAGCACCGGCGCATCGTTGATGCCGTCTCCGATAAACATGACTCTGCCGAACCGTTCTCTGATACCGGACAGAAGGGAAAGCTTATCCTGCGGGAGCAGTTTTCCATGGACTTCATCGATACCTGTTTCGGCAGCGACTGCTTCTGCAGCTGCCTGTGCATCACCTGTCAGCATGACCGTATGAAGTCCCATGGATTTCAGGCGGCTGACAGCGGAGCGGGCATCGGCTTTGACTGTATCTGAAACGATCAGGGAACCGGCGAAACATCCGTTGACAGCGACAAAGACTTCGGATCCGTATCCCGGCGCTTCAATGCTGTCCATGGAGATATGATATTTCTCCATCAGCTTTCTGTTGCCGCACAGAATTTTGTTTCCGCCGCCTTCAGCGGCGATGCCGTATCCCGGAATCTCTTCCAGGGTTTCCGGCGCCGTCAGGCTGAGACCTCTCTGCTCCGCCGCTGAAGTGATGCTGACGGCGATAGGATGGGTGGAGCGCTGCTCACAGCCCGCGCAGAGAGACAGCAGAGCATCTTCTGAATATCCTTCGGCAGGGATGATCTGCTGAAGGGTGAAGTTCCCCTCGGTGATGGTGCCTGTTTTGTCCATGACCACGGCACCCAGTCTGCCCAGTGCTTCTATGGAAATACCCCCTTTGAAAAGGATGCCTTTTTTCGAACCGGCTCCGATACCGGAGAAGAAGGCCAGAGGAACACTGAGCACCAGAGCGCACGGGCAGCTCATAACCAGGAAGGTCAGAGCTGTATAGATCCAGTAGTTCCAGTTCCCGCCGACGAGGGAAGGAATGACTGCAATGAGCAGCGCGGCGAGGACTACACAAGGAGTGTAGATCCTGGAAAACCTGGTGATAAAGCGGTCGATCTTAGGTTTGCTGGCAGCTGCGTTTTCTACGGAATCCAGGATCCTTGTGACCATGGACTCGGACAGAGGTCTGCTGACTTCCATGGTCAGCTGACCGGAAGTGTTGACACACCCGGATGTGATCGGATCTCCGGCGGATACTGCCACAGGAACCGGCTCTCCGGTGATCGGAGAGGTGTCCAGACGACTCTCTCCTTCAACGATGACGCCGTCCAGCGGAATCCTGTCCCCGGGACGGATCAGCAGAATATCACCGATCAGGGCATCTTCTGCCGGGATGACGCAGGTCTCGCCGCCCTTTACCAGGGTGACGGTTTCCGGACGCATATCGACGGCAGCCATGATCTGTCCTCTGCTCCGCTCTACGGCACGGTCCTCAAAATATTCACCGATGCGGTAAAACAGCATGACGCCTACGGCTTCCGGATATTCTGCTATGGCAAAGGCGCCCAGGGTTGCAATGCCCATGAGAAAGTTCTCATCAAAAATCTGTCCGTGGGCCATGCCGCGTACGGCATCCAGCAGGACTCTGCCTCCCAGAATGATATAGGCGATAACAAGGATCACGATAGAGGCTGTCATATACGTTCCTTCGTGATGGAGAGCAAAGCCGGCGGCAAAGAGTATCGCTCCTGCGATGAGCAGAAGGGACTCCTGCTTTTCCTTTCTTTCGCTGCTTTCAGCGGCCGGCGCTGCTGCTGTTTCAGCTGCGGCAGTCTCTCTCGGCCTTACGGTTACCGCTGATTCGATGGAAGCGCAGATCTTCTGAATCTGCGGAAGAAGATCATCGGGATGATCTGCGGAGATCCGCAGCTGCTTCGTGGCGAAGGTGATCGACGCGGATCTGACGCCCGGCAGCTGGCCGATGGCATCTTCCATTCTGGCTGCGCAGTGGGCGCATCCGAGGTTTTCGAGTATATATACGGTTCTGCCGGCATCGCCGGATATCTGCTCATGGTGGTCATGTCTGTGTTCGTCGTGTTCCTCGTGGTCCTCATGGCCGCAGCCGCATCCGCAGTGATCATCATGACAGTCATGGTCGTGATGTTCATCGTGATGATGTTCTTCGTGATGATGTTCGGCGTGATGATCGTGATCACAGCCGCATCCGCAGTGATCATCATGCTGGTGAAGCTGGGGTGCAAGGTCGGGTCTAAAAAGCTGTTTCATAACAGGCCTCCTCTAATATGCAAAACATTTTTATATATGATTAACTGTTCATATGAAGATTTAATCATATATCGAGTCTTTTGTCAATCCTTTTTTTAGATTTTTATAGAAAATATGCGGCGAGACTGCATCACCGAATCAACCAGCAGTTTGTTGCTCCTTTATATGCAGTATGGTATCATGAAAGCGGCGGTGAAAGGAGAGAAGACGTATGGATTATGAGAAGACAGGGAAGCTGATACAGGAAGCACGGAAAGCAAAAGGCCTGACACAGGTGCAGCTGGCGGACATGCTTGGTATTACGGATCGGGCTGTGTCAAAATGGGAGAGAGGAAAAAGCTTTCCTGACGTTGGACTGCTGAGTTCCCTTGGCCATGCCCTGGACCTGTCCGCAGGAGAACTGCTGGAGGGAGAGAAGAAAGAAGGAGTGCAGCTGACCAGGGCTGAGTCAGATCAGACTGCTGTCAAAGGAATACGCCTCTATCTCAACAGGCAGAGGAATAAAGGAATCGCTGCAGCGACCTTTGTGCTGATCGTCATACTGCTGACAGGGGGATTCTGTGTCTGGCTGCACAGGTCCATTGATTTTCAGAGGGAGACAGTGTATTTTCCTTCTGTTTTTGTAGACGAGAAAAACGGAGACGAATATGAACTGTCCATGGACGGAGAATATAATGAAATCATCATGAATGAACTGCGGAATCTGCTGGCTGAGGAAGTCGTGCATACAGAACCTGCGGAAATTCATGCAGATGAAAACACACCGGAGATTATACTGGAGGGAGCGGCAGTTTTCTATCCTGAGGGATATAAGGATCTGAGAAGCGGAAAGGAATACACTTTTCCAGCCTGCGAAGCGGTTTTCCGGGAGATGAAGAGTATCCTGCAGGATTTCCGGAGCCTTTATCAGGGCCACTATGATTACAGAGGGAAAACCAGATTTACATATCAGGACAGGATTCTTTCCGTCAGCTGTCCGGTAGATGATCCTGCCTATGAGCTGATTATAGACTATTACCGGAGAGAACTGGAGAAGCCTGCAGATCTGGATCATCCTGACGCATATGTTCTCAGCCGGGATATCCGGTCTATGCACTGGATGAAACCGGAAGAATATGCAGATGAAGAAATGCTTACAGAAATATGGAAAGAGATCGAATACCGGGAACTGTATGACTGGAGGGTTTATCAGGTTCAGATTTCGCAGCTTTATTCTGACGAGATGAAAAGCCTTGGACCGCAGATTCCCGAAGGAGATGGGCAGGTTTTCTTTCTTCTGGGAAAACACAGCGATGAGACAGAATTTAGAATATGTTACATCAAAAATGGTTCCATTTCCTGAATTCTGTGGTAAAATAAGCGGTAAATGCGAATAATACAGAGGTGATTTTTATGATACAGGATCTGGGAGAAAGACATTTGAACAATCAGTATGAATATATGACAGCAGAAGCCGGTGACCGTATCTTCTGCTTTGACGGAGACAGAATTCTGGTGAGAAAAGAAGAAGGCGGCAGACTGGTTCTGCCTGCAGCTTCAGACCTGGGAGAAGTACCGTCCCGGTATCTTTTCTGCATAGAAGAAAAAAGATTTTTCCTGGCAGATGCGCTGCCGGAGAATGTACCGGCAGGGTTCTTCTTCGAAAGCGTGCGGAATCTCCGGCGTCTGGAGATCAAAGAGCTGGCCTTTGCGGCTGCCACGGCGTATCATCTGTATCAGTGGTACAGGGACAACCGTTTCTGCGGGCGGTGCGCCCGTCCTATGGAGCACGGAGACAGGGAGAGGGTTCTGAAGTGCGGCGCATGCGGAAACACGGTATATCCGAAGATCGCGCCGGCAGTCATCGTTGCGGTGACAGACGGAGACAGGATCCTGCTTACAAAGTACAACGGGCGCGCATATAAAAAGTATGCGCTGATTGCGGGCTTTACGGAGATCGGAGAGACTGCAGAGGAGACCGTCAGACGTGAAGTTATGGAAGAAGTCGGACTGAAGGTGAAGAACATCAGCTATTACAAAAGCCAGCCGTGGGGTGTGGACAGCAATCTGCTGCTGGGCTTTTTCTGTGAGCTGGACGGAGACGGCAGCATAACTCTGGATGAGGACGAACTGTCCACGGCGCAGTGGTTTGACAGAAAGGATATTCCTGAAGACAATGACGGATTCAGTCTGACCAGAGAGATGATGGATGTATTCAGAAAGGGGGAGAGATAAAATGTATGATATCGTGATCGCAGGTGCGGGGCCTGCAGGACTTTCCGCCGCCATATACGGGCAGCGGGCAGGGAGAAGAACTCTTCTCATCGATGCAAAGGGTTTCGGCGGCCAGATCGTGAACACGCCGGAAGTGGAGAACTATCCGGGGATAAAGAAAATATCAGGGTTCGAATTTGCAGGAAGCCTTTACGAACAGGCTTCGGAGCTGGGTGCGGAGATCGTCTTTGAGAAGGTGACCGGCATCGAGAAAGAAGCGGAAAAGTACATCGTTGTGACAGAAAGCAGCCGGTATGAGACAAAAACTGTGATCCTGGCGACAGGTGCAAAAAACAGACCGCTGGGCCTTGAAAAAGAAGAAGCCTTCACCGGAGCAGGCGTATCCTACTGTGCGACCTGTGACGGGGCTTTTTTCCGGGGCAGGGCGGTTGCAGTCATCGGCGGCGGCAATACGGCGCTGGAAGATGCAGAAGTTCTGTCAGGCATCGCTGAAAAAGTGTATCTGGTCCACCGCAGAGACACCTTTCGCGGTGAGCAGACCGGAGTAAAAAGACTCCAGGCAAAAGACAACGTGGAGTTTGTCATGAACAGTGTCCCGGTGGAGTTGCTGGGAGACAGTGTTATCAGCGGCCTCAGAGTCCGCAATGTGGAAACCGATGAAGAAAGGGTACTTCCTGTGCAGGGTATTTTCATCGCCATCGGACAGATGCCGGATAACGAAGACTTCTCAGAACTGGTGGAGCTGGATAAAGGCGGTTATATCATCGCAGGAGAAAACTGCGTGACCGGTGCTGAGGGAATCTTTACTGCGGGAGACTGCAGGACAAAGAAGGTCCGCCAGCTTGCAACAGCTGCGGCGGACGGGGCTGTCGCTGCCCTGGCCGCATCGGAATACATCAGCCGCATGGAATCTGAATAAAGAGAAAAACAGATGGCAGTACCGGACAGGCGCTGCCATCTGCAGTTATATCAGTTTTCAGGTGTTTTCCGGGGAACCTTTCTCCTGATCTTCCTCAGGCGGAAGTGTGCGGATGTGAGGCCGCGGATCGTCTGTGTTCCCGAATATATAGTCCAGACTGGTCTCATACAGGAAGGACAGAGCAGCCGCCTGCTGAAAGGTCGGATACCGTTCCCCTCTCTCAATTTTGGAATAATCGGACTGATCTATGCCCGTGGCTTTTTTTACATCCTGCTGGGTATAGCCCTTTTCTGTGCGCAGCTGGCGAAGTCTTCCTGTATCCATCTTTTCGCTCCTTTTTATTGGGACATGATGCGCCCGGCAGAAACAGAGCAGAGTACGACTGCAGATGAATCGGAAGCCGTTCAGCCTTTACGGACGCTTCTTTCCGGACTCAGAGGGAAGCGGATAAGGACTTGGATCGTCGGTGTATCCGAAAATATAGTCGATGCTGGTGTCAAACAGCCGGGAGAGCAGGCAGCACTGGTCAAAATTAGGGTAGCGGATTCCCCGCTCCATTTTGGAATAGTCGGACTGGTCGATGCCGGTTTCTGTCTGTATTCTGACCTGGGAATAACCTTTCTTTTTTCGCAGTTCGCCGAGTCTGTTGTCTGCCATATACATGCCTCCTCTGAAAGTATTATTGCATATTGACCTGAAGAAAATAGGGAGATATGACCTTGAACGGGCCGATTTCTCTTTGTGCAAGCTTTTCAAAAACTGTTTCACCTTCAGAGAAACTATGATATAATAGTTTCACCGGGAAAACCGATGCTGTCGGCAGACCGGCACTAAGCAGTAACGATACAGTTGAAGGAGCACTTATATGGAACCAAAATATAAACGAGTTCTTTTGAAAATCAGCGGAGAAGCTCTCGCTGGCAGCGGCAGGTTCGGAATCAGTGAAGAGATGACCCGGAAGGTGGCCAGACAGGTCAAGGAGATCCACGATCTCGGTGTGGAAGTGGCCATCGTCGTAGGCGGCGGCAACTTCTGGAGAGGCCGGACAAGCAAGGATATGGACCGGGCCACGGCAGACTATATGGGAATGCTGGCAACGGTGATGAATTCCCTTGCGCTGCAGGATGCGCTTCTGGCAGAAGGCATCAAGGCGCGGGTGCAGACCGCTATCGAGATGAGAGAGATAGCAGAGCCTTATGCAAGGAGAAAGGCCATAAGCCAGCTGGAGCATCAGGATGTTGTGATCTTCGGCGCAGGCACCGGCAACCCTTTCTTTTCAACGGATACAGCCGCAGCTCTGCGAGCAGTGGAAATAGATGCAGATGTGATTCTGCTGGCAAAGAATGTCGATGCGGTCTATTCAGACGATCCGCAGACCAATCCCGATGCGGTCAGGTTCGACGAGCTGACCCATATGGAAGTTCTGGAAAAAGATCTGAAGGTCATGGACCTGACAGCAGCGACACTGTGTAAGGATAATAACATAGCCATACATGTTTTCGGCATTTCCGAAGAGGGAAATGTTCTGAGAGCCGTTTATGGCGAGAAAATCGGTACCATAATAAAATAGGAGGAACAACATGAGCCAATCACGCAAAAGCCTAGAAGAAAGAATTGCAAAGAGCATTTCTGTCCTGAAAGAGGACCTGAACACCGTCAGAGCGGGAAGAGCCAATCCGGCGCTGCTGGACAAAGTCATGGTTGAATACTATGGCAGCCCGACACCGCTGAAGAATCTGTCCAACATTTCCGTCCCTGATCCGAGGACTCTGATGATCACACCTTTCGACCCGAAATCCATCGGCGATATCGAGAAGGCCATCAACATTGCCGGAATCGGCATCACACCTTCCAATGACGGCAAATGCGTCAGACTGACGATTCCTCAGCTGACTGAAGAGAGAAGAAAAGAACTGACCAAGACAACCAAAAAGATGGGTGAAGATGCCAAGGTTGCAGTCAGAAATCTGAGAAGAGAAGCCAACGATCACCTGAAGAAACAGGAAAAGGATGGAGAGCTCACAGAAGATGATCTGAAGAAGGAACTGGATGCGGTTCAGAAGGTCATCGAAAAGGCTGTAAAGGATATCGACGAGATCGTTGCTGCCAAAGACAAGGAGATCCTCGAGGTATAATTACAGGATCAAACTGAATACTGACGTTGAACATGCAGGGGCTGTCCCATTTTACCGGGTCAGCCCTCAAGTTATGAGGAAACTATGATAGACAAGAACAGAATTCCGGCCCACGTTGCCATCATCATGGATGGAAACGGCAGATGGGCCGCGCTGCGCAGTCTGACCAGACTGGCGGGGCACAATGCCGGGATGCTGGCTATGAAGGAGATCGTCAAGAGATCCAGCACCCTCGGGATCAGATATCTGACCGTCTATGCCTTTTCCACCGAGAACTGGAAAAGATCGGAGGATGAGGTAAGCGGCATATTCAGGCTGCTGGTTAAGTATGTGGACAGCGAGCTTGCAGAACTTCACGAAAACAATGTGCGCGTGCGGGTGCTGGGAGATTACAGCGTCATTCCGCAGGCGGCCAGAGAGAGACTGGAAAAATCACTGGAGACGACCCGCGGCAATACGGGGCTTCAGTTTAATATAGCGCTGAACTACGGCAGCAGGGCCGAAATCGTCAGAGCGGTCAACCGGATAGGAGACGACATCCGGTGCGGAAGACTGCCTGCCGATACGGCAGTGGATGACACCCTTTTCAGCCGGTATCTGTATACGGGTGACGAGAACGGTAATATTCCGGATCCGGATCTGATCATCAGAACCAGCGGAGAAGAGCGTCTTTCAAATTTCATGCTGTGGCAGAGCGCATACAGCGAGTTTGAGTTTACGGATGTCCTCTGGCCTGACTTTACGCCGGAGGAGTTTGAGCGGCTGATCGAAAACTATCAGAAGAGAGAACGCCGCTTCGGGGGGAGGAAATAATAACGATGAAAACAAGAATCATCTCAGGGCTGTGCATGGTGCCCCTGCTGCTTTTCGTATGGCTGGGCGGTTACTGGCTGACAGCCATGTGCATCTTTGTAGGACTGGTCGGAATGAGAGAACTGTATAACGGTTTCAGAGCCATGGAGATCCATCCGTGCGACAATATCGGTTACGGTTCCCTTTTTGTATTGTATCTGCTCAACGGCTTTTTTCCGCAGCAGCACGAGTATCTTCTGGCATGGCTTGCGGCAAGCATCATAGCCAGCTTTCTGTACCTGTTCAAAATCAATGAACGAAAGATCGAAGACGGCATGGCGACAATGCTGGGCATCATCTATGTGGGATTCTTCTCCTATCATGTGGTGATGGTGGATCAGACGGAGGAATTTTCCGTGCTGATCTGGCTGGTGCTGCTGTCTGCATTCTGTACAGATATTTTCGCATATTTTACGGGCTATTTCCTGGGGAAACACAAACTGTGCCCGAATCTGAGCCCGAAAAAGACCATCGAAGGCGCCGTCGGAGGCACCATCGGAAGTGTGATCTGCTGCGGGCTTTTCGGATACTTTATCCAGCCGGATCTCTGGATCCACTGCATGATCATCGGTCTCATCGGAGCAGTTCTGGCTCAGTGCGGCGACCTGTCCGCATCGGCGCTGAAACGCAAGATGGGCATCAAGGACTACGGCAATCTGATACCGGGTCATGGAGGTATACTGGACCGTTTCGACAGCGTGCTGTTTACCGCACCGGTGGTATACTACTATATCATCTTTGTTTTAATGTAGGAGAAACATCGTGAACATAAAGAAATTAGCCATACTGGGCAGTACCGGATCCATAGGAACACAGGCTCTGGATGTGGTCCGCCGCCACAGGGAACGGTTCGAAGTGACCGCTCTGGCATGCGGACGAAACATCCGTCTGCTTTCACAGCAGATCAGAGAGTTTGCTCCTGCGCTGGCCGTGGTTGAAAGGGCCGAGGATGCTGCGAAACTGGAAAAGGAGCATCCCGGACTTACGGTTCTCTGCGGGGAAGAGGGACTCACTGCGGCAGCCTCGGGGGACTGCGATATGGTTCTCAACTCCCTGATGGGCATGCGGGGGCTGGTTCCTACCGTGGCTGCTGTCAGGGCCGGAAAAGATATCGCCCTGGCAAACAAGGAGACCCTGGTGGCTGGAGGGGAACTGGTCATGGAGGCTGTGCGGGAAAAAGGCGTGCGGCTGCTGCCGGTCGACAGCGAACACAGCGCAATCTTCCAGTGCCTGGAAGGCAGCCGTGGAAAGAAGATCAGGCGGCTGCTCCTGACCGCATCAGGAGGTCCTTTCCGGGGATATACAAGGAGCATGCTGCAGAATGTGACCCTGGAGCAGGCCCTGAATCATCCGAAATGGAATATGGGAAAGAAAATCACCATAGATTCAGCCACAATGATGAATAAAGGACTGGAAGTCATCGAGGCAAGATGGCTTTTTGACGTTCCTCTGTCGGATATACAGATTCTGGTCCACCCCCAGAGTATCGTTCATTCGGCGGTGGAATTTGAGGATTCTTCCGTTATCGCGCAGATGGGTCTTCCTGATATGCGCATTCCCATCAGCGTTGCTCTGGGCTATCCCGACCGGCTTGTCTATGAGGACGGAGGACTTGATTTTTTCAAAGAAGGGGCGAACCTGACCTTTGAGAGACCGGATACGGAAGTCTTCGGCTGCATCAGGCTGGCCTATCAGGCATCTGAAGCAGGAGGCAGCTATCCGGTGGCGCTCAATGCGGCCAACGAGGTTCTGGTGGATCAGTTTCTGAAAGGGAAGATCGGATTTACCGATATAGAAAAAGGAATCGACGAGATACTTCAGAAACATGATCCTGCATATAATTTAGGGTTAAATGATATCATAGATATCGACAGACAGGTTCGTGAAGAGGTATTGAGATGACAGTTGTATACGCGATCATACTTTTTGTACTGATGATTTTTCCCCATGAACTGGGGCATTTTACAGCGGCAAAAGCTGTCGGCGTCCGTGTCAATGAGTTTTCCTTCGGCATGGGGCCGGCGCTTTTTCAGAGGCAGAAAGGGGAGACCCTTTATTCTGTCCGGCTTATCCCGCTGGGAGGATACTGCGCAATGGAATCTGAACTGGAGGAAGGCGATGACGGAGAAAGCACCGGCGATGACCGGTCTTTCGGCAGCCGTCCAGTATGGGCGAAGCTGATTGTGCTGGCAGCGGGGTCATTCATGAATGTCCTTATCGCTGTGCTGGTTCTTTCCATCTTCGCCGGTGCAGTCGGGGCCGCGACCACCAGCATAGGTGAAGTGCAGGACAGCAGTCCGGCCATGGAGGCGGGTCTTCAGGCGGGAGACAGGCTGATCTCCATCAATGGCACCGGCATTGAGACCTGGAGCGATGTATCCGGGGCAATCGGATCTTCCGACGGGAGCTGCACTGTCTCAGTGATGAGGGATGGTGAAGAACTGACGCTGACTGTGGTGCCGGTCAGCAGTGAAGACGGCCGGATGGTCATCGGAATCACACCGAAAGCAAGCCATAATGTGTTCACGGCGGTCAGGAACGGGGCGAAGATGACCTGGAACATGACGGTTCTCATGTTTGATTCTCTGGGGCAGCTGCTTACAGGCGGCGTTTCCACAGATGAGATCACGGGTCCCGTAGGAATCGTGAACATGGCCGGACAGACCAGCAGATACGGCATCAGCTATTTTGTCTATCTGGTGGCGCTGATGAGCCTGAATCTGGCTATCGTCAACATGCTGCCGGTTCCGGCTCTGGACGGAGGCAGAATCCTTCTGGTCATCATCAGAAGGCTGACAGGAAAGATGATATCCGATAAAGTGGAAAATGCGATCCATGGAGCAGGCATGCTGCTGCTCCTCGGACTGATGGTCTTCGTGACCTGGAATGATATAACGAGGTTGCTGTTATGAGAAAGAGTGTAATGTGCGGCGATGTGAAAATAGGCGGAGGTGCGCCTGTCTCCATCCAGTCCATGACCAATGTGGACTCCAGAAACGGAGCCGCCCTGATAAAACAGATAGAATTGCTGCAGGCGGCCGGATGCGATATCGTCCGGATTGCTGTGCCGGACATGGAGGCGGCAGAGACTTTTGCAGCGGTCAGAAAAAAGACGGATATGCCTCTGGTGGCGGACATCCACTTTGATTACCGTCTGGCTATTGCCTCCATCGAAGCAGGTGCCGACAAGATCCGGATCAATCCCGGAAACATCGGAGACCGGAGCCGTGTGAAGGCCGTGGTGGATGCTGCAAAGGAAAGAAATATCCCGATCCGCATCGGCGTCAATTCAGGTTCGCTGGAAAAGGACATTCTGCATAGGCATGGAGGTGTCACGGCGGAGGGACTGGCCGAAAGCGCGCTGAGAAATCTGGCGCTCATAGAGGACATGGGCTATGACAATCTGGTCGTGTCCCTGAAGGCATCTGATGTGGTCATGAATTATGAGGCCCACAGAATCGTTGCACAGCAGACAGATCATCCTGTCCATATCGGTATAACCGAAGCGGGAACTCTGAACAGGGGCAGGGTGAAGTCGGCCGTCGGCATCGGCGCCCTTCTTCTGAACGGAATCGGAGACACCATGCGGGTTTCTCTGACAGCCGATCCAGTGGAAGAAGTACGCTTTGCCCAGGAAATCCTGGAGACCATCGGGCTCAGGACACCGAAAGTGAATCTGGTATCCTGTCCGACCTGCGGAAGAACCAGGATCGATCTTCCCCGCCTTGCAGAGGAGGCGGATAAACGTCTGAAACAGGCGGATATCAGACCCGGACTGAAAGTGGCTGTCATGGGATGCGCCGTCAACGGGCCGGGAGAGGCGAGAGAAGCTGATTACGGCATCGCAGGAGGAGACGGCAGAGGCGTAATTTTCGCAAAAGGTGAAATCGTCGGCTCTGCAGAGGAAAAGGATCTTGTAGACGAACTGATAAAGGTGATTGAAGCAAATGAGAGAACTGATCGATAAAAATATCAGCTGGCAGGCTGTCGGCTGCAGCAGGGACCAGCTGCAGTATGAAGTGGCAGAGGCCGTCATCGGAAAAGAGACCGGAGTACTGACTGTCACGCTCCGGCTTAATTTTGTGATGCCCGCCATAGATATGGAAAGACTGCGGGGCATCCTGCTTCACCAGTTTTCTCATCTTCAGGATGTAAAGTTTACATATGTGTTTCACGATATGGTCCAGACCCGGGAAGATATCATCCGCATGTTCATTCCCCATATGATCCGTATCGTCAACGGCAGTTATGCCGCTATCACCAGGACCATCCGGACGGAAGGATTCCGCTTTGACGGAGAAAAACTGGAAATCTTTGCTCTGGGCAAGCTTGCTACAGAGCAGCTGAACGAAAAGGTGGCTCATCAGTTCTCCGCACTGCTGAAGGAAAATTTCGGCATTCAGACAAGGGTATGCTTTCTCAACGATGAGGAGGATTATTCCCAGGCGGCGGAAGACTGGCGCTCGTCAGAGGAATCTGATATCAGAGCCTCCCTTGCGGAAGAGGAGAAAAGAGCTGCTGAAAGCAGAAAGAAGGCACCTGCAGGGCAGTCCGGAACCACCGGAGGAAGCGCTGCGTTTTCCGGCTCCGGCGGCGAACAGAGAGGAAACTTCCGAAGACGGGAGAAAGAGACCCCTGCCGAAGGAAACCGGATCATGGGAAAAGACATCACAGGGGAATCCGTGCCCCTTTCCAGCATTTCTGCTGATTCAGGCATGGTTGTCGTGGAAGGCATCCTGTTCAAAAAGGACTGCAGACCGATCAAGAACGAAAAGAAGCTGGTGACCCTGCTTATCACGGATAAAAAGACCAGTATCTGCCTGAAAGCTTTCTGTTCAAATACTAAATGGGAAGAAATAGACAGCCTGCTGAAAAGCGGCGATTACATAAAGGTACGTGGAGAAACGGAATGGGACCGCTATGACAACTGTCTGGTGGTCATGCTGCGCGACATCAGCAAAGGCAAGATGAAGAAACGCCAGGATACCTATGAGGGAGGCAGGAGGGTGGAGCTCCATGCCCATACCAAGATGAGCGCCATGGACGGCCTCAACGAAGTGTCGAATCTGGTGAAAACAGCGGCCTACTGGGGACAGCCTGCCGTGGCCATCACAGACCACGGCGTGGTGCAGAGCTTTCCTGATGCGGCCAAGACGGCGAAAAAACTGGCCGGAGACAAGGAAAATCCTGTAAATATCAAGATCATCTACGGTATGGAAGGCTACGTCTTCGACAACGGGGACTGCCGAAATGAGGACGGTTCCATAGATTTCAAGAAAAAGCCGACCAACCACATCATCCTCCTGGCAAGGACCCAGGAGGGTCTGAAAAACATCTATAAACTGGTGTCCTTCTCCCATCTGGAATACTTCTATAAAAGGCCCCGCCTGCCGAAATCGGTGATTTCCGCTCACAGGGAAGGCCTGATCATAGGATCTGCCTGTGAAGCAGGGGAAGTGTACAGGGCGGTTGCCGGAGGAAAAAGCCAGGAGGAGATCGAGGAAATCGCGTCATTTTATGATTATCTGGAGATACAGCCTCTGATCAACAATCAGTTCATGATCGATCAGGGCATGGTCAGCGGCCGGGAGGAACTGAAGGAATACAACAGAAGGATCGTGGCCCTGGCGGATAAACTGGGCAAGCCTGTAGTGGCAACTACAGACGCCCACTACGATGAACCGGAGTCAGCAATCTACCGGAATATCCTGATGGCTGGAATGGGCTTCAAGGATGCTGAAAACGGTCAGGGACTCTATATGCGCACCACTGACGAGATGATGGAGGAATTCAGCTATCTGGGTGAAGAGACGGCATACAGAGTCGTCATTGAAAACACCAACAAGATTGCAGATATGATCGACGGGGACATTCTGCCGGTGCCGAAGGGGAAATTCCCGCCTAAGATCGAAGGAGCAGAGGAGACCCTGCGGACGACCTGCATGGAAAAGGCCCACAGCATCTACGGGGATCCGCTGCCGCCGGAAATCGAAGACCGTCTGGAGACGGAACTGAACTCCATCATCGGCAACGGATACGCAGTCATGTATGTTTCCGCACAGATGCTGGTGCACAAGTCCAACCAAGACGGCTACCTGGTAGGATCCAGAGGTTCCGTCGGCTCTTCTTTTGCCGCCACCATGGCGGGAATCACAGAGGTGAATCCTCTGAATCCCCATTATATCTGCCCGAAGTGCAAGCATCTGGAATGGGGAGACATGCAGAAATACGACTGCGGCATCGATATGCCGGAAAAGGACTGTCCGGAGTGCGGCACACCGATGAACCGGGACGGCTACACCATACCTTTTGCCACATTCCTGGGCTTCAACGGAGACAAGGAACCGGATATAGATCTGAACTTCGCCGGAGAATATCAGGCGACGGCACATAAGTATGTTGGAGAGATCTTCGGAGAGAAAAACGTCTTCAAGGCCGGAACGGTGGGCACCGTTGCGGATAAGACTGCCTACGGCTATGTGATGAAGTTTGCCGAGGAGTTCAACCGGCCCATGAACAAGTTCGAGGCGGACAGGCTGACACAGGGATGCACCGGAGTCAAGCGTACCACGGGGCAGCATCCGGGAGGCATCATCATCGTGCCGGACGATCACGAGATCTATGAGTTCTGCCCCGTGCAGCACCCGGCAAACGATGTGAAAAGCGATATCATCACCACCCATTTCGACTATCACAAAATCGATGAGAACCTGCTGAAGCTGGATATTCTGGGGCACAATATCCCTTCCATGATCCGTCAGCTGCAGGATATGACAGGTATCGACCCTATGAAGGCCGACCTGACAGACAGGAAGGTCCTGTCCATCTTCAACGGCATCGAGGCTCTGGATATAAAGGACCCGGACTACAGATTCACCCACGGGACCTATGCCATCCCCGAGTTCGGCACCGCATTTGTAAGGCAGATGCTGGACGACACCAAACCGGATAAATTTGCCGATCTGGTCCGTATTTCCGGCTTTTCTCACGGAACAGACGTATGGCTGAACAACGCCCAGGACTACATCAGAGACGGCACAGCCACCATGAGAGAAGTGATCTCCACCCGTGACGACATCATGAACTATCTGATCCTGAAAGGCATCGAGAACAAGACGTCTTTCCAGATCATGGAGGATGTGCGTAAGAACAGACCTCTGAAGGAGGAACAGCTTGCTGTCATGAAGGAGCACGGCGTTCCTGACTGGTACATCGATTCCTGTATCAAAATCCAGTACATGTTCCCGCGGGCCCATGCGGTGGCCTACGTCATGATGTCTTTCCGTATGGCATGGTACAAGGTCTATTATCCTCTGGAGTTTTACGCAACCCATTTCACCAGCGTTGTGGCCAACTTCGATGCGGACACCATTCTGAAAGGATCCAGGGCGTGCCTGGACCGGATCGAGGCGATTCAGGCAATGGGCAGCAACGCTTCTCCCAAAGACCAGGGAGATATCCTGGTGCTGGAGGTGGCCTACGAGATGTACGCCAGGGGATACGAATTCGCTCCTGCCCGGCTGGGGAAATCCCATGCGCTGAAATTCTGGGTCGACGACGGCAAGGTGCTTCTGCCTTTCGTGGCGCTGGAAGGCGTAGGCGATACGGCCGCCAAGGCCTTTGCAGATGCATACAGCGAAAAGCCTTTTGATACGGTGGAAGAGGCAGTGACGAGAGCAAAACTGAATAAAACCGCGGTGGAGGCGCTGCGGGCTCACGGCGTATTCGAAGGTCTGCCTGAGACGGATCAGCTTTCACTTTTCTGATAGGAAAATGACACGGAAGCGATAGATTTTCTTTACAGAACCGTCACAGAAGACTGCTATACTTGAAAATGTCAAAAGGGATGGGTCGCACGAGATAATTTCTTTTGAACGTTCTTTCTTAATCAAATATCGCAGCCGGAGGGCCTCATCGCAAGATGGGGTCTTTTGGTATAATTATGAAGAGAACCGGTTGTTCCGGAGACGGATTTTGTGGTATACTGTTAACATCGAAAAAAACGGAAAGGAAGCAGATGAAATGAATCAGAAAACATTATGGGAGACTTTATCGGAAGAACAGCTGTCTGCTATGGAGACAGTCTGCAGTGAATATAAGGTATGTATCGATGCGGGAAAGACAGAGCGGGAATGTGTCGGCGTCAGCGTGGCCATGGCTGAAAAGGCGGGATACCGCCCGCTGGCGGATGCAGTCAGAGAAGGACGCAGTCTGCAGGCAGGCGATAAGGTATATGCGGTGTATAACGACAAGACCGTCATCCTCTATCATATCGGAGAGAATCCTCTGGAAGAGGGAATGAACATTCTGGGCGCACACATCGATTCGCCCCGTATCGATGTGAAGCAGGTTCCCCTTTACGAGAGCGGCGGATTTGCCTATCTGGATACCCATTATTACGGCGGCATCAAGAAATATCAGTGGGTGACCATTCCGCTGGCTCTCCACGGTGTCATCGTCCGCAAAGACGGCAGCAAGGCGGTCATCAGCATCGGCGAAGGGGAGGACGATCCTGTATTCACCATCACGGATATTCTGGTCCACCTGTCCCGCAAGCAGATGGGAAAGAAAGCCGGAGAGGTCATCGAAGGAGAGAATCTGGATCTTCTCATCGGAAGCAGACCTCTTGAGGGCGAGGAGAAAGAAGCCGTCAAAGCCGGTGTCATGAAGCTGATCGCTGATAAATATCAGGTGGAAGAGGAGGATTTCCTTTCCGCTGAACTGGAGATCGTGCCGGCGGGGAAGGCCAGAGATCTGGGCTTTGACAGGAGCATGATACTGGCTTACGGCCAGGACGACAGGATCTGTGCCTTTACTTCCCTCATGGCCATGCTGGACATGGAGGAGACCCCTCAGAGGACCAGCTGCTGCATTCTGGTGGACAAAGAGGAGATCGGCAGCTACGGCGCCAGCGGCATGCAGTCCAGATTCTTCGAAAACATGACTGCAGAGGTTCTGGCTCTGTGCGGCTACGGCAGTGATATCTCTGTGCGGAGATGTCTGGCTGCATCGAAGATGCTCTCCTCTGATGTCAGCGCGGCCTATGATCCGCTGTATGCAGATGTGTTCGAACAGAAGAACTCGGCTTATTTCGGAAAAGGTCTGGTGTTCAACAAATACACCGGATCCGGCGGAAAGGGAAGTTCCAGTGATGCCAATGCGGAATACATGGCTCAGATCCGGAAGGTCATGGACGATAATGATGTGGCTTTCCAGACTGCTGAGCTGGGCAGAGTTGATGCGGGCGGCGGCGGAACCATCGCCTGGATTATGGCAAGATACGGCATGGAAGTCATCGACAGCGGCATAGCCCTTCTGTGCATGCATGCGCCGATGGAGGTTTCCAGCAAAGCGGACATCTACGATGCGGTAAGGGGATACAAAGCCTTTCTGAAGGATATGAGATAAAATCGGACAGAGCAGAGAGACCGGCCTGCGTAAGCGGGCCGGCCTGTTTTTTTTGGGTATAGTTTTTTTTCTGAAAAAGTGGGAAAATTAAGGGAGAGGATTTTGGATCAGGCTGAAAGGGAGGATAAAAATGAGAGAAATCGGGCAAAGGGAAATAGAGGATTTTGAGGCATATCTGCTTCGGGAGGAGCGGAGCCGCGGCACTGTGGAGAAATATCTGCGGGACGTCCGGCGGTTTGCAGACTGGGCGGCGGAACAGGGCCGGGACTGCGGCATTACCAGGGAAAAGGCTGCATCATGGAAACAGTCGCTGCTGGAGCAGGGGTACAGGCCATCGACCATCAATTCCATGCTTGCCGCGATAAACTGTTTTTTCAGATTTATCGGCTGGGAAGACTGCAGAATCCGGTTCCTGCGCATTCAGAAGCGCAATTTCCGGCAGAAGGAGCGGGAACTGACCAGGTCAGACTACGAAAAGCTTCTGAAGTCTGCACAGAGCAGCGGAAAGCGGAGGCTGGCCCTTCTCATGGAAGCCGTATGCAGTACGGGCATCAGAGTTTCAGAGGTGAAATATCTGACTGTGGAGGCTGCGGCCCAGGGGAGAGCAGAAATCGCCATGAAAGGGAAGATCCGGGTGATCCTTCTGCCTGCCAAGCTTTGCCGGAAGCTGGCAAAATACGCCAGGAGAGAAAACATCAGCTCAGGGGAGATCTTTGTGACATCCAGCGGAAAATCCCTGGGCAGAAAACAGATCTGGGCGGAAATGAAACAGCTCTGCAGAAAGGCGGGAGTCGAGGAGAGCCGGGTCTTTCCTCACAATCTGCGGCATCTCTTTGCAAGGACGTTTTACAGGGCATGCAGAGATCTGACAAGGCTGGCTGATCTGCTGGGACACAGCAGCGTGGATACGACCAGGATCTATCTGAAGACCACGGAAGCGGAGCAGGCAAAGGAACTGAACCGTCTCAACCTGGTCAGCTGACCGGCGCAGACTGTACGCCAGCTGCAAAAGAAAAAGCCTGACAGACAAAATCCGTATTTTGTCTTTACGTCATATCCTCCTGTATGATGTCATTTACACAAAAAAACAAAAAAAGACCTGCGCAGACACAGCTGTGCAGGCTGATTTTTACAGAAAGGCGCACAGAAAGAATGACGCCCGCAGGCCTTTTTTTCTGCGCCCCTCTTTTCGTACCCGGAAGCAGGTCCGTCCGACCTTGATTCCGGTTTTTTTCAGTTCAATAACTTGCAGTAGAATAAAAAGAATGATATAATATATATACTTATGTAATTATGCTTTTTTCTTTCTCCGGTCTGACGGGACAAAATACGGATTTTGTCCCGAACGCCGGAGGAAGTCTGAAGCGGGATGTACATAAAGAAAAAAAGAAGAGGAGGAAACTAAAATGAAAAAAAAGATCTTTTCGATCTTAATGGCTGTCCTGCTGGTATGCTGCTTCATACCGGCTGCATCTTTTGCAGACGATGATCCGGTTGCAAAAATTGGAAACACCGTATACGACACCCTGGATGAGGCTGTGGCAGCTGCAGAGGATGGCTCAGTAATAGAGCTGTTGAGAGATTGCACAACAGAAGGAATGAATCTGTCGAAGAATCTGACGGTTCAGGCTGCCGAAGGCGTCGAGGATCCTGTTGTTAAATTTACGAAGTACGGCATCGCACTCTGGGGAAAGAGCCTGACCTTTAAGG
>JBJESV010000015.1:0-19332 GCA_051882975.1 Emergencia sp.
GGGAGATATTCTGAAACAGCATCACCAGCATCAGGATGCCGTTGAGCAGCTGAGTCGTATAGGTTATCGCCGCCATGATCACTCCGGGTGTCACAGTACCCTGCGGCACCTGACAGGAGCCTGCCAGCAGAATCCCCGCCACAGCCATGTACATCAGCCCGTTGACCACCGGGTTCATGAAGGCGAAGATGACCAGCACCTGGAGCTGGGTCTTCACCAGCTCATCATTGACCTTTCCGAAGCGGATCTTTTCGCTGATTTCCCTGACACAGGCCTTGATGATGCGTATGCCCGACACATCCTCCTGCATAATGGCGTTGATGGTGTCCAGCCGCGCCTGCAGCCGGGTGAAGAGAGGACCGGCCTTTTTCAGACAGAAAGCCATGCATCCCAGAATAAAGGGCAGGGTGCACAGAATGATGATGCCGAAGGTCCGGTTCAGATGAAATATGAAGAAGAAACTTCCGAAGGTCAGCATGGTGGTGCGTATCATGCCTCTTACGAACAGCGACACGAAATTCTGAACCTGGGTGATATCGCTGGTAACCCTGGTTATCAGCGAGCCTGTCCCGAATCTGTCCACCTGGGGAAAGGAGAAGGTCATGATGCGGCGAAAGCAGTCCTTCCTTATCTCATTTCCGATATTCTGTCCGGTGATATGGGCAAATACATTGTTCAGGGATCCGCACAGGCATCCGATGAGAACCAGACCGATCATGGTCAGGCCGCAGGTCCAGACCAGATGCAGGTCTCCCTGTCCTCCGCTGCTGACACCGAGGACGCCTTCATCCACGATCCGGGCCATGATCCGGGGCTGAATCAGGTCCATCAGAACTTCGCCCATCATAAAGACAGCCGCCAGGATCCCGAAGATCAGATAGCTTTTTATATATTTCCACACGTCATTTTACCTTGCATCATCAGCAGACCTTTCTGCTGTGATCCTTTCTGAAATATCCCTTCTGCTCTGACCGTTCTGGGTGCGGTACACCTCATCCCAGTCCGCATTCAGTCTTTCCAGGAGCGAGAGCAGGACCTTCTTTTCCTCCGCATCAAAACAGGAAAACATCCTCTCATGGCGCTCTTTACGCCGCTTTCCCGCCTCCTCGCCGGCTCTGCGCCCTGCTTCTGTCAGCTGTATCTCCATGGTCCGCCGGTCTGCTTCACCGGGTGTCCGCTTTACCATGCCTGCAGATTCCAGCTTCCCGATCACCTCACTTGCAGAGCCCGGCTGAATACCCAGCCGTTCCGTCAGCGCTCTCTGGGTCATGGATCCTTCCTCACAAAGCACGATGAGAACCCGTTTCTGGCTTCCCTTTCCTTCGGAAATACCTCGCATGGTATGTCCGATATCCCGGAAATTCCAGACCAGCTTGTTATTCATATCCAGGAATCGATATCGGTCATTCATCTGTATGCCTCCTCTTTTCCGGCAGTCTGTCTCTTCATCCTGCCGCAGCGTTTCATATAGTTAGGTACCTTGATATTTTTTCAGAAGTATTTTATCACCTGCGGCGGCATTTGTAAAGGTGTCTCTGCGGGTCCTTGACAAAAATCAACTGGTTTCATATAATATTCATATTAACCCTATCGGAATTATATAAAGGAGTGAGCAAGATTATGGCATTTTCTGGAGAACAGCTGTCGCGGTACTCCCGACAATTCGTCCTGAAGGAGATCGGTGTTTCCGGGCAGAAGAAACTTCTGGAATCAAAGGTTCTGGTCATCGGAGCAGGAGCTCTGGGTTCCAGTGCACTGATGTATCTGACTGCTGCCGGTGTCGGTACCATCGGCATCGCAGACTGCGACCGGGTGGAGCTGTCCAACCTGCAGCGGCAGATCGTCCACAGCACCGGCACTGTCGGCACCGAAAAGACCTTTTCAGCCAGGCAGAAGCTGGAAGAGCTCAATCCGGATGTTTCTTTCAGGCTCTATTCACAGCGCATCACTGCCGACAACATTATGGAGGTCATAGAGTCCTTTGATTTCATCATCGATGCAACAGACCGCTTTGAATCGAAGTTTCTGATCAACGACGCCTGTGTACTGGCGAAGAAGGCCTACTCCCATGCCGGCGCAGTCCGCTTCGGAGGACAGACGATGACCTATGTCCCCGGGCAGGGTCCATGCCTGCGCTGTCTGCTTGGAGATGTTCCTTCTCCCGAGCAGAGCGCAACCTGCTCCCAGGCAGGGGTTCTCGGCGCCGTCACCGGAGTTCTGGGAAGTATACAGGCGGCAGAAACCATCAAATTTCTGGTCGGAGCCGGCCGGCTTCTGACGGGAAGAGTGCTCTCCTTCGATGCTCTCCGCATGAATTTCCAGACCGTTGAGATTCCGGGTGCTTCCCCTGACTGCAGGATCTGCGGAAAGCATCCTTCGATCCTGTCTCTTGCCGATAGCAGGAAGGAATATGAACCGGCATGCTGCGGGACTGCCGCGGCGCCTTTATCAGGAGAGATGAAATGATAAACGAGATGAATATCTGTGATTACATAAAAAACCGGCCTGCCCCGGACGAAGAGGTTCTGGTCGACATCCGCGACAAGGTGATGTTCGGCTTCGGCTCTATTCCCGGCGCGGTCAATATCCCTCTGGACGAGATCTCCCATCTGTACGATCTGCCGCAGGACAGAACGATCTACGTCTTCTGTCAGGCAGGGGAAGTCAGCAGCGAGATTGCGGAGATTCTGTCCGATGCGGGATACACAGCCTGCAATCTGACCGGCGGGTACCGGGAATACCTGCGTCAGCACCTGCCGGAATGCCTGTAAGGCGGGATTATCCGGACAGAAAAATGCCGCACACCGATGGATCAGAACTCCAGCAGTGTGCGGCGCTTTATTTTATATCAGCTTCACCTTTCACACCGGTGCATCCGTCTTCGCCTCGTGTCTGATGAGCAGATAGACCGTCAGATACATTGCAATGACAAATACCACGAATACGAAGGTGGACTGGGAGGTCCCGCTCATGCAGCAGGTATCATAGATGCCGTGAAGGATCACTGCAGCAAGATATCCCAGAACCAGATTCAGTGTGCATCCCGCCTGATTGCCGCGGTTGGCGCACAGCTTCGCCCTTCCGTAAAAGACGCCCATGAAAACAGCAAACCCCATATGTCCCGGAATCGCCAGGACCGCTCTCGGCAGCGCAACGGAAAGTCCGTAGCTGAACACGTATTTGATGTTTTCAAATGCGGCGAAACCCAGGGAAACAAAGACCGCGTAGATGACTGCATCGAAGCGGTAGTTGAAATTACAGTCGCGCCAGGTGCGTCTGTACAGGAAGAAGAACTTGGTGCCCTCTTCAACAGCTGCCACCACAAGGAAAGCCATCAGAACTATGTACTTCGGATTGTCAGGTTCAACCAGGGCGTTGAGGACGGACTGTCCCAGGGATTCCAGGACGATGGCGGCCAGAGCTGCCAGCACGCCTTTCCATACCAGGTTCCCCAGAAGCCACGGCGGTTCCTTTTCTATCTTGTCCTGTCTGTAGATGTACCGCATCAGAAACAGAGCAGGTACAACCGCCGCAAGGACATAAATAACGATCAGATTATTAAAAAATGCAGCATATACCGGTGCAAAAAAGAACATCTCAATTCCCCCTTTTCATCTGAATTGTGTTCTATTGTACCACGAAACCGTCCTGTTGAAAAGTTTTTTCAGCGGGACGGTTTCCGCATCAGTGTCCGCTGCATTCCCAGATCTCATCAGCCACAGGAGCCCATTTCTCGGCGACTGCTTCACATTTGGCGGTCAGATCTCTGACATCCTCCGGGTTCTCCATGTCTGTGGAGTGTGCCCCTGATCTGAGGACTGCTTCCTTCAGTTTTTCGGGATTGTCCAGCAGCGGACACGGCCGCAGGTGATTCTCGTTCCACGGCTGATTGCTGCGATATGCCGTGAACAGCCAGCAGAATCTGGCGCCCCAGCGGACCATCTGGTCGAAGTATTCCTCGCTTCCGATCACCTCCGCATTTCTGCTGGTGTAGCAGCAGGAGACGCCAAAAGGCAGACGCATGGATTTCAGCAGTTCCATGGCCTTTTCGACCTTTCTGAAGGTGCCTTCTCCCCGGCGGAAATCTGTGGCTTCCTCAAACCCTTCCACGCTGATCGCAGGGATGAAGTTCTTCACCCGCAGCATCTCCCGTGCAAAAGCGTCGTCGATCAGTGTCGCATTGGTGAAGGCGGTGAACTGGCAGTCCGGATGGGCTTCGCACAGCCGGATGATGTCATCTTTGCGCACCAGCGGTTCGCCGCCGGAAAACAGGAAGAAGAAGCATCCCAGTTCATTGGCCTGCCTTATGATGCTATCCATTTCTGCGCTGCTCCCGGATTCCGAAAAAGGCCGCATTGACGCCGAAGTTGATAAAGGCAGTCTTCAGGATCTCGTTATCCACCTCGTGCCACAGATCGATGAGAAATCTGTACCATACACTGTCCGGATCCTCGATAATTCTGCGGAACACGTCAGTCTGGCTTTTTTCCCAGCCCAGGCTTTCAATGAGACTGAGAAGCTTCGGAAGATTCTTTTCCGGATCCCCAGAGATATAGTCCATCGCTTTTGAAAGTGCTGCTTTTGATATTGTCTGTTTTATACCCATTGCTGTTTTCCTTTCTGTATGAAAAATTACCCCTTTTCCTCTCTCATTTTACAAAGGCGATGTTTGAAAAATAATTCGGTTTTGTTTTTAAAATATTAAAAAAAGAACCGCTCCTATGTTCAGGAACAGTCCTTTTCCATAATCTTTCATTTCATCAGCAGCTCGTCTGTCAGACGGATGATTTCGGGAGCGATTTTCTCACGTTCTTTTCTGATGACCTTCTGGTACACGGGATATGCCGCTGCCAGAACGGCTATACCGGCAAGGCCGATGATGATGCCTGGAATAAACCAGGAGCCTTCCCATACCATGGTGCAGCACATTCCGAAACCCATGATCAGCGCACCGGTTATGCCCACTGCGATTGACACGACAGCCGCTTTTTCGGTTACGCCTGCGTCCAGCCTGCGCAGCTGTCCCATCTTGTCTTCTGTGGTCACATACTTCCTGCGAATCCGGCTGATCTCATCCTGCTCCCTGGCAGAATACGAATAACTGAATTTCTCTCTGTCCTTGTTTTCCATTTTGGTATTACTCCTCTCAATCTGTATCTGAAGCTTTATCAGCATATATCTTCTGCAGTTCCCTGTTTGTGGAGATTATTATCCAGGCAGACATCGCCACCACTATGGCACATACCGCCGCACCGGTGGCACCGACCATAACCTGATCGTAATGCCGTGTCGTATTTCCGGCGCCGAACCGGGAGAGCATGGCCGTCTCCAGCGACAGCATGGAAACCAGTGCAGCTGTCAGACTGATCGACTTTGCCGCAGACATCACCGGACTGTTGTACCTTCTGTACCGGAAGAGATTGACGGCGGAATACCCTGTTATGTAGAAGGTGTATGTAGCCATCACATAGATCAGCATGCCGGGATATTCAAAACCGTCATTCCTGGAGATGATCATGGCCACCACGCCTGAAAGGACAAGGTTGACGGTCATGAGAATGATCCCGCAGAGTCTTGACCGCCTTAACTCCTTTTCCCGATCGCTGCCGATTCCCACTCTGCCCGCAAACCTGAGCAGCAGAAAACGCATCACCGCCAGAATCACATAATAAAAGCCCAGGGTCACCGACCACACTGAGCGGTACCAGATACCTGCAGACAGGTTAACTGCCACATACAGCAGGTTGATGCTCAGCGACGCATAGAGGGAGACATGGGTCCTGAACGCCGCGTCAGTCACATATCTGCCGCCGTACCTGGTGGCATGGATTCTGGTCTTTATGGAGCGGTAGTATCCGGGGAACACCGATGCGCAGAGAGCGCAGACCGTACAGAGCGTGTAGAAAGACAGAAGATACACCGCGCATGCAGCTGTATCTGTATCCCGGCCCCTCGCGAAGACGGCAGCAAGCAGAACTGCGCTTACGACTGTCAGCAGAATCACCAGCCATGGCGGCGGGAAGAGCAGTTTTTTTCCGGCCTTCTTCCATTCAGTCATAACAGAACCTCCGTATTTTCACAGTAAAGGTGCTTCCTTGTCCGTAGACGCTCTCCACGCTGATCTCTCCGCGAAGAATATCCACGACCCGTCTGACGAGGGCAAGGCCCAGACCGTTCCCCTGGGTTGCATGAGAAGTGTCGCCCTGATAGAATTTATCGAAGATGCGGGCTCCCGTTTCCGGCTTCATGCCGCATCCGGTGTCGGAAACCTTCACAGTCACATATTCTTCATCAGCAGCCAGCCTGACTCCCACCCTGCCTTCGGTTCCGGTAAATTTGAAAGCGTTGGACAGCAGATTGTTCCAGACAAGGGCCAGCAGTTCTGCGTCTGCAGAGATGCGGATTCCATCAGGAATGTCCGTATCGATGGCGATGTTTTTCTTCTCCCATATGTTTTCAAACTGGAGCATACACTGGGCAAGCTGCTCACTGAGGTCATATTCCTCCATGGCGGGGAATATCTGCTGGTTTTCCAGCTTGTTGAGTTTTAGAATATTGGTAATCAGATTTGCCAGTCTCCGGCAGGCATCTCCCACAGTTCCGGCATATTCTATCCGTTCCTGTTCTTCCAGTTCCGGCTGCTGCAGCATGGCGCTGTAGTTCTGCATGACGGCCAGAGGTGTCTTCAGTTCATGGGACACGTTTGAGATGAAATCCGTACGCAGAGTCTCCACCCCGGAAAGTTCCCCGGCCAGATCGTTGATGCTCTCTGCGATATCGCCGAATCTGCCGTATCTTCCCGCTATGAAAGATTCCGGTATCCTCGCGCTGTAATCACCGTCGGTCAGTCTGTCCAGCACCTTCTGTATCTCCCTTGCAGGCCGGTCTACGGTCAGTCTGCGCCGGATATCTGCTCCTGCCGTAAAGATAAGCGCCAGGAATAGCACATTGAAGAAGGTCACAGTCGCAGCAAAGCGGAGCTGTGCATCGTGCAGTTCTCCAAAACTCCGGAAAAACACCAGAAAGGATATGGTGATTACTGATGCACACAGCATAAAACTGATCATAAAAGTGATAGTATAGGAATAAATCGTTTTCATCATTTTCATTTCAGCACCGCCTTGTATCCCAAGCCGTGAACGGTGACAATCTCAAAGGATTCACAGCCGCTCAGCTTGCTTCGAAGCTTCGTCATATACACATCGACGGTACGCGGGCCTGAAGAAGTATCCGCATCCCAGAATTCGTCCATCAGCTGCTGGCGTGTAAAGGTCTTTCTGGGATAAGAAAGCAGCTTGTACAGCAGGTTGAACTCCCGCATAGTCAGCTGTATCTCCTCACCATTCAGATATGCGGTATGCTCATCGGCATCCATGACGAAGTCTCCTGTTTCCAGTCTCCGGCTGGATGCGATCTTTGCTCGGCGCAGCAGCGCTCCGATGCGCAGGAACAACTCGTCCAGATCGATAGGTTTGACCATATAGTCATCGATACCCACACGGTAGCCGCGCTGTTTGGACGCAAAATCATCCCTCGCTGTCATGAACAGGATGGGAATATCCTCATTCAGAGAACGAACCGTTTCCGCGAATTCAAAGCCGTCTGTTCCGGGCATCATGATGTCGGATACGATCAGATCATACATTCTGCTGTACATAGCGTCATATGCCTCCTGGGCGCCGAGACATCCCGTCGCCTCATAGCCGCTCCGGTTCAGAAAAGAACACACCGCTGCGTTCAGTTCCTTCTCATCTTCCACAACTAATATTTTAAACATGAGCATACCTCCTTCAGGAATCCTGTCCATTATAACATATAAATGTTAAAGTTATGTTAACAAAAACCTGCGGCCTCGCGGTATGCCTGTCATACGGCCAAAAAGCGAGATGTCTGCCCGTCACCTCGCTTTTCCGGTCTTTTCTCTGATTTATTCTTCATCTTTTCTGCTGTGTCCGGACAGCCGCTCTTTTGCCTCTTCTACAGACTCGTTTTCCTTTGTGAAAAGCTTTTCCACGCATTTGTCCGTCACTTTTTCAAAGCCTTCGACAAAAGTGTTTTCGACTTTCTTATAGCTGTCGACAACACCTTCTTCGATTTTCTTATAGCCGCCTGCCACTGCTTCCGCAATCTTTTCATTGGTTTCAACAATCTTTGACATGTTGCTTTCTCCTTTTCTCTTTTACTCATTCATAATTTTCTCGCTGAGAGCCAGCACTTCTGCCGCATATCTGTTCTTGCGGCTTCTCAGGATCCGGTTATATACCGGATAGTTGACCACAGCCATCAGCAGGCCGACGATTCCTATGGCGATTCCCGGAGCCATAGGGCTGGCCATGCCCAGAGTCTCCCCGATATCGGTCATGACCAGACTCATACCGGATCCCATAACGATTGCGCTGATTCCTCCGAATATGTACGCAAATACATTTGCCGGCCGTCTGACCTTTGCATCGAGCTCCTTCAGCGCATCCAGCTGGGTGTGCTCCTTTTCCGTGTACTCTGTCCGTATCTTCTGGACGAGAAATTCCTGATCGTTTTTATTCATCATTCAATACCTCTTCTTTCTTTTTTTCTTCACTTGTTTCAAGATTATCTGCATTATACGGCTGAGGTGTTATGAAATGATTTAACTTTTGTTTCCGAAATATTAATTACTGCCTGATTGTCCTTTCACACAATAAAAAAACGGCAGCCTCCACTCCGCCCGGAGTGTCAGCTGCAGCGTTTCAGCTCAGTCTTTCCACGGCTTTTTTCTGCCATGCCAGCCTTTTTCCTGCCAGTATCCGTAGTCCGGCTCCGCGGGAGGAAAGTGTCTGTGGGCAAAACGCATCACGTAGAACCACTTTCTGGCCCGGACATTGCACCCCCGTTTCCCTTCGTTTTTCCGGATCTGCGCGGCGATCCTGTCCGTTTTGCTGTGGATCTTTTTCATGATCCGGTCAGGAATTTCATCAGGACGAACCGCCTGCACGCCCACGCCCAGTCTGTACACCTTGCGCACACCCCACATCTGCAGACTGTCGGCCATATCCTTTGCGGTGCTCTTCATGCCGCCGCCTGCTGCTGTGCTGATCACGACAGCCTGTTTTCTGCTCATTTCCGGCCTCGGCCTGTGTACGACCCACCAGGTTCCGAAGTGGTCCAGAAAGCTCATCATCTGCCCTGTGGCATGGTATACATACACGGGACTTGCGAAAATGAGCAGATCTGCATCCAGAATCGCCTTTTCCATAAGTTCAAGTTTCCCGTAATGAGGGCACGCCGTCAGATCCCGGTTAAAGCAGGTGAAGCATCCGCTGCACGGCTGGTCAAAATCACGCGGCAGAAAGAACTCCTGTATCTGTCCCCCTGCCTTGCGGGCCACCTCTCTTGCAATCATGCAGGTGCTGCCCTCATGGCTCTGTCCGTGAATGATAACTGTCTTCATATCCCGTTTCCCCCTTCCAGGAAATCCCGCCGGTACTGAGACGGCGTGACCCCCTCGCTCTTCTTGAATACCTTGGTGAACACTCTGTAATCCCCGTATCCGGACCGTTCTGCAATCTCTGCGATGGACAGAGATGTGGAAAGCAGAAGCTTTTTCGCCTTTTCCATACGGATGCTGGTCAGATAGGTCAGAAAGTTGACTCCAATCTCGTTTCTGAACAGCTGGCTGATATACTGGGGATTCAGATGAAACTGCTCTGCCAGAACGGACAGGCTCACTTCTTCGCTGAGATGTTCCTGCAGGTACCTGGTTATTCCGGTAATGACCCTTTCCTCCTGCTCTCCGGACTCAGCCTCTGCATCTGCATGCCGCTGAAACATAGATATCTTCAGGTTGTCGATACATGTTCCAAACTCTTCATAGTTCACCGGTTTCAGAATATAGTCTGTGATCTGCAGGCGCAGGGCCTCTCTGCAGAAATTGAAATCGTCATAGCCCGATACGATGATAAAGGCAGTCTCCGGATGCTTGATGCGGCTGAGCTGTATGACCTTCAGCCCGCTCATGATAGGAATATTGATATCCATGATGACGATGTCCGGATGCAGCAGATCGATCTGCGCCAGAGCCTCCATACCGTCGGCAGCCTCTCCTGCCACTTCACAGCCATGGGCCTCCCAGTCAAAGAGCCTCTTGAAGCCTTCTCTGATCATGATCTCATCGTCCACCAGAAGCACGCGCAGTTTTTTCATCTTCTCGCCTCCTTGTCAGCCGGCAGAAGCAGGTGTGCCGTCACACCGCCCTCGGAATTCTCCGTATACCACAGGCCGAATTTCCGCCCGCACAGCAGCTTGATCCTCTTCTGCACATTCAGAATGCCGATGCTGCTGCCGGTAAGCTTCGGAGCCTGTTTATCGTAATGCCTCAGCAGCTCGTCCACCATCGCTTTCCGCCCTTCGGCAAAACCGCTTCCGGTGTCGCGGACGCTGACCTCCATGCACCCTTCTTCCGTCTTCCGTGCCGAGATGGCTACACTGCCCCGGTACCCTTTGTTCTTCAGCCCGTGAAGCAGACTGTTCTCCACAATGGGCTGCAGGATAAAGTTGGGCACCTGCACGCCTCCCAGTTCCGGGTCGATGTCGTAATCCCACTGAAGCTGAGGATACCGGTAACACATCAGTTCCATATACGCTTCCAGCAGCTCCATCTCATCATCCAGAGACACCATCTGGCGGTCCACTTTTACACTGAGCCGGAAAAAATCCACCAGCTGCATGAGAAGATCCGCCACTTTTCTGTTTCCGTCAAGCTGCGCCTGGATCCGGATGGTGTCCAGGGTGTTGTAGAGAAAATGCGGGTTCACCTGACTCTTCAGGTAGAGCATGGACATCTTCTGCTCTGTCAGTTCCGCCCTGAGAATGTCGGGATTCTCCAGAGTCAGATAAAAGGACAGCGTCATCAGGGTAATTCCCATGCCGCTGATCAGCCATGTGTGATGCAGCCCCTGCAGGACGCAGACGGTAAACTCGATGAGAAGTGCTGTTCCGATGGCAAATTTCTTTTTATTCATGATCCCCTTCCAGTTCACCAGAAGCAGTCCTGCGCTCAGCAGAAGATAGAAGGCCACACCGGCATAGCAGACGGTGACATAGAGTCCGTCAGAGTAATTTCCCTCCGGTGTGACCGTATAGTACATGGGCATCACCATCGTTCCGATTTCCGCCACAGCAAAGAAGACTGCGGCCGCAGTATCCAGTCTCCGCGGTTTTCCTGTCTCTTCCTCCACGAGAATGGCAATATACCGGTAAAACAGATACAGCACCACCACCATGGTTCCCAGAAAAATGCGGTGGACGACGGTGTTGAGAAGTGCCGGCACCGTATCCAGGTGATTGACGGTGTAGACTGTGATTCCGTCAAAGATCAGATGGATCATTACCACAACAAGCAGCACCGAGAAAGTCCTGTGCAGCGGTGTATGCCTTCTCCCGGCGGAAAAGTAGATGCAGGCCACAAAGGCCACTATCAGAAAAAGAGCGATTTCCATTCGCAGCATATATATTTCACCTCTTTGTCTCATTATACATGCTGCCGCTTTCTAAAGATAGCCCTGTATTATATGAAATTGTGTCAGAATTATAGGCCGGGGAGAGTGCCTTCCTACCCTTTACTCATTGAGCACAACAGCCTGCACAGCCTCCACCAGATCTATCACGCGGCTGCGCTCCACCAGACCGAATGACTCTCCATCGACCGTTGCAAGACAGAAGCTTCCGTCATACCGGTAGAGACAGATCTCCACCTTCGGGTCATTCTTTTTATCCAGATGAACCGTCAGTCGGATTTCTTCCTTCTTCGAAGGCTTTTCACCGGTGAAGCTGTCTGCTTTCAGATCACTTACAGCATCCTCCAGGTCGTCGATCTCCAGCTTCTCTTTTTTGTAGTACCAGGTCCGTTTGTTCTTCTTTCCCTTGGAGGTGATGGAATAATCCTTTCCTTCCAGAGATATATCGATCTGCTTCACGTCTTCGAATTCTGCCGGCACTGCTTCTTTGTGGCGGAAGGTGTCTACAGAAGCGTCCATCAGTTCCTTATATCCGCTGGAGGTGATTTTGTATATGATTTTCGAATCACCAACTCTTGCATATGCGGTAATTTTCTCGTCGTCTTCTTCATCCTCTCCATCATCTTTGCCTTTCTTCTCAGCTTTCTTCTCTGCCTTCTTCCTCTCTTTCGGATCCCGGCTCAGATGGAGGATAAAGTTCTTCGTAACCTCTTCTCCGTCTTCATCCTCGTAGGTGTAGTCCACGGAGATGGACAGCTCCGGATCATCCAGACCGTATTTCTCCAGCTCTTCGTCATCGGCATCGTAGGTCACGTAGTCGGAAAGGTCCAGATAGGTGACAGTCTCCAGATAGTCTTCCACAGCGTAGGTGTCGAGAGCGGTTGTTTCTCCTGACTGCCGGACAAAATACACATCGTCTTCCCTGTACGTCTCATCGCTGTCTTCTTCATAGATGATGGTGTAGTTTTCTGATCCTGTGAACTGCACCGAGCTCACCTGACCGAAATACGGTGTTTCATCGTGGTCGATGAGGTCGCTGAGGCTCACATCATAGGCTTCCAGCGGATCCTCTTTCACCAGATATACATTGCCGTCTCCGATGGATACATACCGCTCAGAATCCATATTGCTGTAGTCTCCCAGAAGGATCTCGTATGACTTCTCTTCCGTCTCTATGCGGATCGTGCACTCCGGGCTGTCCAGGCCGTACTGGCTGAGGTCCTCCGGTTCCTCTATGATAAAGGACGCTCCCATTTCCTCAAAAGGGTCCAGAAGATCATTTATCTTCTCCTCATCCACCGGGAATGCCTCATCCTCGTCATATTCCCATACATCATCCTTGTGGAAGGAATAGGATTCGCTGCCTTTCTCCCAGGACAGGGCGCTCACGGAGTCTGCGGATACTTCCAGTATGGTTTCGCCGCTGTTGCTGATCTGCTCCCTGCTTTCCTCCGCTTTCACTGCGCAGAAGGTGGCGATGCACAGCAGAGCCAGGACTCCCAGCAGAATATAGATTCGATTAGCCCGTCTCATTTTGTTTCCTCCTTCTCTTAAGTGTCACATAGATACCTGTACCCAGATACATCAGCGGGAATATTCCGATCATGGTCACTTTCAGCAGTGAACCTGCTGATTCGCTGATGGTCAGATAGTTGTAGTTCAGCGATTTGCTGCGGATGGCCATGGCTTCACTTTCTCCAATCAGAGAGGACAGCGCATTGATTCCCAGATCCACATTGGCGCCCGAAGCATATGCATTGTACATATCTTCCAGGAACGCGGAAGACGAGAACCATACGATCCTGCCGCCGCCGTCGCATTCCACAGAGACCGCCAGAGCAAACGGACCGTCGATATCCCCCTCTTCCTTTTCATAGGTGGTGATGGCATATCCGTCTATTTTGCTGAAGGCCTGTTCGGATGTAGAAAGAATCGTGCTGACAGATGCTCTGGAAGAAGAACCTGTCACCGTCAGACCCAGAGACAGCGGCAGGATCGGATAATAGTTTTCCTCTATGAGAGAATCCGTGATTTCATCGCTTTTCATATCAGGCAGCAGCATATACGGAGTCTGGAAGGCGTAGTGTTCCCGGTCGCCTTCCACCACGATGCCCTCGTTTGCTTCAACTCCGTAATCGGACAGCAGACTGTAGAGATTATCAAGGCTGTCGTCCTCCACAGGTCCGGCCATAACCAGAAGGCGTCCTCCTTCCTCCACATAATCTGAAAGGATATCCTTTTCTTTTTTGGAGATATCGCTTTCCGGTCCGTAGATGATGATGCAGTCCGCTTCTTCAGGGATCTCATCCACGTTCAGCAGAGAGAAGGTGCTGACCTCCATATTCTCCTTTTCGATCTGTTCGCTGAAAGTAGACGGCAGATCTGCCTCTCCATGTCCCTCCAGCACATATACCTGCGGCAGTTCTTCACTGATGACGTAATCGATAGCCGAAGTAACAGCTCCTTCGCCGTCGAAGGACGTGCTGTAGGTGTAGGAATACATATCTCCTTCCTGAACATAGATATCGTCATATCCGATAAAACGGCTCCTGTCGCCGCATTCGACGATCAGGCTGTTGTTTTCCACCGTTTCACTGGTATACTGCTCTGCAAAGGTCGGGAATACATCCGGATTTTTCTTCACCACCTCTATATGGTCAGAAAGGCTTTCATATTTGCTGAGCAGGTTTTCCACCACATCGTCTTCCTTGCCGGACTGAACCACCCAGTAGATGGTGATATCTTCTTCCAGACTGTTGACCACCACCTTGGTGTTGCTTGTGATGGAATACAGCTTCATTGCACTGATGTCGTATCTGGTTATGGATGACGGCAGCACGGAGACGAAAACATTGACCGCCACCAGGATCGCCAGTACCACCACGGTGATCATCAGTGAGTAGGAACCTCCGCGCATGGCATTTCTGTTGTCCGTCTTTTTCTTTACTCGCAGCGCTGCAGCATCGGGAAATTTCCATTTTATCATCAGTTATACCTCCTTTTCTCCAGAGACTGTACCGACAGGAACAGGAAAAAGACTATAACGGAGAAATAGTACACGATGGCCGTCATATCAAAAACACCGTTCACAAAGGTGTTGAACCGTTCAAACAGCGACAGCTTTGCCATGATGGACGGAAGCAGCCCTTCGAACATGGATGAGTCGAAGAAATACGCAGCGGCAGTCGCTGCCAGAACCGCCAGGCAGAATCCCCACGCCAGATTTTCATTTCTCGTCAGGTGCCGGATCACCGCACCCACGACAAGGGTGATGACACCCAGTCCCGCAGCTGATCCGAAGGCTGTGGACGAGACATATTCAGAAAGGCTTACGCTGTAGTAATTGAACAGTATGACTGCGACTCCGATCCCTGCGGCGAATCCCTGATTGTCGGTCAGCGATGAGACGAACACGCCCACGGCAAGAAGCGCTGCACCGAGGATAAAGAAGGCCAGAATGGAACCGTAGGATGTAAGCAGATAGACATCGCCGAACCGTGAAAAAATCAGAGGATAAATGCAGATAATGCACAATGGAATCAGATATACGGTCAGCAGAGCCAGATACTTCCCGATAATCACCTGCGTAGTGGTCACCGGAAGAGAGTACAGCAGCTGATCCGTCTTCTGCTTTCTTTCCTCGGCGATGGTCCTCATGGTCAGGATCGGCACGATGATGACGAAGACCATACTGCCGAAGCTGAGTACATATTCAAAATTGCTGACTGCCGCCTGTATATTGTAGAGCATAGCTCCCAGTCCCACGAAAACCAGCAGGAAAGCACCGAAAACGTATGCCGTCAGCGAATGAAAATAGATACGAAGCTCATGTTTCAGAATTGCGGTCACTGATCTTTCACCTCACTTTTCTCTGTCTTCCCGTCTGACTCGTTTCCTTCGGTCAGTTCTATGAAGACGTCCTCCAGATTTGCCTTTTTCAGCGTCATTTCCAGAAGCGGTCTGTTCTCCGCGGCAAAGGCACTGAAAACAGCACGGGATACCGCGTATATATCTTCATGGTCTGTCTTCAGGCACACCGCTGTAAAGCCGGCTTTGTTTCTTCCTGCAGACATACCTGTAATATGACTGATCCCCGCCAGAATCCTTTCTGTCTCCTCTGGTGCGGCGTCTGCGGTGATTTCGATTTCGCCGGGCGCCAGCATCCTTTTCTCCAGGTTCTCCGGCTTGTCCAGGGCAATCAGCCTGCCTCCGGCAATAATCAGAATCCGGTCGCTGATGGCCTGCACCTCTGACAGTATGTGGGAACTGAAGATGACCGTATGGTTCTGCCCCAGTTCTCTGATCAGCGCACGGATCTCAATGATCTGAATGGGATCCAGACCGACCGTCGGCTCGTCGAGGATGATGACCTTTGGATTCCCCAGAAGAGCCTGCGCTATACCGACTCTCTGCCTGAACCCTTTGGAAAGGGCTGCGATCCTGCGGCCTCTGACCTCTCCGATCCCTGTCTGCTGTATGACCTCTCTGATCTGCCTTTCAAGTTCTTCGCCCCGCAGACCCTTTGCTTCGCCCACAAAGCGAAGATACTCCTCAGGCGTTTCCGTCATATACAGCGGCGGCTGTTCCGGAAGATACCCGATCAGTTTCTTTGCCGCTTCCGCCTCTTCGAAGATATCATAGCCGTCAATTTTAACGCTGCCGGATGTTGCAGACAGGCACCCGGTCATGATGTTCATTGTGGTTGATTTTCCTGCTCCGTTGGGACCCAGAAAACCGTATACATGGCCATCGTTGATCCGGAAATTCAGATCATCTACAGCTACGATATCACCATAGCATTTGGTCAGATGTTCTACTGATATCATAAAGATTCCCCCTCTCGGATTTCGTTTCTTTTTCTGCAGTTACAGGATAGCAGTGCGGGCTAAAGCGCTCCTAAAGACTGATGTGAAGGAATGTGAACAAAAAGAAAAAGAAGAAACCATTTTACTTCATGATTTCTTCAAATTAATATCACTTATTTCAGTTCCACTCGGAAGCCCACGGTCTTCTCTTTTCTGTATGCCGAAATATCTCCGTGATGATTCCGCGCTATTGCCCTGGCAATAGATAGTCCCAGACCAAAGCTTCCGTCAAAGGTTCTTGCCCGGTCTCCGCGGTAAAACCGGTCAAAGAATCTGTCCAGTTCCAGTTCGTCTGCCGCCTCGCAGGTATTTTCCACCACGATGACGGGATGCCGCTTCACATACAGAATGGCTCTGATTTCTCCGCCTTCATCGCTGTATTTCACCGCATTATCCAGAAGAATCGCCACGAGTCGGCGGATCATCCCTTCGTCTCCCCGGTACATGAGCTCCGGTACAGTTTCGGCAGAAAGCCGCTTCCCCCGCTCAGCTGCCAGGGGGGCAAACTCCGACACGGTATCTGTCACTGCACTGCTGAGATCAAACTGTGAAAAGCTGAGACCGGCCCGGGGCTCATCCATTCTGGACAATGTCACCAGCTGACTGATCAGCATGCTCATCCGCTGTCCCTCGCTTCGTATGTCCTCCAGCCATTCGTTTTCCCCTGTTTCATATTCCACGATATCCACATTTGTCAGAATCAGTGTCAGCGGCGTCTTCAGCTCATGACCCGCATCGGTGATGAACTGTTTCTGCTTTTCGTAGCTTTCCGCCACCGGCCGGACCACCCTTCCTGAAATCAGGATGAACAGCACCAGCATGATCAGTCCGCTTACGCCGAGAATCAGCAGAGTGGAGAACAGAAAACGGTTGGCCATGGTCCGGTGCATTGCACCGTTGACAAAAACAATTCCCCGGTTCTCTTCACTTTGGAATATCCTGAACCTGCAGTCATCGACCCAGCCCCGCTCCGTCCCTTCGGCCAGAGCCTTCTTCGCATACTGCCCCGCCGTTTCCTCTGAAACAGAAGAGATGGAATCCATGTTCACATCTGTCGCTTCTCCCTCTTCGTCCAGCCAGACCGTGAAGAAACGGGTGCTGAATCTGGTCTCTTCCGTGATTACGCCGGTCTGGTCATTTCTCTCCGAAGGCAGAGGCCCCATGGACGGGTCTAACTCTGGAAAAACGCCATCATTGTCTGCAATGGCATCTGTCAGTGTATCCATGGTCCGGTTCAGCTGTATATGATTCATCACGGCCATGACCCCGAAGAGGACCAGAACCACAATGACGATGGACAGGGCGCTGACACGGATGAATTTCTTTCTAAGGCTGTGAATCATGACTTTCCTCCAGAACATACCCGGCATGACGCAGAAAACGGATTTCTGCCGGCGCTCCAATCGCGGAAATCTTTTTGCGCAGATTAGAAATATGCACCCACACCACGCTGGTATCCACATTGGTGTCCCAGCCCCAGATATGGGTGAGGATCTGTTCCGTCGGGATGATTCTGCCCGGCTTCTGCAGCAGCATTTCCATGATCTGATATTCCTTCCTGCTGAGGAGCTGTACCTTTTCCCCGCAGGAGAGCTGATAGGTGGACCGGTCCAGAGCCAGCTGACCGAAAGTCAGAAGATCCGGCGTATAGTTGTCCTTTCTCCGCAGCATTGCACGGGTCCTCGCCAGAAGTTCCGCTGTGGCAAAAGGCTTGGCCAGATAATCGTCGGCCCCTGCGTCCAGACCTTCCACCCGGTGCTCCACTTCACTTCTGGCAGTCAGAAACAGAGCCGGCGTGTTGATATTTCTCTTTCTCAGTTCTTTCAGCACCTGAATCCCGTCCATGCCCGGCATCATGATATCCAGGATCAGTCCGTCATATTCCTGGGACATGGCGTAGGCAAGGGCATCCTCACCGTTGGTGATGCCGTCTGTAATGAATTTGCTGCTCTCAAAAATATGCACCAGCGTCTTCAGAAGCTTCGGGTCATCCTCTGCCACAAGAAGTCTCATACTGCCTCCTCCTCTCATTTTTACATCAGCCTATCACAGCATGCTAAATCCAGGCTAAAGAACAGCGGCCCGGCCGGTAATCAAAGTATGTAATCAGGCAATTGTTTAAAGCCTTTTATGCCTATCCAAAACAATTGCCCGATTATGTCCTTGAAAAATACTGTGCCAGAAATAGCATAGCCTTTAACCGGGCAGCTTTGGATGTGAAAACTCTTCAAGCTGATTCAAAATTTATTCGAACAATTTATGACCATATTGCCGGCATGACTGATCAATTTGCAGCGACAGAATACAATCGCTTATATGCAGAAAAGGGAAATATATGTGCTGAAGAGGCATTTCACTCCAGAAGGAAATCCAGCGCTCTAATAATTTTAATTCCGTCCTGTGTCTGGGTAAGATCACACTCCAAGGCAATAACAACCTTTTCGTAACTATCCCGGATTTTACGCAGAGGCGCAAGCTCTCGTTCTCTCGTTTCCGGAGCGTTCATTGATTCTGTAACCTGGATATATTTTTTCTCATCTGCTTTGGTGGCAATAAAGTCAACTTCCTGATTGTCAATTTTACCGATGGCTACATCATAGCCACGGCGCAACAGTTCAAAGTAGATGATATTCTCCAGAATATGTCCGCTGTCACCGTCACGATAACCAAGCAGGTAATTCCGCAGACCAATGTCCACAATATAATATTTGCCCAGCGTGCGCAAATACTCCTTGCCCTTAATATCAAAGCGCTTGATTTCATAGAAGATATAGGCTTCTGTCAGAGCTTCGATATACGCCTGAATTGTCTGTACAGCAGGCTTTGTCTTTCGGGTTCCATTCTCCAAAAGGCCCTCATTGACCAGGGTGTTTCCGATGGAGGTTGCGGAAGTGTTGTTGCCAATATTGTCCGCCAAAAACAAGATGATTTTTCTCAGCAGCACTGGGTCTGTGATATTTCGCTGACCTTTTCTC
>JBJESV010000016.1:0-4600 GCA_051882975.1 Emergencia sp.
TATCCATCTTCTACGGCTTCACCGGCATCTCCATGGAGAAGATGAGCGACGAAGACTATGCAAAGATTCTGGAACAGAGAGAGAAAGACAGAGAAGAAGCTCTGAAGGCATTAGAAGCTTAATTCTATCAAATCATAAAATAAAATCCCGAGAGGATGCAGCTCTGCATCCTCTCTTTTGTTAGCGGACCTGTCTCTGACCGACGAAAAAGTGCCGGAGCAGAGTGACATACGCCGCTGCACCGGCATAGGCCGGCATAATCAGAAAAAGGAACGGAAAACCATATGAACAGAATAAACAGAAAGCGTATTTATACTATCATACAGGTCGGGAACCTGTCCGACTTCCCCAGCCGGTTATATGACTTTATCCTGGTTATCGCAGTGGTTATCAATATCATCATCGCGATTTTCGATACATTTCCTGCATCTCAGGCATATAAGGCACAGATACAGATTTCAGAAACAGCAACAGTCATTTTTTTCACCATTGACTATATTCTCAGAATCTGGACAGCCGATTACTTCTATGAAGAACTGACACCCGGAAGGGCGCGGCTGCGGTTCATCTTTTCGTGGGCCGGAATTGTTGATTTTCTGTCCTGTATCCCGTTTTTCATTCCGGCAGGCGGAGCTGTCTTCCGGATGCTGCGCATCGTCAGGATCCTCAGGGTCTTCCGCATTCACTACTATGCCGATCCTCTGCGCGTCATCGGAGAAGTTCTCAGAAAGAAGCGCGGGCAGCTGCTCTCTTCGATTTTCATCGTCCTCGTTCTGATGACAGCAGCCTCACTCATGATGTACAATCTGGAACATAAGGCGCAGCCTGAAGTCTTCGCCAATGCCTTTTCCGGATTCTGGTGGGCAGTCAATACGCTGCTCACCGTAGGATACGGGGATATCGTTCCCATCACTGCAGGCGGCAGACTTTGCGGCACCATTCTGACATTCCTCGGTGTTTTCATGGTTGCTATTCCTACAGGTATTCTTTCCGCCGGATTCATGGAACAGGTTACGCTGGTCGGCGATCCGGAGTTTTTCGGTTTTACTTCCGAGGAAGAAATCATCTGCGATACGTGCGATGCGGATGACAGCACCCGGAGCAGTTCCGGCAGAACACTTCGCTACTGTCCATGCTGCGGGGAGAATCTCGAAGATCTGACATTATCAGAATCCCGATACACCTACTGTCCTTATTGCGGCAATCCTCTGCCGCTTTCCACCAGATAATCCGCCGGATGTAATCCGGCGACAGCGGCATTTTCCCCTGCCGCACCGTTTCCTTTTGATCAGAAAAAGCGCCGCTCTCCGCAGAGAACGGCGCTTTTCCATATTAGTAAAGATGTAAAGATGATTTATGCAGTGATTGTCATGGCACTGAGTTTCTGAAGCTTCTCTCTGTTCATAGGCGCAAGACCTTTGAGCTTATATCTGATTCCAAGCTTCTCATATTTGCTCTCAGCCATGTTATGATAGCCAAGGAGTTCCACCTTCCTGATGGTTCTGATACCGCTTAAAAAGGCATTCAGAGCCTCGATGTATTCCTCGCTGTCGTTGAATCCCGGTACGATGACCTGTCTGACCCAGATAGGCTTCTCCAGACGGTTGATCACTTCTATCAGTTTGAACAGCGGACCCTGCTCCCGGCCGGTCAGGTCTTGGAACTTTGCAGGATCGATGTGTTTAATATCCAGGAGCACCATGTCAGCCGCGGCGATTGCCGCCTCAGAATCCTCATCGAAATAGGTTCCGCTGGTGTCGATGGCGCTGCCGATGCCTTCCTCTTTCAGCGCGCTGATGGCCTCAAGAAGGAACTTTCCCTGCAGAAGAGGCTCTCCTCCGGAAAAGGTAACGCCCCCGTCCTCGCCGTAATACGGCATGCCTCTCTTTGCGCGATGGACGATCTCTTCGATTTCGATTTCTCTGCCTCCGCACGGATTCCATGTGTCCGGATTGTGACAGTATGCACATCTGGCCGGGCAGCCCTGCAGGAAGAAGACAGTCCGGATTCCCGGTCCGTCAACAGCTCCAAAAGTCTCAATAGAATGTAATCTGCCTGTCATCATTTTTCATCTCCTGTATTCTCCCACATGTGAATCAGACGGATTCGTGGAAGGTTCTTTCGATAACTTCTTTCTGGTGCGCTTTGGATAAAGCGTTAAATCTTACAGCATAACCTGATACTCTGATGGTCAGAGAAGGATATTTGTCAGGATTGTCATATGCATCCATCAGAACTTCCCTGTTGAGCACGTTTACGTTCAGGTGATGCGCACCCTGTCCGAAGTAGCCGCTGAGCAGTTTTACCAGGGTGTCCTTTCTGCTTTCTCTGTCTTTGCCCAGGGAATCCGGTGTGATGCTGAAGGTGTTGGAAATACCGTCCTGGCAGGTATCCCAGTCGATCTTTGCAACAGAGTTCAGGGATGCGACCGCACCGGTATTGTCTCTGCAGTGCATAGGGTTTGCACCTGGAGCAA
Organism: Emergencia sp.; assembly: GCA_051882975.1. Lineage (GTDB taxonomy): Bacteria > Bacillota > Clostridia > Peptostreptococcales > Anaerovoracaceae > Senimuribacter. The sequence continues at coordinate 2,477 of JBJESV010000016.1, forward strand.
AAGGTGTGCCGGCTCTTCTGCCGTCAGGAGTGTTTCCTGTCTTCTTGCCGTACATTACATTGGAAGTGATGGTCAGTACAGACAGCGTGGTGACTGCATTTCTGTATGCAGGCTGCTTCCTCAGTTCCTTGATGGATTTCTCACTGATCGCAACTGCCAGATCATCAACTCTGTCATCATCGTTTCCGTATTTAGGGAAATCGCCTTCTGTTCTGAAGTCCACGATTACGCCGTTCTCATCCTTGATCGGATATACCTTGGCATATTTGATTGCGGACAGGGAGTCAGCCGCAACGGAGAATCCCGCCACACCGAATGCCATCAGTCTCTTGACTTCGGAATCCAGGAACGCCATCTGGGATCTCTCGTAGTCGTACTTGTCGTGCATGAAGTGAATGATATTCATGATTCTTGCATATACGCTCATCAGCCATTCCAGATAGATGTTGTATCTTCTCCATACTTCGTCGAAGTCCAGAGGACCGTCTCCCATCGGTTCCATCTGAGGGCCGATATGCTCGCCGGTTCTCTCGTCGATACCGCCGTTGATGGCCAGCAGCAGACATTTTGCCAGGTTGCATCTGGCTCCGAAGAACTGCATCTGCTGTCCCATCTGGATTGCGGATACGCAGCATGCGATGGAGTAGTCTTCACCGTATGCAGGTCTCATCTTGTCATCGTTCTCGTACTGGATGGAATCTGTGTCGATGGAAACCTGTGCGCAGAATCTCTTGAAAGGTTCAGGCAGGTCTTTGGACCAGAGCACTGTCAGATTCGGTTCCGGAGCCGGTCCCAGATTGTACAGGGTGTTCAGGTATCTGTATGTATTTTTCGTCACTCTGTGTCTTCCGTCAGCTCCCACACCGGCCAGTCCTTCGGTGATCCACATCGGATCTCCGCCGAACAGCTCGTTGTATTCGCTGGTTCTCAGGTGTCTTGCAACCCTCAGTTTCAGGATGAAGTCGTCGACAAACTCCTGAATCTGTTCTTCTGTATATCTGCCGCTCGCCAGGTCTCTTTCAGCATAAATGTCGATGAAAGTAGCTGTTCTTCCCAGAGACATCGCAGCGCCGTTTTCCTCTTTGATTCCTGCCAGATATGCGAAGTAGGTCCACTGGATGGCTTCTCTTACATCTGTCGCCGGTTTGGAAATGTCGTAGCCGTATTTTTCGGCCATCTTCTTGATTTCCTTCAGAGCTGCAATCTGGTTCCATACTTCTTCTGCCAGTCTTACGTTTTCTTCACTCATGATCGGGCGGGATGCGATCTCATCGTGATCAGCCTGCTTGGCTTCGATCAGTCTGTCGATTCCGTACAGAGCGCATCTTCTGTAGTCCCCGATGATTCTTCCTCTGCCGTATGCATCTGGAAGGCCTGTGATGTATCCCAGGTGTCTTGCTTTTCTCATTTCCGGAGAATATGCCTTGAATACGCCGTCGTTGTGGGAAGTCACATAGTTGAACATGAATTCCACTTCCTCAGGAAGCTTTTCTCCGTATTCAGCCACTTCCTCTCTTACCATTTTGATTCCACCGAACGGGCAGATTCCTCTCTTCAGAGGTTCGTCGGTCTGGAGACCTACGATCAGATCTTTGCCTTCGATGATATAGCCCGGCTCAAAAGCGTTGATTCTCATGATCCTGCTGGCATCAACCTTCAGCGTGCCTCCGGCTTTTCTCTCTTCAACCAGCAGCGCCTTCACCCTTTCGTTGCATTCTGTGGTTCTCTCTGTCGGACCTGCCAGAAAACTTTCGTCTCCATCATAGGGCGTGTAGTTTAAATTGATAAAATCGTCCACGTTGATCGTGTCTGTCCATGCTCCAGTCTTGAAGCCTTCCCATGCGTTGTTCATCGGTGTTCTCCTTTTCTTCTCTCAAATTAAAACTATGCGCTGGCCATGCGTCTTATCTTGTATCTTGTATACAAGCTTTCTTCTAAAAAATGGTTACACTGCACAAAGCTTTTTTTCACTTACTAACAGGTAACCCTTTTATGCATACATAATACAGCCTGCGGCCGATTTCGTCAACACCCTTTTGAGAAGTTTTTTTGTTCTTTTTCAGGCACAAATTCAGGCACGTTAAAAATCGCGCAAGTCCGCTTATTTCAGATATATTCTGACAA
>JBJESV010000017.1:0-18912 GCA_051882975.1 Emergencia sp.
ATTACAGTATACTTGTTTTTTCTAAAAAAATCAATAGTCTTCATAAAAAAGATGCCGTTTCCACTTGGAGAGTATTGAATGCGCCCCAAAAGCGGCAGTGGATAAAGTAAAAAAGCGGAAGTGCATCGTTCAAAATGCACTCCCGCAAAATATTATCGTTCCTGTTCGTGGCGTCTGGTTCTGTTCTTCCATTGTTGTGCCTGCTATTTCTGTTTCTGACGCAGATGTTCACAGATTATGGATGAAATCTGCCTTTCCTCGAAATCAGACGGATCTCTGAATGGTTCTTTCTATGATGTTCTCCTGGATATTCTCTTCCAGATCCACAAAGAACGCAGAATAGCCGGCAACTCTGACAAGCATGTTTCTGTACTTTTCAGGATGTTTCTGTGCATCCCGCAGCGTCTCGTCATCTACCACATTGATCTGCATATGACTTCCCTTCATAGCAAAGTGTGCTTTCAGCACCGTCTCCAGAATGTCGATACCCTTTTCTCCTTTTACGATAGCCGGATCGAATCTCTGGTTGAGCAGCATGCCGGCCTGCAGAGATCCCTGATCGATGGAATCCAGAGATTTCACGACAGCTGTAGGTCCGCAGGTGTCGCAGCCGATCATCGGAGAAGCGTTGTCTGCCAGCGGCGTGAACGCGTGTCTTCCGTCCGGTGTGGCCGTGATGTTCTTTCCAAGCTGCACATTGTACGACTGTGTGGCGCACACGGAGATAAAGCTTCCGTCCCGTCCATCTCGGTACTTCTTGATTTCCGCATCGACGCTTTCCGCTATGAACTGGGCGTACTTGTCCGCCTCTTCGATGTCATTACCGTACTTCGGCGCCTTTCTGATCAGCATCTGACGAAGATTCTCTTTGCCCTCGAAATCCGTCTCCAGAAGATCCATCAGTTCCGCCATGGTGATATATTTCTTATTGAAGACACATTCTTCTATGGCAGCGAAGGAGTCTGCGATATTAGCCAGTCCTGTGATTGCCATGGCATCCCATCTGTAGTCGGCTCCTTTGTCCTGAAGCAGTCTGCCTTTTTCTATGCAGCCCTGTGTAAAAGCAGATGCTATAAGAGTAGGCATGGTATAGGCATGTACCGAAACCATACGGTTGAATTTGTTCACAAACCTGCGGATAAAATATGCCTGCTGGGCAAGATACGCCTCTTTGAGCTGTTCCACAGATGTGAAATCCCTGGCATTTCCGGTTTCAGGACCCACCTGTTTTCCTGTTACAGGGTCCTTTCCGCCGTAAAGGGTGATTTCAAACACTTTGATCGTATTGAAGAAGCCCAGCATAGACTGATAGTCTGAGATTCCCGGCACGATAGGCTCTGTACATCCCAGCAGACACCAGTCTCTCGCCTGCTCTTCCGTAAAGCCCAGCTGCATCAGCGCCGGAATGCTGTTGTTGTCATTGAAAAACGCCGGGTGAGATCCTCCCTGCAGGGCCACTTTGATCGCCAGCCTGAAGGTTTCCTCATCGATATTGTCATGATATCTGAAGGATACCGGCGGTTCTTTCGTCTGCAGATCCTCCATGCCGTGGAGAATCAGTCTCGTCAGATCGTTGCAGGCATCGGTGCCGTCCGGTTTCTGTCCGCCGATGGTCATCTGGATATACAGCGCACATCCGGGATAGGCGCCCGATTCAAACTCATCGCGCAGATACCACATTTCCTCGATTCTCAGTTTCAGTTCGTGGATAATATCCCCGATATATTCTTCTGACACGCCGTTTTCCAGATCGTGTTTATAAAAATCGTACATGTACTGATCGAAACGTCCAAGTGCATGAATATATCCCATATTCTCCAGCATCAGAGCATCGTGAGTCAGCAGCACAAGCTGAGCAGCCTGAAGGAAAGTCTGAGGCGGATTTTCCGGAACGACCCGGCAGTTGACCGCAATAGTCTGGTACATTTCTTTCTGTTCAGGATCGCTGCAGGATGCCGCCAGCTTCTCCGCCAGATCAGCATATCTGTGAGCGAGAGTGATAACAGCTTCCATCGCCGTTATCATTGCCTCCCATTTCATTCTCTGATCTGTGTTTTCGATGGTCATCTCATCATTGAGGCCGGCAATCTGCTCTCTGCACCGGTCGATATAGTAACGGTAGCCTCTCTTCACCAGGTTCTGGTAATCAGGGGCATGGCACATGGTGGAGCACTGCTGGATGCCTCTGGTGAAAACACCTGTCTTGACCAGTTCCTGTTCCTCCTCCGTCATAATCGCATCCGTATAGTCCCCAAAGGTATGCCCCTTCCAGGCATTTGCGATTTCACGGAGTTCGTCCTTCTCTCCGGGCATATACTGGAACGGGTCGAAAGGACGGGTGTCAAAGGTTTCCACTGCTTCCGGCAGCCATGTGGTCATTTCAGGGAATACGGGCACCGCATGGGTTCTGGATGCGATACTCCCTGCCAGAAGAGAATCCTCTTCAATGTATATTTCACGGGTTTCCATAACGAGTCTGAACAGATCAGCTCTTCTGCGGATATACGGTTCAACAGACGGTGCCTTATAAAACTCTGTTGCGATTCTTGCTCTGTCGAGGCAGATCGTAGGTGTCGTGGTTCTGATTCTGTCTCTGATCTTCTGAATTCTCGGTGATAACATAACTCTTCTTTCCTCCTTGACTTTCACATTATAGTTTCCTTTTTATTATCTTTTGTATAAAAGCATGCTTTTCCACTTCCGGCAAGGACCAGATTTGCGGCCTTCACCAGCATCTTCATCTGTGAATCTGACGGCGGCTGAACATCCCTCAGCAGATATTCTCTGCCCAGTGCTGCGTATTTGCCTGCGCCCAGCTGGTGATACGGAAGAAGTTCATACCCTGTGACCTGCGGTATATCCTTCAGGAATTCCGCAATACCGCAGATGTTCTCTTCTGTGTCATTCAGTCCGGGCACCACCGGCGTGCGTATGGTGACTGGTATCCCTGATCCGGCAATTCTGCTGATGTTCTTCAGAATCAGTTCATTGCCTGCACCTGTCAGTTCCTTATGTCTTGCAGAATCGATATGCTTGATGTCTATGAACATGCTGTCGATGTACGGAAGAGCCTGCCGGAACTTCTCGAAATCTCCCATGCCGCAGCTTTCAACCGCGACATTCACGCCATGTTCCCGACAGATTCCGGCTATGGCTGTCAGCTCATCAGGATGAATCAGCGGCTCGCCGCCTGAAAAAGTGACTCCGCCTCCCTTAATTGTATAGAAGATCCGGTCTTTCTCGATTTCCCTGTACAGTTCTTCGGACGTATATTCCCTTCCGATCTGGTATTTTGCCCCGGCATAACAGCTTTCTGTACAGGCGAAACATCTGCTGCAGGCGGAGCGATCAATTACCGGCCCGTCGTCTGTGATTCTGATCGCAGAATTCGGGCAGACATCCATACAGACGCCGCATCCGATGCATCTGCTTCGGGACTCCATAATCTCCGGGCGACAGTCCTGAGACTCGGGATTGGCGCACCAGATGCACCGGAGGGGACATCCTTTAAAAAAAACCAGTGTCCGCAATCCGTATCCATCATGGATGGAACACTTCTGAACATTGAATATCATCATATCTGCCTCCTGAAAAGCTTCCCTTTCGGCTTTTTCTTTCACTCTTATAACTAAGCAAATCCCGTGCCAATCAGTTAAGGTCTGCAGAGCCCGATTTTCCGGCGTTTCTCCGCAAAAAAAGGTGTTCCGAGAGAAAGATTCAGCCCATGTGTTCCATAATTGGAACACATCTTCTGTTTTTACGGTATTTCTACGCAGACACATTCTGAAAAACCTCTGAAATCCTCTGTCTTCGAATCAGGCCGTCCTGCTGAAGACATGTGTGTTTTTTTAGAGACATGTTCTATCTGATTGTCCATTTTCTGTTACACTTTTTGTTCCGTATAGCCGTTTAGACTGGTGCAGAGTCCGCAAATATGATAAAATATTTTATATGAATCAGTAAGGAGAATCACTCATGACAGACATGTATCAGCTGCAGGAAACTCTGAAAGACTCTGCTCTTTCAGGTGTTTATCGTAAAATCACAGGAAGAAATGCCCTGATCCGGGATCTGTTTGACTATCTTTTCAAAAGGGCTCATCTGTCTCACAGGCTGATGGTTCTTTATACGGAAAAAGGACTGATCCTCAGCTGTTCCCTTTCACTGCCCGCAGGATCCGATCTTTCCGGATACACCATAGATCCCGGGATATTTCAGCCATATCAGCAGGAACTGACTTCTATCAGCAGTCTGGACGGCCTTGTACTGACTGCCGCAGTATCTGAATCAGAAAGGCCTCTGGTGAATCAGCTGCAGACCAACCTGAAAATGCTTCTTTCCATCTTCGATGCCAACAGAGGGAGAGAGCAGTATCTGCTCAGCTGCTTCGATCTGGTGGACAACCCGATCTGCATCTACGACCAGGATGCCTGTCTTCTTTACGGAAACCGGAACTATCTGAAGAACATGCATATCTACGATGCGGAAAAGGCTATCGGGATGAATGTTCTGGATATCACGCAGCAGGCAGGGATCAGAATACATGCTACCAAAAACGGTTCCAGCAATCTGAAGATGCTGGATGTGCTGAAGAGCGGCAGAAAGGCCCTTGACTGGGAAGTTATGATCGAGTCGGAGACCTCTGCCGGCAATGCGCAGTTTGTCTCCAACAACATGTATCCGATTAAAAATAAGCGTGGTCAGATTGAGGGCATGATTGAAATAGCCTACTCTCACCAGCTCAATCTGAACAAGACGAAGCAGATCATGGGTCTTTCAGCAGAATACACCTTCGAATCCATCATAGGTCGGAGTCCTGCTGTCACTCAGGTCATAGAGCAGGCGAAAGAATACGCAGACAGTCCGTACAGTCTGCTCATCATAGGAGAAAGCGGGGTCGGCAAGGAGCTCTTTGCTCAGGCCGTCCACAACGAAAGCCGCCGGAGCAGCGGCCCCTTTGTTGCTCTAAACTGTGCCAACTTTCCTGAGAACCTCATAGAAAGTGAACTGTTCGGCTATGTAGGCGGCGCCTTCACCGGGGCATCCAGAAACGGTCAGATGGGAAAATTCGAACTGGCTGATGGAGGAACCCTGTTTCTCGATGAAGTCGGAGAACTCCCCCTTCACTTTCAGTCAAAACTCCTTCGCGTTCTGGAGACTCACAGAATCACGCGAATCGGCAGTTCTGCAGAGACGCCGGTCAATGTGCGGATTCTTGCCGCCACCAACAGAGATCTGCTGAAGATGATCGACGAAGGTCTTTTCAGAAGAGACCTCTACTACCGTCTGCAGGTTCTCAGCATCGAAGTTCCTCCTCTCAGAGAGAGGCGCGAAGACATTCCCCTTCTGGCTGAAAGCTTCCTGCAGCAGTCCGCCGAAGCCAGCGGAAACGAAACGAAAACACTGGACTACGGAGCCCGCAGATGCCTGATGGAGTATGACTGGCCTGGAAATGTCCGCGAACTCAAAAACGTCATCCAGCGCTCCATGCTGCTGACACGGGACGGGATCATCACGGAAGATGTTCTGGAAGCGGCCATATATTCCAAAGGCTATGCCCTGAAATCCGCATCGGGGGAAACCTCTCAGGAAAAGCTGAAGAAGTGTTTCGGAGAAGTGGACAGGGCCTACGAAAATCTGGTGCGGACCGCATTGAATCTCACAGATGGGAACAAAAAAAAGGCGGCGGAGATGCTGGGCGTCTCCCGCCAGACCTTTTACCGTATGATGGATAAATACCTTTAGTCAGAAAAAAACTGCCGGCCAGGGTCCGAACGCCCCGCCGGCAGTTTTGATTCCGTTATTCTGTTTCCGCTGCCGAAGCAGACGGCATCTTCAGCCTTTTCTCAGCTGAAGCACCTGAAATTCCACGCTGTCCAGAAGATGTCTGTAAGCCAGCTCTTTTGCTTTATCCCCATCGTGTCGCTTCAGCGCATCAAAAATCTCTCTGTGCTGACGCAGAGAATTCGCACGGAATTCCTCCACATCACCGGTCATGCGGTAGATGTTCTCGATGACCTGATGGCTGAACATATCATAATATGCAGTCAGTGCACTGGAAATGAGATGGTTGCCTGCAGCGCTGCGGATATATGCATGAAACCGGTAGTTTCTGTCTATCAGTTCGCGGGAATTATCGCCCGCCGCCTCACAGTCAAGCATCAGCTGCTCCAGCTCCTCCAGCGAGGTTTCGTTGATTTTCTTTGCGGCAAGAAAGACCGCTTCCGGCTCCAGAGCGCAGACGAATTCTTCCATTTCTGCAGTATCAGCCAGCTCCAGACTGGCGGCAAAATTCCCCTGTCTGGCGATATCCTCTCTGCTTTTTACATAAGTCCCATGCTTTGTCCGCCGTATAAAGCCCTGGGTATCAAGGATCTTATATGCCTCCCGCAGTGTAGCCCGGCTCACATTGAGAATCCTGCAGAACTCGTTCTCGTTGGGAAAGACGAATCCGTCATCGATTTCTCTGGTTACGATCATACCCTTGATTCTGTCCGCAAGATAATCCGACTGCGTCTTGATTTCATTTACCGCAAGACGGTTCAGTATATTTTCATTATCCATAAATTCTCCTTCTTTCCCGTTCATTATACACTATATTCCCTGTTCCGGGCAACAGAAAATCAGGAAGTTATATGTCTGCAGACACATGCAGCGGCGCAGAAAGCAGTTTTCCTGTTTCCGGACCGGCGTAGTCTTTCCGGGCAGTTATAAGTCCAGCGCTTCCACAAGATATCCGACGATTTTTTCAATATCGTTATCCACATTGATATTCATCTCTTTCAGTCTGTCGGATACATCAACCGGCTTGTCGCTTCCCTCCACGATTTCATTCAGCCTGCCTCCCATGATAACCGGAACGGAAATATCCAGGGCGTCCAGGCTCTTTTTCAGCTCTCCGGCAAAACTCAGAGCTATACCGTTGTAAGTGCTGATCAGCACTGCCTGACTGTCCGTCTCGATTACTGTATCGCCGATTTCGGATACCGCCACATTGGATCCCAGGTCAAAGACAGAAGCCCCGGCCTTTTCCAGTACGCTCTTGCTGATATCTTTTCCGAACTCGTGGACGTCCGTCGCAGCCACAACCACATTGATACCCTGCAGAGGTTTTTCACTTAGATTTCCGATTCCTCTCATGATATCAGACTGCTGTCTTCCGATTTCGCGGACAATGGCAGTAGGTCTGACCGGCACACGGCCTCTCATTGCATCCTGTTCCCTGCGGCCGACGCCGAAACAGCTTTCCAGCTGAGATACACCGGCAGCTTTTACTGCTGCCAGTATTTCTCCAGGATGGGTGATGTCCACATTCTGATCGTCCAGACCGTTCAGGATTCTTTCGAAGAATACATTGCCGCAGGCGACAAGCAGTTCCGCCTCTGCGAAAATGGCATCTACATCCACATAATCGATGTAGTATTCCGCCGCACTGATAGCTGCATCCACATTGTTGTGAGCATCTCTGATTTCGTCGATGGTCGGCACACGGATAGCTTCCGTGGTCGGAATCGGCGTGATGGCATGTCCCGTCGGGCAGATCATCTGGCCCAGCGCATCTGCCATGGCATAGGAGGACAGGATTCCGAAATTACGCGGCATATTCGTATCAAAGCCGATGGTGTTTCCATAGATCATAGAGCCAGGCGTCTTGTGCACGTTGATTTTGTCCATGGCAATATTAAAGACGATCCTGACGATCGGGTCATTGAACAGGTTTCCGAAGCAGTGTCCGATCCTTGCTCCCAGAAGATCCTCGCAGATGTAGCGTTCCAGCCGCGCATAGCCGACCAGATTTGCAAGATCGTGGAACTGCGCCCCGCACCCGTCATCCAGATTGGAGTGAATAATGGTTCCTCTGTCACGGAATTTTGCCATGAGTCCGATTGCCTTCAGCATATCAATGGTTCTGTATTCTTCCATATCCAGTCCCGGATATTCATAGGTGTAGTAGTGAGATACATTTCCTATTGTGGTAACGCCGGCTTTCAGTCCGAGGATGGTGTTGTTCACAGAATTCAGGGATCCGATCATATGGTCTCCCAGATGAGGCTGAATCGGTACGACCTTTCCCAGGCGCGCCCACTCATCTTCGCTTTTCAGAATCAGACCGGAGCCCGGCTGTATCTTTGCTCTGTACTCTTCCGGCACACCCATGACCCAGTCCATGCATGCACCGTAGCGGTCGATGTACGAACCGGTTTCCTGCAGCTCTCTGTACAGCTTTTTCAGACCTGCCTCCTGCGCATTCCAGTTATTCAGACCGATTGCGGAATGCTTCATGATTTTCTTTTCCTTCATCATCTTCTCTTTGTATTCGCGCTCAGAGGAAACGCCGTTCTTCTCCATGAACAGAGTCTTTCCGATGGTCACAGTCTGTGACAGCTTGTACACTTCTGAATTGATTGTTCCCATGTCCGGCAGATTTTTTATGTCAAATCTCCAGTTAAAATTCAATTCCATTTTTGAACCTCCTCGTCCGGCCAGTTTCGTCCTGCTGAAACCGTCTCTTACTTTTCTTTTTTTCAGGAAACGGAAGAATCCCGCTCCTCCGCCTATTCGTTACTTTTTTATCATTTTCTTAATTATGTCACAATATGTATTTGTTGTCAAGTAATATTTGTTGTCATACAACAGTGATCTATTTTTTTATAACGTTTGGTAAAAACAAAAAAGAGGACCGAAGTCCTCTTAAAAAAGATTCCAATTCGCTCCATTCCGATGTCTGACAGCAGGCCCCAAAAAAGAAGAACCCGAAACCGGGTTCTCCTCTTTATATCAGTATTGTGATTTATCTCTCAACAACTACAGCAGTTCCCATGCCGCCGCCGATGCACAGAGTAGCCAGACCGAGCTTGGCGTCTCTCTTCTGCATCTCGTAGATCAGGGAAATCAGGATTCTTGCGCCGGATGCTCCGATAGGGTGTCCCAGAGCGATTGCGCCGCCGTTTACGTTCAGCTTTTCAGGATCAAATCCCAGATCTCTGCCGACTGCTACAGACTGTGCTGCGAATGCTTCGTTTGCTTCGATCAGGTCTAACTGGTCAACAGTTACGCCGGCCTTCTCCAGAGCTTTCTTGGAGGAAGGAACAGGTCCGATACCCATGATGGAAGGATCAACACCTGCAGAAGCATAGCCCTTGATGGTGCACAGAGGCTTCAGCCCTAATTCGTCAGCCTTTTCCTTGGACATAACGACCAGAGCAGCGCCTGCATCGTTGATACCGGAAGCGTTAGCAGCAGTTACAACACCGTCTTTCTTGAAAGCAGGTCTCAGCTTGCCCATCTTCTCCAGGGAAGCGCCGAACTTAGGATATTCGTCAGTGTCGAATACGATAGGATCGCCCTTCTTCTGAGGGATTTCTACAGGAACGATTTCGTCCTTGAATCTGCCTGCCTTGACAGCAGCTTCTGCCTTCTGCTGGGAAGCAACGGAGAACTCATCCAGTTCTTCTCTGGTGATGCCCCACTGTTCAGCGATGTTTTCAGCAGTGATACCCATGTGGCAGTCATTGAATGCATCCCACAGACCGTCGTTGACCATCATGTCAACCAGCTTGGTGTTGTTCATTCTTGCGCCCCATCTTGCTGCAGGAACAGCATATGCAGTTGCGGACATGTTCTCAGCGCCGCCTGCAACTACGATGTCAGCATCGCCTGCCTTGATGATCTGTGCAGCCAGTTCAACTGCTCTCAGACCGGATCCGCAGACCTTATTGATTGTCATAGTAGGAACTTCGATAGGAAGACCTGCGTCCAGAGCCATCTGTCTGGATACGTTCTGTCCTAATCCGCCCTGCAGTACGCAGCCCATGATAACCTCATCAACCTGCTCAGGCTTGATGCCGGCTCTCTCTACTGCAGCCTTGATTGCGATAGCGCCTAAAGTTCTTGTCGGAACACTTTTCAGTGATCCGCCGAAATTGCCGATAGGGGTTCTCGCAGCTCCTACAATTACTACATCTCTCATATGTATGTACCTCCTTAAAAATAAACGCCTCTTGGGCCAATTATAACATATCTTTCAGTTTGTTAAATTCTTGTCACTCTCATTGTACTACATCGCTGTGCAAAAAGCAACATGAATATTTCTCTTCCATATGATCCGGTTTCAGGGCTTCTTTTGCCTGACGCAGATTGTCCAGTCCCATGTCCTCTTCCCGGTTGACATAGACGACCTCTTCCGGCAGCATTTTACAGAACTCGCTGCAGATAATCTGATACAGGCCCCGGTATGCCTCGCTGGCTTTCTCAAAATGCTCCACGGCCGTATCCTCTGTCAGCCTCTCGCCGATGGCGAAAGCCTGCATCCGCCCGTCGATGAAAACAGCAGCTGAATAGATCCGCGGACTGTCCACGAATCTGAGCAGCTCCCTGATGGCTTCCTCCTCCATGTGTAGGCTCTCCATCTCATCCGCGTCATAGTCTTTTCCTTTCTTTAATTGTACAACAAGACCCATGACGCTGTCTACCATATCCCGGCTGATTCTTCTGGTCTCATAGGAATAATTTTTGAGAAAGAAGTTCATGTGGTTCTTTTTCTTGTGGAGCGCCCGTCCGCTGAGGGTGATCAGTTTGTCTTTTCTGTAAACATACTCATCGCTGTCTCTGTCGTGAACAAATGTCATCTGTCCCGGAAAAGCCTCTTCCAGATACTTTGTCATATGCCCCGGCACCAGTTCCACAGAGAAAGGGATCTTTCTCTCATCAAACCTTCTTCTGGCCTCCAGAACGGTCTCGCGAAGCTTTTCAGGCTCGTAGGTTCCGTCTTTTGTCATCGGCATGGAAATGATGGCATTGGGATCCCCGATCATGCAGTCCGCGCCGGCCAGGCATAGATAGTCTCCTATGATTTCCCAGCAGAGACAGTGTGTGTTTCTCCATATATAGTTGGCCAGAAGCGTATATCCTGCGCCCCGGTATTCGAAGCCGCGGAAATACGCCTCCAGCTGTTTCGCATCTTCCTCCGTCATATCCTCAAAAGAATGTTTGAAAAGGTTCATAAATTAAAGCTCCATTTCTTTACTGTATCTATATGGCTGTAGGCCGTAAAATCAAACTGCAGCGGCGTGATCACCGCATAGCCTGCACCTGCCGCCGCCAGGTCATAGTCCATGGATGTGCCGGAAAAGTCTGACGGGTTTCCGGACAGTTCGTATCTGTCGTCGCCTACATGATGGAATCTGTCATCGTAGTAGCGGTCGCCCAGCACCGCTGTGCGGATCCCTTTGATCTCCTCTGCAGGAAGATCCGGCACATTGATGCTGATCACCACCGACGGATCCAGCCTGCCGTACACCATTCCTATGGCCTGTTCCGCCAGTGCACAGGCCGCATCAAAATGGCTGGCCTCGTGACTGTCTACAGAGACCGCCACGCCGTGAATGCCCGACAGCGCCGCTTCCGCTGCTGCTCCGATGGTGCCGGAGTACAGAGTATCTCTGCCGAGATTGCTTCCCATGTTGATACCGGAGTAAACCATATCTGCAGGTGTTCCCGCCTCTGCCAGGAGCTGCAGACCGATCTTGGTGCAGTCTGCAGGTGTTCCGCTGATCTGCCATGCGCCTTTTGCGAAAGGCACCTCCGCCGGCCTGACGATGACTGACTGACCAAGGGTGATGGAATGGCTTCTGGCGCTGCGCTGGCCGTCAGGTGCGCAGACATACACATCGGCAGCACCGGAAAGTCCCTTTACCAGTGCCTCGAGTCCCGGCGAACGGATTCCGTCATCATTTACAACGAGTATGTTCATTCCATCTTCATTACCTTTCCGATAGAATCGTAAATGACAAGATCCGCCTTTCCATCATAAGGGGTCTGCGTCTTATTGATCAGCACCAGGTGCTTCCCTCTGAAATAGTTGATCAGTCCGGCTGCCGGATACACCACCAGGGATGTGCCTCCGATAATCATTGTGTCCGCCTGGGAAATGGCTTCCACTGCGCCCTCAATACAGCTGTCGTCCAGCATTTCCTCATAAAGAACCACGTCCGGTTTGATCCTTCCTCCGCAGCTGCAGTAAGGAATGCCGCTTCGGCAGTGGGATTCGTCCATGATATAGTCCACATCGTGGAAAGCGCCGCACTTTTCGCAGTAGTTCCTCAGCACGCTGCCGTGGAGTTCAAACACCTTTCTGCTGCCGGCCTTCTGATGAAGGCCGTCGATGTTCTGCGTGATAACAGCTTTCAGTTTTCCCATCTCCTCCAGCTTCGCCAGAGCCTTGTGGGCATCGTTGGGCTGTGCGTCAGGATAGATCAGGTTTTCTTTATAGTATTGGAAAAACATCTCCGTATGATTCTCATAAAACGAATGGGAAAGCATGGTTTCCGGAGAATAGCCGTACTTCTGCTGCGCATGGTACAGTCCGCTCTCAGAGCGGAAGTCCGGAATATTGCTTTCGGTGGAAACGCCTGCTCCGCCGAAGAACACGACAGAGCTGCTTTCGTCGATGATTTTTTTCAGTCTTTCATCCATTGTTATGCCGCCTCCTTTTCGAAAAATGGTGATAGCAATTTGGGTATAATTATACCATAAAAATCCGCCTTAGACAAACACTATCGGCGCAAAATGAGGTATAATAGTATCAGTTGTAAGTATCGTGTCTGAAAGGAGATCCATGTGATGAAGCAGAGCAGAAATCAGAGTAAAGAGCGCCGAACCGCCCTTGTTCTCAGCGGCGGCGGCTCGCGGGGAGCTTACCAGTGCGGCGTCTGGCGGGCCATGACAGAACTGGGTATGGACATCGACATCGTCATCGGTGTTTCCGTAGGCGCCATCAACGGCGCCATGGTGGTTCAGGGCGATGTGATCAGAACCGCCAGCCTCTGGCGCGAAATGGAGACGGATATGGTCTTTGATGTGGATGCCGATGCACAGCTGGCCGACTTCGCCAGAGAATTTTTCAGAGACAGAGGCGCAGGTTCCTCAGGGCTGCAGACCCTGCTGCACCAGTATGTGGACGAAACCGCTGTACGGCGTTCCCCTGTCGACTTCGGTCTGCTGACCGTGGAATTTCCTTCTATGAAGCCTCATTATCTCTGGAAAGAGGATATCCCGGAAGGAAAGCTGTGCGATTACATCACCGCCAGCGCATCTGCCTTTCCTGCGGTGAAGACCTTTGACATTGACGGACACAGCTATATCGACGGCGGATATGAGGATAACCTGCCTGCCGCGATGGCCCTGGAGAAAGGCGCAACAGATATCGTCTGCGTATATCTGGATGCAATAGGCCGGTTCCGGCCGTCGGAACTGAAGGATCTTCCCAACCTGACTTTTATTGAGAGCAGATGGAACCTGGGCGACTTTCTCGTCTTTGACAGAGCGAACAGCAAAAGGATCCTGCGCCTGGGCTATCTGGATGCCATGAAGATTTTCGGTGTCTTTGACGGCGGATACTATACTTTCGTTAAAGGTTCCTTTGACCGGCGCACACTCCGCCAGGCAGATGATGCGGCCCGGATCTTCGAACTGGATCCTCTGATTCTCTACAGCCGCGAAGTTTTCGCAGAAAAGCTGGGTGATGCGGTGTCCAGAGCTATCGCTGAGGAAAAACTTTCGCTGAGTGCTGCAGAAATGTCTGCCCTATCCAGATCCGGCCTGTCAAAAGCAGTAGAGGAACTGAAATCAGCCGGCAGAAAAGCTGCCGTGCTTTTCATCGCTGACAGCCTGCGTGAGAAGGGCGGCGAAAGCATTTTCCTCTCCAGATATGCGTCCCGTCTCCTTCGGGAGGAGGTCAGCGCCGCAAAAATGCTGATGAAGCAGGGGCTGGTTTAGATTAAGGGCAGCAGATCCTGTGTCTGAAAATGAGGAAGAATGCATTCTCTGATGATCCGAACGATCACTTCACTGCTGCAGTCTCCCCGATCATCATCCATGGTCAGAATCAGATTTTTTCCCAGCACCAGGCCGCTCCTCTGAAATATATGCAGCTTCAGTGCTGTATCTTCACAGTATCTCAAATCAGACAGCAGTCCAAGATGCTCCCAGATGAGTTTTTCCCCATTAGGAAGAAGTATCGTAAAGTCTGGAAAAATCCGCCTCTTTATGCCCGTGCTGTGAAAGAATTCCTCCTCATAATGAAAAGGAATCCCAAAAGCATGCAGTGTATTGGCAATAATCTGCTCCGACTTGGATCTTGTACGAATACCGCAGTCCGTTTCATGAACATGAACCGCAGGATCAAAACGCGCTTTAGAATAAGTTTCTTTCACTCTCTGCTGCAGAAGTTTTTCTGAGCGGCATCTCAGAACTTCTCTGTATTTTGAACCCATCAGTTTATAGATATTCTCTTCATCTACAGACTGGTACTTCTTCTGAATTTTCTCGAGGTATTTCAGATTCTGTCTGCAGCGGTTTCGAATCAGGGTCAGTCGCTTCTTTTCAGTCAGTCTCAGAATCAGTTCCGGATTGTCATTGATCCCAATCTGAGTATTTTTTCTTGCGCCTCCTCTGACTTCATCGATTTCCCAGTAATAGCTGTTTCCTTTTTTTCTGGCTCTTACTGCCAGATGGCCTTTAGGTGCCGCCTTCAGCTCCCGCTCGGATTCTTCAATCAGATTCCGACAGCGTTTAACCTCGATACAGAGCGAATCTGTGAATTTCATTTTCTCATTCCTTTTCTGTGTTGTTATTCTCCTTATATTTTACATATTTTGTTAATATTGTCAATATATTTCTTTATCATCTGGATCTGATTTTAAGCTCTGTTTTGCCCGGTATGGATTTCACTTTTTTTCCTTCAAATCGGCGTTTTATCTTTTCTCTTGTAGAAAAACGTATGGATTTGAAATCTTTTTCTGTAAATCGGCGGATTGACAATGCTCATATGTTTTTAAAATCAGAGATTCCCCCATTTTGAACCTATAAGTCCTTTTTATTCTATTGTATGGAAATTTTTTGATTCGAATTCCGATGGCAGTCGATGGAAAAAACGATATCCCGGTCTTAAATCCGCCGATTTTTTCCAAAATAGAATAGTTCCATACGTTTTCTCAGAAAGCATCTCTCCTTCGCGCCGAATTCTGCAAAAAACAAAGGAATCCATACGTCCGCAGCATTGCACTAAAGAAAGAAGAGGTCCCTGTGAACAGGAACCTCTCCTTAGAAAGTTTCAAGCTCAGTATTATTCTTCAGCCTTATTTCTCTGCCTGCGCCTCTGCCTGCAGATCTTCCAGCCGGATGCTCTTGCCGACAAATCTGACGATGAGGGCCAGCGCCACGATGCCGACAGGCAGGATGATCAGCGGCGACAGACCCGCTGCTGCCAGAATGAAAGCCACTGCAGATACGCATGCGACTGTCACCGCATACGGAATCTGTGTCTTGACGTGATCCATCAGATCTGCTGCCGATCCCATGGAGCTCATGATGGTCGTATCAGATATCGGTGAGCAGTGATCTCCGAAGATAGCTCCGCAGGTGACTGCTGCGATAGTCATGATAGCCAGAGAATCCACTACGCCTCCGTTTACACCCATGGCAAGCGGGAATGCGATCGGGATCATGATGGCGGATGTGCCGTAGGAAGTACCCGTCGAGAATGCCATGAGGCACGAGATGACAAACATAATCATCGGAAGAATGATTCCAGGTACGGAGCCGCTGACCAGTCCGGAGATGTATGCGCCTGTTCCCAGATCGCTCATAACGCCTCCTGTCGACCATGCCAGCAGAAGAATGGTGACTGTGAACAGCAGCTCTTTGCAGCCGTTGAGCCATACTTCTATCGCCTCTTTCAGTGTCATGATCTTCTGTGCCACTGCCATGATAATGCACAGAACAGAAGTAAGGATGACAGAATAGAGGATGCTGGATGCCGCATCAGTATTTCCGAACGCCGTTGCCAGACCTTCAAGGGTGAAACTCTCCTCCATGCCGCCGCCTGTGTACCACAGAGCAGCTACAGTAACGACGATGAATACGATGATAGGTACTGCTGCGTTTCTGATCCGCAGCGGCGCACCTTCAGCCACGTTCATTGCATCCAGCTCCTTGCTCATCATCGGTTTAGCCTCATCCTCGTAAAGTTTACCTGTAAGTCTCGCTCTCTTCTCTGCTTTGTACATCGGACCGTAGTCCCTCTGCATCAGCACGACGATGATTACCATTGCAACTGCGAAGATGTTGTAGAATCTGTAAGGAATGGTCTGCAGGAACATTCCGTATACATTGGCCGCTCCCATGCCCACCGTAGTAAGCGCCAGAGATATCATGCCGATTTCATGAGCGACCCAGGACGAAATCGGAGCCATATCGGTTACCGGTCCTGCCGTAGAGTCTATAACATAAGACAGTTTTTCTCTGGAAATTCTGGCTTCATCAGCAACCGGACGCATGGTCGGTCCCACGATCAGGGAATTGGCGATATCCTCGAAGAAGATGATCAGCCCGAGAAGCCAGGTCATGACCAGAACGTTTTTGCTGCCCTGTGCTTTCTTCGCCATAGCCAGCGCCATGGCCTGCATGCCGCCCATCCGGCTCATGACAGCGATCATTCCGCCTACGGCCAGAATAAACAGCATCAGCGATGCATCCCAGGAATCAGCAACAGTACCCACGAGATAGGTGTCGCACATGCGCAGGAATCCGTGGAACACGTTGCCTCCGTTGACGATGGTGGCGCCGACAAAGATTGCTGCCGCCAGAGAAAGTACAACCTGTTTGGTTATAAATGATAATACGATTGCGATAAACGGTGTGACCAGTGACAGCACGCCAAAAGTTGCAGCAGGATCTGCACCGTCTTCTCCGAAAGCAAACTGGGTCATAACCAGTGTCCCCAGCATAACTGCCGCCGCAAGAATCCATCTTCTGTTAGAGATAGTTCTGCTCTTCATTTCATTTTCCTCCTTTTCGGATTATTTAACACTATTCAGTCCAAGGCCGATAAAGCTGATGGAATGATAGAGTGCATCATAAATCATGTGTTTTACACGCAGAATCTGGGTTTCCCACAGATAGAATTCGTGAGAACCTTCTTCTGCCTGATTGTATCTTCGCATTGCCATTTCCATGGCAGGGATCGGGTTTTCTGTCTGCAGGGCACAGCAGGAGTCCTGTCCGTAACGCCCGGAGTAGCAGCGGAATATGGCAGTCTGTCTTTCGCACAGAATTGCCAGCTTATTATAGAGTTCCAGCTGCTTTTCATCTTCTTTCAGCGCAGCCGCGCTTTCCAGCGTCTGGACGTATTCGGCGACAACTCCGTCCAGATCACCAATCAGATGTTCCGCTCTTCCTGCCACTTTCCTGGTCTCTTCCCACTGATATGCCACATCCTCAGCCAGCGCGTGCAGATCATACGGAACAGCCGGTTCATCAGCCAGCTTCTCCAGGATATACAGGAAATATCTGGCATGTTTTTCCAGAAGATCTCGGTCCAGCTTGTCTATGGTGTCCGAATCACTGTGCAGCCACGGGCTGTAGAATGCGTAATTCAGTTCCTTCAGTTTCTCTTCTGTGTACTCGGTGGCAAAGGAGATATACGGAACACCTACGCCGAAGAAGGATGAATCACCGCCTCCTTTGTATGCCTGATGCCATTCTCCCTCGACACCCCAGATCTGCTGAACCGCATCCAGCAGCATGGATTTCATCTCCGGCTGTCCCTCGACACCGGGAATGGTGGTTCCCTTTATGGCAAGATTGTCTATGTTGATATAGGCAATGCAGTTCTCGTTCATATCTTTCCAGTAACTGTCCGCATACCATGTGGAACCGCCGCCTTCAGCGATCTCATGGCCGTCCCAGAACACGAAGACCACATCTCTGTTCAGCTCTGCCGCATGCTTCTGGCAGATGCGTGCCAGTTCCAGATTCAGAGCATTTCCTGACGCATTGCATATGGCCGATTTTCCCCATGCATCCACATGGCTTCCCGCCAGAACATACTGCCCATTGCTCTTTCCGCCGCGGACTCTTCCTATAGGCTGGCTCGCTGTGATCCACTCTCTGGTAGATTCTGCTCTCAGCCATACCTCTACAGATCCTTTTTCGCACAGTGCCTGCAGATATTCGCCGTCCCGGCGTGAAATACTGATGACAGTAAGATCTACGATATCCTTATCTGTTTCCGGTGTAGGATTTCCCCACTGGGTCTTTACGGCACCCATCTGGATCAGATCATCCTCAGCCTTTCCCCAGTTCATGATGATGAGCGCCTTTGCTCCCATCTCCCAGGCGATTCGTGCTTTTTCAGGCCGTCCGGGACTCCAGTTCATATCGGTCAGAATAATCTTGTCCTTTACGTCTTTTCCTTTATAATCCGCATAGCTTCCGCTTCCCAGATAAACCAGTTCTCCGCGGATACCATCTGCAGATGTGGATCTGATATGGCATACAGGTCTTGCTTTGATTTCCTTTTCTTCGGGAGCAAGGATCTTCAGAGCTGCATCCACTGGATAGCTCTGGTACATCGGGAAGTGATCGATGCGGGCATCCACTCCGTACTCCTGCAGCTTACCGCAGATGAATTCCGTTGCTCTGGTCATTTCTGGACTTCCCGAAAGTCTCTCTCCCACTTCGTTTACCAGATAGTCCATGTTTTCGTACATGAGATCCAGGGACAGCTCTCCGGTCATGGTTTCATATAAACTCAAAACACTTACCCCCCTTATCCTCTCTTCAGGAATGCGGTGCAGCAGTGTATGGCACCAAATCCCTTCATGACTTCATCGAATTCAACCGGAATAACTTCAATTCCGTTTTTCTCCAGCAGTTCCTGGCTTCTCGGATTACCTGCCGGCATGACGATCTGACCAGGCTTCAGCGCCACGAAATTGATGGCAAAGCTCTCCTTGGCTTCTGTCTGAGACGGGCATTCCAGCAGTTTTATCCCTTTCTTTTTCAGGGCATCACATACATCATACGGAACCTGAGATGCGTGGATCATTGCCACATCGTGGCTGGCAAAGT
>JBJESV010000018.1:0-4506 GCA_051882975.1 Emergencia sp.
GATCTTAAACAGGCCCATGAACGGCAGAGCCCAGAACGGCTGGATGATGTTGGTGGTCATATCGCCGACTGTATATGCGTTGATGACATCCGGGATATCCACCTGCAGTTCCTGGCATACCTGCAGCAGGTACGGCGCCTCGATGACGAACTTGGAACCGCCGGACGGAACCACCATGTTCATGATGGAGGAATAGATAAAGGATACCGTCGGGAAGGATTCCGTGGTCGAAATGCTTGTGAACAGGCTGACGATGACATCGTTGAATCCGGTGTAGGTGATCAGACCGAATATGCCCGCATAGAACGGGAACTGTATGATGATGCCCCAGGTGCTGCCGATGGCGCCCATGACGCATTTGCAGAACTGTTCCGGCGTGACGCACAGAAGCAGGCCCAGCATGAGCATCATGAAGTTGTAGTTGTTCAGAGAGATGCCTACGATTCCGCTCTGCATCAGAGTTCTGACCACGAAGATCATGCCTGCGATGCCGATGACATAGTTGAGCAGCGGGCTGTTGTTGATCCACTCTGCCGGCGTCTCAGCCTTCTTTTTCGGCGGTTCAGGCGCAGTCAGCTCCTCAGCGAATGCGTAACCGATCTCTTCGATGTTCTCGTCCTTTTTCGGCATCATGAAATAGGAGATGGCCGTAACGATGATGAACAGACAGATATTCTGAATGAAAATCGAAGGGGTCAGGCATGTGTCGCTGAGCGGAATAATCTCCGGCACATAGGATGCCACAGTCTCGTCAGCAGTCAGGCTTCTCAGAAAACCTGCTGTTGCGGCGTTCAGCGGAGCCGCCTGGGAGATACCGTTGCAGCACAGCTCACATGCATAGATATATGCGACCAGAGACGGCATGTGAATCTTGTAGCCTTTTCTGACGGATGCGGCAAGAACCTGCTGTCCTAAGACGATGGATGCCATCATGCCAAGTCCCCAGTGGATCCAGAACAGGATCAGGGTGACGATGCCGCACATCAGCATGGCTGTAACAGCATTGTTCGGGATCTGAGCCAGTCTGGTCAGTCCTCTCTTGCAGATCGGTGCGCTGGCGAGGATGTAACCTGTCAGCATAACCAGAGCCATCTGCATGGAGAAGGTGAGCAGATTCCAGAATCCGCCTGTCCAGGCATCGACCAGACTTGTGCTGGTCTCTGTGGATGAGATCAGAGGGCTGTCTGTGAAGATGATACACAGAACGGCCACCAGGATGGTCAGAAGAAATGCCAGAACCAGGGCATTCGGGATCCATCGGTTACACCAGTCGACAAATCCTGCTCCCAATACTTTGTCTTTCTTTTCTTTCATGAATTGTTCCTCCTTTACTGCATTCTTTACTGGTTTAATGCGATAACGTGATAATTACATCTCTATGTTAATCCGCGGGGCTTCCGATTTGTAGTCATGAAAAATTGCAGTTTGCTGTGCAAATATTCTGCAGGCGTTTTTTTTGCATGGCAATATGCAAAAATAAGGGAATCTATAAATCTGCGAATATTGAAAACAGAATAAGGCTGTGATAAAATATTGTCAATCATTTTTTCTGAAAAGGAGGTGCCCTTTTATGCGTCTGGAAAACATAGAATACATACTGGAAATCGCCAGGCTGGGCTCTATCTCCGCGGCATCAAAGAAGCTGTGGATCGGCACCACGTCTCTGTCCGCCCTGGTCCGCTCGGTGGAAAGCGAGCTGGGCGCAAAGATCTTTGTGAGAACTCCAAAAGGTCTGACCCTGACGGACGAGGGAAAGGAACTGCTGCCTCAGCTTGAGCAGATCTGGAAAGAATATCAGAAGCTTCTGGAAATGGCGGAGGATCCGACCGACAACAAGACCCTGTGTACCGTGGGCTGCTATCCGGCGCTGGCTCCTATGCTTGGATCCTACATTGCAGAAAAGATTCACGAGACGGTTCCTTACAGACTCACCGTAAAGAGCATCATCTCCCGCCAGATCATTCCGGCAGTCAGCGAGGGCCTGGTGGATTTCGGCATCGCCACACTGCCTTACTATGACCTGGAAGAGATCAGAATGCAGGCGGAAGAGAGAAATCTGGTCTTTGAGAATCTGGGCGTGGACGAACTGCATCTGTGCATAGGCAGCAGATCGCCTCTGGCTGAGCACAGCAGCGTGACCCTGGATGAAATCCGGGAGGTTCCCATCAGCGCGGCGTCCTTTTCGCCTCAGTTCACCAACACCTATCCCTTCATCGACTACAGCGCCTTCCCGTGTCACTTCGTCTTCGACGATCTGGAAGGGCTGAAGCTGGTCATCGGCAACACCAACACGGCGGCTTTTCTGCCCAGCCTGGTCCTGCAGAACGATATCTATATCCAAAACGACATCATCCGGAACATCCGGCTGACCGGCGGAGATTTCAGACTGATCAACTTTATCGTATATCCGAAGAACGAGCATCTGCCGAAAATCAGCCAGAGCGTGCTGGAGACGGTCAGACAGTTCTACAGAGAGAATCTGAATCCGCAGAACTGATATTTATGCATACGATTTCAACCTTCTCATCAGCGGAGAAGGTTTTTTTGTGCTCTTTTGCCTGCGGAAAGGCATATGGCAGCATGAACGGGTAAAAATATTTACAGGATAAATCACAGAAAGGACTGAAAACAATGAAGTGTATCAGAAGAATGCAGCTGGAGCAATTTGAAAAGTATCTCCGGGAAAGAGAGCGGAGCAGAGGAACCATCGAGAAATATGTGCGGGATGTCCGCGCCTTTGCTGCGTGGTCAGCCGGGCGGGAGGAGATTACCCGGGAGACGGCTTCAGAGTGGAAAAACCATCTGCTGGAGAACGGCTATCAGCCGGTGACGGTCAATTCCATGGTCGCCGCCCTGAACAGTTTTTTTCGTT
This sequence comes from Emergencia sp., assembly GCA_051882975.1. Lineage (GTDB taxonomy): Bacteria > Bacillota > Clostridia > Peptostreptococcales > Anaerovoracaceae > Senimuribacter. Next base: position 2,873 of record JBJESV010000018.1, read on the forward strand.
TCATGGGATGGGAGGACTGCCGCATCAGTTTTCTCCGCGTCCAGAAGCAGAATTTCCGACGGGAAGAGCGGGATATGACAAAGGAGGACTATCTGAAACTGCTGGAAACCGCCCGGCTCAAGGGGAAGGATCGGCTGTCCCTGCTGATGGAAGCCATCTGCAGCACCGGAATCCGGGTGTCCGAGGTGAAATACCTGACGGTGGAGGCCGCAAAGGAGGGAAAGGCCACGGTGGCTCTGAAGGGAAAGATCCGGACCATCCTGATTCCGGGAAAGCTGAGCCGCAAGCTGCTGAAATATGCCCGGAAACAAAAAATCTCCGCCGGGGAAATCTTCCTCACGGCGAAGGGAAAGCCTCTGTCAAGAAAGCAGATATGGGCCGAAATGAAAAAGCTGTGCGCCGATGCCGGCGTGGAGCCGACAAAGGTGTTCCCGCACAACCTCCGCCATCTTTTCGCAAAGACTTTTTACAAGGTGTGCCGGGATCTGTCCCGTCTGGCAGACATCCTGGGCCACAGCAGTGTGGACACCACCAGAATCTATCTGACAGCCACTGAGAACGAGCAGACAAAGATTCTGAACCAGCTCCGGCTGATCAGCTGACAAAATTCGTATTTTGTCCTGAGATTCTCTGATCTTTTCTTTTAGACACGCAAAAAACAGCATACATACAGGCGGGCATGCTGAATTCTTCATAATCCGTGCTTTTTTTCTGTTTTTTGATTTTCAGACAAAAATAAACCAGTTCCCCCAACAATATCCTTTTATTTGCTTGCACGGGAGGGGGTAAAATGATATAATTACGGTATGCAAAAGTGCTTCTTACAGGCGGGATGGATCGATCTCAGGACAAAATACGAATTTTGTCCCTGCCGGTCTGCCTGTATAGCGGAGAGGGAGGGATGCCGCAATTAAACAGGATAATCAGCATTGCTGATATTTTAAGCGGAAAAGAGACTGCATTCAGAATGTTTTTTTCTGCAGCAAAAGGTAACTTTTGAACCGGAATCTGCTGTCTGCAGGAGAGCTTTCCGAGCTGACGGCGAAAGACGGAAGGAGTTTCCAAACCAGCTCTGCAGCATAGAAGAAACGGGCCTGTGCCTTCCTGCCTATGGGGAAGAGCAGCACGTCTGCCGGAGTCGTGAAAACGGGCTTCTCGGCCGGACCTGTAATATGCGCCTGCGCTGTACCGGCTGGAACAGTATTTTTTTTGAAAGGATTTGAAAGGAAGAGGAGGGAAAAAATGAAAAAGAGATGGAAACGTATCGGTGCGCTGCTGCTGTCTGTTTGCATGATCATTGCAATGATGCCGACGACGGCGCTGGCGGAAGGTGGTTCAGGACAGGAGGGCTCAACTATTCATGTAAAAGAAATTAGCAGTGGAACTCTTTCAAATAAAACTGAATTAATATTACATTTGACAAGTGGAGATATAGAGGTAGACTATCAAGGTTCTATTATAAAAATTAATGATAAAAATGCTTTTAATAAAGGATCTATAATCAAATTTACTGTAAAAAATGAGGAACCTGCGAGAACTGGAACCATTGTAATCACTCCTCATGAAGGAAACGATGTTGGAGAGGATGAAATCTATCATTTTGATAATGGAAAAAATAATTATGATGGAATAAT
>JBJESV010000019.1:0-18627 GCA_051882975.1 Emergencia sp.
TCGACGAAAGTGTTACTGCAGGATTTCCAGCCGGTGGAAATCCTGTTTTTCAGATTTCTGATCGGTCTGATCGTTCTGAAGATCGCCTGGCCCCACATTCTGAAGACGAAAAACTGGAAAGAGGAGATCACCTTTGCGGCAGCCGGTCTGAGCGGGATATGCCTGTATTATCTGCTGGAAAATATCTCCCTGACCTATACCATGGCCTCCAACGTAGGTGTCATCTGCTCCGTAGCGCCCTTTTTCACGGCTATCCTGTCCAGAATTTTTATGAAAGAGGAAGGAAGACTTACCGGACGCTTTATGGCAGGCTTTGTCCTGGCCATGGCAGGCATATGCCTGATCAGCTTCAACGGGACCAGACTGCAGATCAATCCTCTGGGAGATATGCTGGCACTGCTTGCCGTGTTCGTATGGGCCTGCTATTCTCTTCTGACGAAGCGGATCGCCGGCTTTGGCTACCCGACGCTTGCGGTGACGGGGAAGACCTTTGTCTACGGTCTCCTTTTCATGATACCCGCACTGGTGTTTTTCGATTTTCAGCCGGGATTTGAACGGTTTGCGGAGCCGAAGTACCTGCTGAACATCCTGTTCCTGGGACTGGGCGCCTCTGCTGCCTGCTTTGTGACCTGGAACTTTGCGGTCAAAGTGCTGGGCGCGGTGAAAACCAGTGTCTACATCTATATGATACCTGTGGTGACTGTGGTCTTTTCCGCTCTGATTCTCCACGAGCCGGTGACCGCACTTTCGGCGGCAGGCATCATTCTGACTCTGGCGGGACTGTTCCTGTCAGAGAGCAGAGGGAAAGAAAAGCACAGAGAAAATGCCCCGGACTGACGGGGCGGTGATTTACGGATGCCGGCGATCTGCTACAGCAGTCCCAGTGATTTCAGCACGAAGAGCCATCCTGTCAGAGTGAAGGCGCTGAAAAAAGTGGTCAGCATGACTGTGCTGCTGGTCAGCGTCCCTTCATGCCCCATGTTCTTTGCCATGACATAGCAGCTGACTGTGGTCGGAGAACCGCACATGATCAGTGCGGCTGCCAGCTTTTCGCCGCGGAAGCCCAGGGCCGCTGCGGCAGGCAGAAAGATGCAGCCGAGACCGATGAGTTTTATGAAAGCCCCCAGCCCCGCAGTGCGGATGCCGGACAGGGCTTTTTTGATGTCAAAGGTTGCGCCCATGGCCATCAGACCAAGCGGTGTTGCCAGACGGGCCACGTTTTCGACGGTTTTGTCCAGCACAGCAGGCATCGGAATCTGCAGAAGGGACCAGCCAAGGCCGAAAACGATGCCCAGGATGATGGGATTGGTGACGATACCCTTTGCCGTTTCAGCCAGAAGCTTTCTGTCCATCGGTTCCCTCTGCGGCCTGAAAAAGGTCAGGACGATGACTGCGAAGATATTGTAGAGCGGCACGGAACCGATGATCATCAGCGGCGTCATGCCGGAGCTTCCGTAGAGATTCTGAATCAGAGCGACGCCCATGATGGCTGCGCTGCTGCGGTATGCGACCTGGATAAACTCACCCTGGACAGACCGGTCCTTCAGAAGAAAGGATACGGCTGTGACCAGGCCGATGGAAAGGGCCGTGGCGAGGAAGCAGAACAGGACATACTTCGTGTCCCAGACCTCGTAGAAGTCTTCCTTGCACAGGTCGTAGAAGACAAGTACAGGGAGGGCTGCCTTGAAGACAAAGGCGTTCATCTTTTTCACAAAATCCTCATCGAAAATATGCAGTTTCATGAACACCATCCCCAGAATCATGAGAAGAAAGACGGGAATGGTGGCGTTCAGACAGAATAACAGATTTCTCAGCATTGATTTTCCCTTTCGTTTTTTTCGTATAAAACTATTTTATTTTAGCCCAATCCGGACGGAATGTAAATGGACTCTGCAGGATTTTTCCAATCATATTTCAAAGGCGCCCGCACAGAATAAGAAAGCGAGGAGGGATTGAAAATGGACAAGAAAAACAAACAGCAGAAGAACACCAAGAAGAACAGTCAGAAGAACTGTCATGACGAGAAGGACTGCGACAGAGCAGAAAGAGACCGGTATTAGAAGACGGAAGAACGCTCTGAAACGCGGCAGAACAGGATGCGGCCCAGGCTGTATCCTGTTTCTGCTATAATAAAGAGAAAAAAAGCCCTATTTGGATTTGCCAATATCGCAGATTTATTGTATAATAAAATGAAGTGCAGCAAGGAGGAAATGCAGTGAATATCATCGGTGAATTTGGAGATTTCGTAGTCCGCAATCAGGGCACGATTCAGATTGCATTTATTATAATCCTTATTCTTCTGGCTGCGGTTCTGATCGTCAGAGCCGTTACAGGCAGCCGGAAAAAGAGAGAGCTTCTTTCTCAGATCAATCAGTCTGTGAAGGAGATCAATACGGCAGTAAACGGACTCGGCGAGAGAAAGAGCGGGGTTACATATATAGACAACAGAGTGACTGCTGTTCCTGAAAAGAACGCTTCTGCCAACGTTCTGGAAAAATATCCTGATGAGCAGGAGATCCGGGCGGCAGCCGAAGAGGCGGAAGAACTGGCAAGGCAGGCGGAGCAGCCGGCAGAACCGGATGAGAAGGGCCAGCCTGCTCCGGCGGAAGAGACGGCTGAAGATGCGACGGATGAACCGCCGCGGAAATACTTCAGCAGAGACTGCGCTGTATCCAGAAGCGGGAGAATATATACTTTAGAGGAAATAAGCAGTCAGATCAGGGAATAGACAGAGGCAGGAGGCAGTTATGTATTGTAAAAATTGCGGAAAATTTCTTGGAGAAGGAGACCGGTTCTGCAGCGGCTGCGGAACCAGGGTCGAGGAGGACTTTGTCCCGGCCTTCAGAAGAGAAGAAGAGGAACCGCCGGCTGTTCAGGAGCCGGAACCGCCGGTCAGACCGAAACGGAGCTTCCATATAGAAGAATTCAACTGGGATCTGGACGGATATCCGACTGCCAGGAAGAAGACGGAGGACGTGGATTTCAACTGGTCTTCCGTTCTCGAAGAGAAGAGGCAGAGCCGCTTCGATGAGAGCACCGTCTCTTCTTCCCGTATGAGAGAAGAAGAGAAACCGGAAGCCGATTCTCCGGCAGACAGATCTCTGGAGGAAGAGCTGTTTGCCGATATGGGAAGCCTGGAGGCAGACAGCAGCGGCAGCGAGCCGACTCGCATATCTCTGAGAGGGAAAAAAGAAGAGAAAGACAGTGGAAACGAGCGAATCGACAGATTCTATACATATAATCAGAAAAATGAACAGCTGCAGGAGATGCTGGACAGAGAGTATGAGCGTCTCCGTGAAGGCGGATGCGATCCGGAGCCGGATTATTCCGGCAGAAAAACGGATGTCCGCACGCCGGAACAGGTTCTGGAGGATATCCTTCAGCGTACCGGAGCTGCCGGGGCGGTTCAGACTGAACGGCAGACAGAATATCTGGGAACCGTGCTGTCCGGTGTGCCGAAGGGCTATACGGCATCCGAAGAGGAGATTGCGGCGCAGCCGGGGATGGAAAGACAGCGGGCTGCGGAAGCTGCCGCTGCAGCTGCTGCAGGAGAAAAGAACCTCCGCGGCGGATCTGAAGCGGGGGAAAGTCAGGATGGACAGCCGTCCGGCGAAGTATCCGGGCAGAGCAGTGTGCAGTCTGAAGCCGGTCCGGAAATTTCCGGGGAGAAAGCCTGTCCCCCCAGAGAGGAAGGTGCACCGGAGGAGACAGAACACAAGCTTACTTTTGACGATGTTTTTGGCCATGATGACGACGATGCTGATGAAGAACCGCAGAAAAAAGGCAAAGCGCTGAAGGTAATAGCCACGATCCTTTGCATCCTGGTGATTATCGAACTGATCATCATCGGAATTCAGTACTTTGCGCCGGATTCGGCGGCGGGCAAGGCGATCAACGGCGCTTACGGAAGTATCATAGGAATATTTGACGGCGGCAGTGACGGGGACGAACAGGAAGAGCCGGAAGGCACGGCGGAATCCGGTCAGCTGGCGGAACTTCTGGCACCGTACAGTACTGCGGCCAATATCGCGGCGGTCGAAGAAGATACGGACCTCTGCTTTGAGGACGGAAAAGACTACGGATTTGATGACTTCGGAAGTTCTTACACTTTTGCGGACAGGCCGTGGTATACAGACGATGACGGACAGACCGTCACCTACGGACAGGAACTGATCAGAACCGTCGTAGGATATTATTCGGCCCTGGTAGATCAGATGAACGGAAAGGACAGCGATGTTCTGGATTATATCGACCCGACATCAGACTATTACGGTGAAATCGAGTCCCTGGAAGCCGACGGGGACACCGAATACGGCATTAACCGGCTGGCCATCGGAGAGATCCGGGCCGGAAACACCGGTTTTTATGTATTGACATCGGTCACTTTGACAGACAGTGATTCGAAAGAGGAGAAGGTGACAGAATCCATCATGTTTCTGGAACCGGACGAGAGGGTTATGAAGGTCATAACCGTAAAAAAGATTTAGGGAGGAACCGATTTTGAGTAAAAAGAGCACAAAAGGGCAGCGACGGCTCAGCGTGATCGTAATGTTTATCGTCATTATATTGGCATTGTTCCTGCTGCTGATAAACTTCATCACCGACTGGCTGTGGTTTAAGGAAATGGGATATGTGAGCGTATTCTTCAAACAGCTCTTCACAGAGCTGGAGGTCGGAATACCTGTATTTATTGTCCTGACACTGCTGATCAACCTTTACCTCAGGAAACTGAAGAAAGGCTATTTCACCAAGATCGCTTCGCACGAGGCGACAGATATGAAGAAGCTGAGCCGTTACACCAACATCATTTCACTGGTTTTCGGTCTGTTTACAGCTTTCTACGCAGTATCCAACCTGTGGTTTGAGATTCTGCAGTTTGCAAACAGTACGGACTTTGATATCAAGGATCCGCTGTTCAATCTGGATATCTCCTTCTACATTTTCAAACTGGATTTTCTGAAGCAGCTGAACGAGATGCTGATCGGTGTGATTCTGCTGATCATCGTGGTTACAGTAATCTACTATACGATTCTGCTTTCCATGCACAGTCCTGACATCTTCGAGCACGACGATGAACAGGCTGAGCCTTTTGGCGGAGAGACAGCAGACGAGGAAAGATATACGGGCGGCAATCCTTTCGAGGGTATGGGTGCAGACAATCCGTTCGGAAAAGTATTCGAAGCTTTCGGAAAGAAAGCGCCGAAAGGTCCGCAGAAGCCGAAGAAACAGCTGGATGACAACAATTTCCGCCAGCTGATGAATATCGCAAGCGGACAGCTGTCCATTCTGGGCATCGTCTTCTTTGTGATGATCGCCATCAATTTCTTCCTGAAACAGTTTGACCTGCTCCATGCACATACCGGTGCGGTATACGGCGCAGGCTTTACCGATGTGAACATCACGCTGTGGGTATACCGCATTCTGGCTGTACTTGCCCTCATCGGCGCGGTCACCGTGGTACACCATATCAGGAAAAAGCAGTTCAAGAAGATACTCACCATTCCCGTTATCATGATCGTCATCGGCGCAGTGGGAATCGGCGCTGAATATCTGGTGCAGAACTATATCGTCGCACCGGACGAAATCAGCAAGGAAGAGCAGTATCTGGAGAGAAATATCGAATACACCCAGTATGCATATCAGCTGGATGATGTTTCTGTAAAGTCTTTTTCGGCTGACAACACGCTGACCGGCGAAGACATTGCGGCCAACTCAGAAACAATCAAGAATATCCGTATCAACGACTATGAACCTGTCAATACTTTCTATAATCAGACACAGTCCATTCGTCAGTACTACAAGTTCAATGACGTGGATGTAGACAGATATATGGTCAACGGCAAGCTGACCCAGACCTATCTGTCCACCAGAGAGATCGACGAGGAAAAGATAAACCAGAGCTGGCTCAACAGACATCTGAAATACACTCACGGCTACGGAATCACTTTATCACGGGTGGATGCGGTAACCGCCAGCGGACAGCCGGATGTGCTGATCAAGAATATTCCGCCTGAATCTTCCGTGGACGAGATTACTGTCGACCGTCCGGAAATCTATTTCGGCGAACTGTCCAACGATTACATTCTGGTCAACACCAGCGAGGATGAGTTTGACTATCCTGACGGAAGCTCCAACAAGTACACCCAGTACGAGGGAACTGCCGGCATCAAACTGAACCTGATCAACAGAATCATGTTCTCCATCAGAGAACAGAGCATGAAGATCCTGGTATCCTCCAACATCAAGAGCAATTCCAAGATCATCATCAACAGAAACGTGGTGGAGAGAGTAAAGAAGATCATGCCGTATCTCAGCTACGAGAACGATCCGTACACCGTGGTTGCAGACGGAAAGATCTACTGGATGCTGGATGCTTACACCACAAGCTCCTACTATCCTTACTCTGAACCGTACGACGGAAAGATCGGCGGAACTAACTACATCAGAAACTCCGTCAAGGTTGTCGTGGATGCATACAATGGAAGCGTTGACTTCTATGTGGTCGATGAGGATGATCCGATCGCTGTGACATTCCAGAAGATCTATCCGAAACTGTTCAAGTCCATTGATCAGATGCCGGAAAGCCTCCAGTCTCATATCAGATATCCGAACACTCTGTTCGAAATCCAGGCGGAAGTCTACAGCCGCTATCACATGGAGGACGTGAAGGTATTCTATCAGAATGAGGACGAGTGGGCCATCGCAGATGAGATCTACGGCAAAGAGCAGCAGAAGATGAGTCCGAACTATTACATCGTAAAGCTGCCGGGCGAAGAGAGTGCGGAATTCATCAATTCCATCCCTTACACGCCGAAGTCCAAACAGAATATGACGGCGCTGATGGTTGCCCGCAATGACGGGGAGCATTACGGCGAGCTGGTTCTGTATCAGTTCCCGAAGAGCAAGACCATCTACGGTCCGATGCAGATAGAAGCGCAGATCAACCAGAATACAGAGATCTCCAGTGACTTTACACTGTGGAGCTCCAAGGGAACATCCTACAAGAGAGGAAATCTCTTCGTTATTCCGATCGAGACATCTCTGCTGTATGTTGAGCCTGTATACCTGGAGGCTGAAAATTCAGCGATTCCAGAAGTAAAACGTGTCATCGTGGCTTACGACGACAAGATCGCATATGAAGCGACTCTGAGCGAAGCGCTGAACTCCCTGTTCGGAGACGGCGCTGCCGAGGAAGAGACCGGAACCGGAACGGAAGGAACCGGTGAAGGCGGTGCAGTCACCAAGAGCGATCTGATTCAGAAGGCCGTCAAGGCTTATGACAATGCGCAGGAAGCACTGAAGTCCGGCGACTGGTCCGGATACGGCAAATATATGGAAGAGCTGGAAGAAGCGCTGAATCAGCTTGCGTGATCTGTCTGAACGGATTCTGACGCATCGAAAGATGCACAGAAGTAAATACGGGAAAGTGATTGGGACATTCGTGGCTTCCCGCCGGGAATGTCCCATAAACAATTCATCAGATATAAATAATCCAATGATTTAAAAATACTATAATAAAGGAGGGCAAATATGCTGGACTACGATTTAGATAAAATGCTGTTCAGGATACCTGCAGACAAGCACTCTTCAAAAGAGATCACAGAAATTTTAGAGGAACATCCGGAGGTCCAGTTCGTCTCTCTGGTCGGTATTGACATCGGCGGACACGACACGGACGAAAAAATTCCGGTCAAGCTGTTCCTGGAGGATATCGACAAGGTACTGACCTGCGGTGTGCAGACGGACGGCTCCAGCGTTGCCCTGCCGAAGATTGCGGAACTGAACAATGCAAAAGTGGACATCATCCCGGATCTGGGCGTCCACTGGTATGTTGACTATAATTTCCGCAACCGGGGATTCAAGACGGGACTCCCTATAGGAACCCTGAGAATCCCGTCTTTTCTGGTACATAACGACAGCTTTGAGTGCGGATCCCGAGTTATCCTGCGTGATGCCCTGAACCACTTCAGAAAAGAACTGCTGAAAGAACTGAAGGCACATCCGTATGTCTTTGAGCACATGAAGGGAATCAGCAGCGCCGACGAGATCGAAGAACTGGTCATCACCAGCGCCACAGAACTGGAATTCTGGGTCAAGACACCGGATGACAAAGGCGACCGGGAGCAGCTTTTTACGGCCCAGGTTCTGAAGGAACAGTACTGGAAGCGCACCTACGGTGAAGTGCGTACAGCGCTGGAAGAAACCCTGATGCTTCTGGACAAATACGGCTTCCAGGTGGAAATGGGACATAAGGAAGTCGGCGGCGTCAAAGCGAAAATGGGAAATACAGGACATTATGACCATGTCATGGAGCAGCTGGAGATCGACTGGAAATATGCCGACGCGCTGCAGGCTGCGGATAATGAGAATCAGGTCAAATATGTGGTACGCGATATTTTCACCAAACACGGTCTGGATGTGACCTTCATGGCAAAGCCTTTCGAGGGAGTTGCAGGAAGCGGCGAGCATACCCATCTGGGGCTGGCCGCAAGACTGAAGAACGGCAAGATGATCAGCCTCTTCGCACCGGCTGACTTCAGCAGAGATTTCATGAATCCGCTGGGGTATGGCGCGCTGATGGGTATCCTGAAAAACTATGAAGTCATCAATCCGTTCGTAAGTTCGACCAACGATTCCTTCAACCGTCTCAAGCCGGGATATGAGGCGCCGGTATGCATCGTCACATCGCTGGGGAGAGCCGTAGACGAGCCGTCCAGAAACAGGACTGTTCTCGTGGGGCTGATCAGGGATCCTAAAAATCCGCTTTCAACGAGGTTCGAGCTCCGTGCTCCTAACCCGAAGAGCAATACATATCTGGTTATCGCGGCATCTTATCTGGCTATCCTGGACGGAATCCGCGCTGTACTGAAGGCAGAAAAGACGCCTGCGGAACTGGAAATGTCTCTTTCCAAGAAGCACGGTACAGAAGATTTTTACCTGGAGACAGAGAGAGAATACAGAAGCGAGGAAGATGTGTTCGAAGATTTCACAGAAGAGGAGAGAGAGCATCTCTTCGGAAAGGCGCCGGCAACGGTCTGGGAGAATCTGTCCGCTTTTGAGAAATACCCGGAAAAACTGAAAATTTTCAAGGACGGCGATGTTATGACGGATATCGTTCTCGCCTCCTATCACGAACAGACGCTGTCACAGTGGAAGACAGAGCTTCACGACAGAATCATCCCGCAGACCATGGATTTTATCAGGAGCTGCAGGAAAATGCACAGTCAGGACGATTTCTCTGATTACGACATCAAGAACTGGCTGGAGATAGACAAGATCAGACATGAGATCGCAAAGGACACCATCACAGAGAAATGTCTGCTGACCAGAGCGAAGAATGCGCTGGATGAAGGCCAGTACCAGCTGGCATCCGATCTGCAGATGGAAATCCAGAGGAAGACAAACCTGCTCAGCGATCTTTATATCAGATATAAGAAGAATTTATTATAGAAACATTGGAGGCGAAGAGAAAATGTTAGATATCAAGAGAATCAGAGAAGACTTTGAAGGTGTGAAAGCCAGAGTGGAGTTCAGAGGAAAGGGCGATTTCGGCATCGGAAACGTTAAAAAGTATGACGAGGAAAGAAGAGCCCTTCTTGCAGAAGTGGAAGCTATGAAAAACCGTCAGAACACGGTTTCAAGAGAGATTCCGAAGATGAAGAAGGCCGGCGAGGACACAACAGACGTCATGGCTGAGATGAAGGAGCTGTCCGGAAAGATCAAAGAGATGGACGGCAGACTTTCCGAAATAGAAGAAAACCTGAGAACCGCTCTGCTCAATGTTCCGAACACACCGTACAAGGATGTGCAGTACGGAGAAGATGACAGCGCCAATGTGGAGCTGAGAAAGTTCAAGGAGCCGACTGAATTTGACTTTGAACCTAAGGCACACTGGGATATCGGTGAAGAGCTGGATATTCTGGACTTCGAGAGAGCAGCCAAGATTTCAGGAACCAGATTTACAGTCTATAAGGGTCTGGGTGCGCGCCTTGAAAGAGCGGTCATCAACTTCATGCTGGATCTGCATACCATCGATCAGGAATACAAAGAGATCCTGCCTCCGTTCATGGTCAACAGAGCTGCCATGACAGGTACAGGCCAGCTGCCGAAGTTCGAAGAGGACATGTTCTATGTTCCGCAGAAGGACTTTTTCCTGATTCCGACTGCAGAGGTTCCTGTAACCAATCTGAGAGCAAATGAAATCATGGATGAGGCGGAGCTGCCTGTCTACTACACCGCATATACCCCTTGCTTCAGAGCCGAGGCAGGTTCAGCAGGCAGAGACACCAGAGGCCTGATCCGCCAGCATCAGTTCAACAAGGTGGAACTGGTCAAATTCGTCAAGCCGGAGACTTCCTACGATGAACTGGAAAAACTGACTGCTGATGCGGAAGAAGTGCTGAAGAGACTGGATATCCCTTACAGAGTTGTCAGACTCAGCTCAGGAGATCTGGGATTCTCCTCCGCAATGACCTACGATATCGAAGTATGGATGCCGAGCTACGGCAGATACGTGGAAATCTCCTCCTGCAGCAACTTTGAGGATTTCCAGGCGAGAAGAGCAGGCATCAGGTTCAGAAGAGAAAAAGGAAAACCGGAATTTGTTCACACCCTCAACGGATCCGGCCTGGCAGTGGGCAGAACTGTTGCAGCTATTCTGGAGAACTATCAGCAGGATGACGGCAGTGTTGTGATTCCGGAAGTTCTGCGCAAATATATGGGCGTAGATGTCATCACGAAATAAACCGGGGAACGGGAAGGAGATATATGTTTAAATTACCGAAATATATAGAACCGGATTTCTCACAGAAGAAATTCGTTGAGGCACCCAATGCGGTACTGCAGGCGGCTCCTGTCGACAAGGCGGCGCCTGCAGGGTTTCATGCCACATCGATCTATCCGGAGTACTTTAAGGTAGAAGGAAAATGGCTTCTGGCAGAAGACAGCCGCATGGACTGTGTCCCTGTCTATGAAAACGGAAAGATCCATGTGCGGGAGTTCAGAAATGTGAAGCAGGGAGACCAGGTCGTCGTCGGACGGACCGAAGACTGTGAGGAGGGAATATACGTCCACGCAGACTGCTTTGAGAGAGAGGAAAAAGCCAAGGCTGCCACCTTTGCCTTCCGTCAGAACCGGAGCAGGGAAACCGGTTTCAGCTATGACTACAGACAGCTTATCGAACTGCTGAAATATGAAAAGGAACACGGAGGATATATCGTCTGGGTTCTGGGTCCGGCCTGCTCTTTCGATGCAGGAGCCAGGGAGTGCTACGAAAAACTCATCGGAAACGGCTATGTGAGTGCTGTTCTGGCGGGAAATGCTCTGGCGACCCACGATCTGGAAGGCGGCTATCTCCATACTGCGCTGGGAACGGATATCGATACTCAGCTGCCGTATGAGAACGGCCATTACAACCATCTGGATACCATCAACTGCATCAATACTCATGGCTCCATTGCCGCGTTTATAGAGAAAGAAGGAATCAGAGACGGCGTGATCTATTCCTGCATAAAGAACCATGTGCCGTTTGTTCTGAACGGATCCATCAGGGATGACGGACCTCTGCCGGAAGTTTACGAGCATACTTATGTAGGTCAGGACGCCATCCGCTCCCATGTGAGAAAAGCGACCACCGTCATCGGCATGGCCACCGTGCTGCACACCATCGCGACGGGCAATATGACACCGACCTACAGAGTCCTTGAGGACGGTACGATCAGACCGGTGTACTTCTATATGGTGGATACTTCAGAGTTTGCCGCCAACAAGCTGGGCGACAGAGGAAGTCTGTCTGCAAAGGGCATTGTGACCAATGTCCAGGACTTCCTGACCAATGTATGCAAGGGCCTTGGATTATAAATCCGGGCCTTTTTGCAAGAAAGGGAGCGAGAGAAAGAGAAAGGACGTTATTGACCATGAAAAACACATTTGCAAAGGGCTTTAACAAAATATTCAACCGACTTACCATCACCGTTTTTCTGATTCTGGTGCAGATGGGCTGGCTGGGGCTTCTGATTCTGCGCCTTGCAAGCTATGCCGTGTGGGTTTATCTGATCTTTATCGTGGCGGCGTCGCTGATGTGTCTGTTCATAATATGGAGAGACGACAATCCGGCCTATAAGATGGGCTGGATTCTCCTCGTCTGCCTGCTGCCGATCCTGGGCGTGACCATGTATATATTTTTCGGAAACAAGAGGCCTTCCCGTGCGCTGAAAAAAAAGATACAGCCTCTGGACGAACAGCACAGAGAGGATCTGAAGCAGGAGGAGGATCTGGGAGAGATCGTCAATACTCGTCTTCTGAATACGGTGAACTACATCGCCCGGAAGGGCCCCTATCCGGCATGGACGGATACCAGCAGCAGATACTATGCTCTGGGTGATGACGCATATCCCGATATGCTGAAAGATCTGGAGAATGCGGAACATTTCATTTTTATGGAGTATTTTATCATCTCTGAGGGGGAGATGTGGGACAGTATTACTGAGATTCTGAAGCGAAAGGCGGCAGAAGGTCTGGATATACGGCTGATCTATGATGACCTGGGCAGTATCAACACCCTGTCCTGGAAAAGCCTGGCCGAACTCCGCGATGCAGGCATCAGGATTCTCGCATTCAACAAGCTGAAACCATTTGCTTCGCTGGTCTACAACAACCGGGACCACAGAAAGATCATGATAATAGACGGCTATGTCGCATATTCAGGCGGTTTCAACCTTGCTGATGAATATATCAACAGGACTGTGCGGTTCGGCCACTGGAAGGATACGGGACTGCGTCTCAGCGGCCATGCCGTGTGGAATTTCACCGTTATGTTCCTGAATATGTGGAACTCCTTCCGGCCGACGGAGGAGGATTACAGCTGTTTCCGGCCCCATGTGCATCATCCTGAGGAATTCGGAAGCGACGGAATCATCCAGCCCTATGCGGATTCTCCGCTGGACGATGAAAACACGGGAGAAAACGTATATCTGGAGATTCTGAGCCAGGCCGAAGATTATGTGTATATCTTTACGCCGTATCTGATCATCGACAACGAGATGGAGACTTCTCTGAAGCTGGCCGCAAAGAGAGGGGTGGATGTGCGGATCATAACGCCGGCCATTCCTGACAAGAAGACGATCTTCAGGCTGACCCGGTCCTACTACCGTCCGCTCCTGAAGGCAGGGGTGCGTATCTTCGAGTATACGCCGGGATTTATCCACGCCAAAAGCTATCTTTCTGACGACAAGATCGGTGTGGTCGGCTCCATTAATATGGACTACCGCAGCCTGTTTCTCCACTTTGAGTGCGGTACGCTGCTCATCGGCTGCCAGGCGCTCTATGATCTGAAACAGGACTGCATCAGCACCCTTGAAGTATCGCGGGAGATCCATCCTGAAGACTGCCGCAGAGGCTTCTTCGGTCTTCTGTTTGACAGTGTGCTGCGGGTTCTGAGCCCGCTGCTGTAGCCTCTGGAGGTATGATGAACAAGGCAGATAAATTTTACGATATTAAAAACTTTCTCCAGTGCCCGGTCTGCGGACGGAAGATCCGATTCCATGCAGGGGGACTGGTCTGCAAAAAGGAGCATCGTTTTGACATCTCGTCAAAGGGTTATGTCAACCTGCTCCGTTCAGCCAGAACGCTGAAAGGTTACGATGCGGACTTCTTTGAAAGCCGGCGCCGCTTCTTTGCGGCAGGGTACTATGATCATGTTGCAGAGGCGGTGGTGGAACTGGCGCTGAAGGAGGCAGAGCCGGTGCGGAATCTCACAGGGGAAAATGCCGGCCGGGGCATGCCGGGGGACCCTGCGGCAGACAGGAGTCCGGTCTTTCTCGATGCCGGCTGCGGAGAAGGATTTTACTCTGCGGCGCTGAGCCGCGCTCTCCGTGAGCAGAACCTGGACGGGCAGATCATCGCATTTGATATTGCGGCAGAGGCCGTAAAAACGGCGGCCAGGGGTCCTGAGCAGGTGAAATGGATGGTTGCGGATATCACCAGGATTCCGGTGAAGGACAAAGCCGCGGATGTGATCCTGGACATCTTTACTCCGGCCAATTACAGTGAATTCGAGCGCGTGCTGACAGATCAGGGTACTGTCATCAAGGTGATTCCGGGAGCAGAGCACATGGGACAGCTTCGCCGGGCTGCATCGCCTTTTCTGCGTCACGGAACCTATTCCAACGAGGATGTGCTGGACGGCTTTCTGGAGCGTTTCGAGCTTATGGAACGTCGAAAAGTTACTCGGACCTGCCCTCTGAATGAAGGAAATCTGCAGGATCTTGCGGGCATGACGCCTCTGCTCTTCGGCGTGGATAAGACACTGCTGGACCTTTCCAGTCTGAAAGAGATCACAGTCGAGGCCGAAATCCTGGCAGGACGGAAAAAACGGGGAATACGATAATGTGTATATAAGAACAGGCTCTTTCCGAATGACAGCCGGAAGGAGCTTTTTGCATATAGAAGATGGAAGGGAGGTAATTCATTAAAGAAAGAGGGTTATAATATCTGAAAGGGAGTATTATATCAGCTGTTCTCTGAAAACTGACGGATTTGTCGGGCGTTTTCAGAAGAACCGCTGTGAAAAGGAGGAGACAGAGAAATGGAAAGAATCATTGACGACGACAGTCTGGAAAAATTCCGTGAGTGGCTGCGGAACGAGGACAAGAGTCCGGGGACTATCGAAAAGTATCTGCGCGATCTTTCAGGATTGAGACGATGGCTGGACCGTCAGGGGACTGGACAGCAGAGGATTGACCGTGAGACCGGAATAAGATGGAGAGAATACCTGATGGAAGCGGGATACAGTCCGGTTACAGTAAATTCTAAAATCGCAGCCCTGAACACGTTTCTATGCTTTGCAGGATGGAATGACTGCAGAGTCAGGTTTCTGAAAATACAGAAGCGACTTTTCCGGGAGGAAAGCCGCGAGCTGACGCGAAAAGACTATGAACACCTGATTTCTGAAGCATACAGCCTGGGCAAAGACAGACTTGCTCTGGTGATGGAGACCATGTGTGCTGCCGGCATCCGGGTCGGCGAGGTGCGGTATATCACTGCAGAGGCAGCAAAGAGGGGAAAGGCGGAAATAGCCTGGAAAGGAAAAATCCGGACGATACTCCTTCCCAAAAAGCTGTGCCGAAAACTGCTGGAATACGCGAAAAGAAATAAAATCGCTTCCGGAGAGTTATTTCTCACGAGGAGCGGCAGAAGTCTTTCGAGAAAACAGATATGGGCGGATATGAAAAGACTGTGTGAAAAGACAGGCGTGGAAAGATCCAAGGTCTTTCCCCACAACCTGCGCCACCTCTTTGCGCAGACGTTTTATAACGCCAGCAGAGATGTCGCGAAGCTGGCCGATGTGCTTGGGCATTCCAGCATCGAAACCACCCGTATCTATCTGATCTCTTCAGAGACAGAGCACACGCGGCAGCTGGACCGGCTCGACCTGGTATGCTGAGGACGAAATAAATATTTTGTCCATAAACCTGCAGAAATTCAATGCAGAACTACATATTTACACATACACTTTAACACAAAATGTAAGGGCATGCAACAGATTTAAAAAATTGCAGGCACAGGAAACAGAGCTGTCCGGGATCAGATACAGACGGCCCTGCTTTTCGTGCCTGTTCCTTTTTTCTGTTTGTATGAATAGAGGAGAATCGGTCAGTATATCTTCGTTTTCTCTTTGTTTGTCCACGGACAGAGGAAAAACATGTAGACAAAATATTTATTTCGTCCATATGTATGGGGGAATGTCTCCTGCATGCAGAATTCCGCAGATTGTGCAGAACAATCCGGAAGAAAACAGAAAGAGGAGGGAGATATTATGAAGAAAACGGTTTCACTGCTGCTCTGTGTGA
Source organism: Emergencia sp. (assembly GCA_051882975.1). Lineage (GTDB taxonomy): Bacteria > Bacillota > Clostridia > Peptostreptococcales > Anaerovoracaceae > Senimuribacter. The sequence goes on from JBJESV010000019.1 coordinate 15,849, forward strand.
CGATGCTCGTCTGCTTCATGCCGACAGTGGCGTGGGCGGAGAGCGGAAACGTAGAAACTGCATGTGAAGACAGCAGCTGTACCCATGAGGCAGCAATCGGGGATCGGCATTATAACACATTCACAGAAGCTCTGGAGGCCTCTGAAACGGAGGATACAGTGAAGCTGCTGCGGAATGTGACAGGATGCCAATCCGTGGTCATTAATAGTGGAAAAACAGTAACTGTTGATTTGAACGGGTGCGATGCAGGATTCGTCTTCAAGAATAATATTAAAGTGATGCACGGGGCTCTGAACCTTATAGGAAATGGAAGGCTGTATGAAGAAGAACCGTGGTTTGCCCCGGTCATTTTATTCGGAAGTTCAGATCCTGAAGCAGCTGACTACAGTGTGGTAAACGTAGGACATGACGTCACGCTGGAGGGATACTACGGAGTTTTTTTCGATTACCTGCAGGGTGCAGATTATTCTTACGGAACTGTCGCAGAAGTTGATGGAACTCTCTCAGGGAAAGCCGATAAGGCTGGATATGGAGGTGCTGCTCTCTATGTTCAGGGGATAATCAAAAAAACAGATGGAAATGTTCCCAAAATCAGAATAGGGAAGACAGCAAAACTGACAGCAGAAAAAGGGAGTGCAGAAGCAGTGGAAGATGCCGCATCAGTAGGCATGTATCTTGCCGGCTATGCACAGACAGTGATCGAAGAAGGTGCGCAGATATCTGGCAGTACAGGTATTGAAATCCGTGCAGGCAGTCTGATTATGAACGGAGGTGCGGTGGTGGGCACAGAAACCCCTGTCAGTGTCACACCGAACGGAAACGGAACCACAACAGCAGGTGCAGGAATCGCGATAGCTCAGCATACAACAAAACTGCCGATAAATGTAACTGTGTATGGAGGAATAGTCAAAGGCTATAATGCCCTGTACCAAAGTAATCCGGAGAATAATGAGGAAGAAGCGACAGAGTGCATCTCTATTAATATAAGAGGGGGAACCTTTGAAACAATCAGCGGAGGGATCAATGCCGTATACAGCGAGAACAATACCGGATTTATTTCCGGAGGATACTACAGTTCAGATCCAGCTGCATACCTTGCAGAAGGAAAGTTCGCAAGTAAAGTGAATACAGACGGTAATGCGCTCTATCTGGTTCACGAACACTCGGGGACATGCAGTCTCGGTCATGTATATTGCCCTGCAACCTGCCGAGATGAAAACGGCACAGATATGTGTCATACTGAGAATCACTACATACCTCCGTATGTTCCATCCATTCCGGCCGACAACGTTACCAACTCGGGCACAGCAGGAACTGACAGTGCAACTACAAGCGCTGACCTTAGCGGCAGTACTTCCACAAGCAACGGTACTACCACTTCTACAGTGGACAAGACCACAGCAGACAAGATTGTTGACAAGGCAGCTGCTAACAAGTCAAAAGAAATCGTAATAGATGCAACAGCTAACTCAACTACAGCTGCAAATTCAACCACAACTGCACAGGTATCAATCCCTACAGACACTCTGCAAGCAATCGCAGAGAAGACTGAAGCAGATGTTACCATCAGGACTGATGTTGCAGAAGTTAAGCTTGACAATGCTTCAGCTGCAGCAGTGGCAGATCAGGCTGAAGGTGATACAGTTCAGATCATAGCAGTGAAGGTTGCAGAAGAAACAGATAAGGTTGAGTTCGAACTCAAGGTTGTATGCTCAAACGGTAAGGTAATCAGCGATTTCAAGGGCGGAAATGCAGCAGTAACAGTAGCACTTCCAAAGGCAATGGCAGAGAAGAAGCTGGTTTGTGTATACATCGATGAAGATGGCAGATACCATAAGATAGGCGGCACGCTTAACGCTGACGGCACATATACTTTCGTAACAGGCCATTTCTCCAGCTATGCCGTCATGGCTGAAGAACAAGCCGACAGGATCATCGCAAAGCAGGAGGCAGAATACAATGCATATCTGAAAGCGGGAGTGAAGAACACCACGCTGAAGATTTATTCCGAAAGAGGCAAAGGCTACATCAGACTCAGATGGGTCAAGTCAAAAGGCTTCAAGGTAGACGGCTACGAAGTATACAGAGGCACAAAGAAGTCCAGTATGAAAAAGTACGGTACCACGAAGAAGACTTCCTATACCAACAGGAACCATCTGAAGAAGGGGCAGCGCTGCTACTACAAGGTGAGAGGCTATAGAGTAATCGAAGGAGAAAAGGTCTACACCAAGTGGTCAAAGACCATTTACAGGATTGCGAAATAAGGTGATCGGATATGAGACGAATACCGCTGGAAGGGAAAAGTTTCGGAAAATGGAAGGTCATATCTTATGAAGGATGTCCTGACGGTAAAAAATCCTATTACAGATGTCTCTGCACAGGCTGTGGAAAAGAATATCTTGTTCGCGCAGATCGTCTGACAGGGAACCGGACACGACGCTGTCTGGAGTGCAGAAAAGAAGAAGAAAAGATCTTCGGACGCAAAAGGGGATATAAAAGCGGCTCAGGCAGCTGCTGAATAATATGAAAGAGACTGGAAACAGCACAGGGGAAAATGTTCTGTTTACCAGTCTCTTTTCTGAAGATTGAGATCGGTCGAATTACAGTTTCTGGATCTCAGACAGTTCCAGCCCGGTCAGCTGGGAAATCTTTTCGCAGGACATACCGTCTTCCTTCATGTTCAAGGCGATTTTTTTTCGTTCTGTCTCTCGCCCCTGTTCAAGCCCTTGTTCGCGCCCCTGTTCAAGACCCTGTTCAAGACCCTGTTCAAGACCCTGTT
>JBJESV010000020.1:0-4379 GCA_051882975.1 Emergencia sp.
CAGCAGAAGACCCTCCGCGGCTGCAGAGGGTCTGTCATTACATCTTTACCTGACTATCTCATCTCGTTTTTCTTTTATTGCATTCTGCCTCTTATACTTATCATTAAGAATCTCTGTTCTGTTTTCCGGCTGAATCATCTGATAACACAGCTCATTGGCCAGAATCACGGCCTCTTTGTTCTTCCTTGCATCGTTCATGGCCGAGGCAACCATAAAGTAAGAATCAAGGGGCATATAACTCAGATCGGGATTGTAAAGCGCCCGGGACCAGCCGTCACTGATGGCAACGCCGATTCCGCTCTGCACACAGGCCAGAACGGATTCTCTGTTGTTGACCGTCTGAATCTTCGGCACAAAACCGAAGGATGCACAGCATTCATGAATCTTCTCCACAGCGTCCGGAGCTTCCTCTTCCGTCAGAGTAAAAAAAGTTTCGTCTTTGAAATCAGTCAGCGAGAGATTCTCTCTTTCGAAGTTTTTTCCATAGAGAAGCACCCGGGGGATTTCGTGATAGTCCTCCACGGAAATTTCCTTGTATTTGTCCAGTTCCGAACGTATGCCGATGATCACATCCAGATGCTCATGACGCAGAGATGTGATAAGCTCTTTACTGCTCATACATTCCAGTACCACCTCCACGTTCGGATAGGTCTCGGAAAAGCGGTGAAGTGTCTGAACGATGACCGGCGACAGATTCCATCCTTCCAGATACCCCAGAATCACCTTCCCGACTCTGTTTTTGTTGGTCAGCATCGCTTTTTCCAGTACGCGGTTGAAATTTTTCCGGTACTCGATGAAAAAATCCCGCAGCAGCGCGCCTGCTTCGGTCAGCTCTATTTTCTTGTACGTCCTGTCAAAGAGCACGATGCCCAGTTCTCCTTCGATTCCGGCAATCTGCCGGCTGACCGCTGACTGCGTCACATACAGTTTTTCCGCAGACTTGGTGAAATTAAGTGTTTCAGCAACTGTCAGGAAATATTCTATCTGTAAATCATTCAACATAGGTGCGCCCGCCTTTACATCAGATTTTACAGATATTTTATCATATCTCCCACCATTCTGCACGAAAAAACTTTTTTCATCAGTCACATCAGTACTTCTTCGCAGGTTCTCCCTGAAGCACTCTGCAGGTGTTGTCTGCAAGACTCTGCATCTCATTCTCGCCCGGGATCACGATTACCTGAGCCAGACGTTCAACTTTCGCTCTGATTGCATCCGTGACCTTTTTACTGTTGGCGATGCCTCCTGTCAGCACGATTGCATCCACATCGAAGTCCATGACCGCTGCCATGGAGCCGATATCCTTGCAGTGCTGATACACCATTGCACGGAATACAGCTGCTGCTTTCTCATCCCCGTTCTCTGCACGCTGTTCCACCTCTTTGAAGTCCTTTGTGCCCAGATACGAGAATACACCTGCCTTAGACTTGATTATGCGGCTGACTTCTTCCTTCGTGATGCCGCTGAAACACAGATTGATGATGTCTGTTGTAGGAAGACTGCCGCCTCTGTCCATGGAAAAGCTTCCTTCGTTAATGACATTATAATTGTCGATGGCCTTTCCTTTTCTGTGCGCCACAATGGAAACGCCGCCGCCCATATGCACGCCGATCAGATTCAGTTCCTCATACGGCTTTCCAATAATTTCTGCCGCTTTTCTGCAGGCGCTTTTCTGATTCAGGGCGTGGAACATGCTGTCACGCACCATTCCTTCCATTCCTGTAAATCTTGCTTCCTCGATCAGCTCATCTGTCGATACAGGATCTGAGAAATATGCAGGAATTCCGTATTCCTTTCCGATTGTCGAGGCAATCTGCACGCCCAGTGCGGACGGATGTCTTCCTCCTACCTTCGGATCAGCCGCGTCTTTCAGTACGTCTTCATCGATAAGGTAGGTTCCCGATTCCACCGGCTTAAAGGTACCGCCTCTGGAGCAGACTGCTGAGAAATCTTCCAGAGAGAATCCTGATTTCTTAACCTCATCCAGAACGACCTCTGTCCTGAAATCCAGCTGTTCCTGATTACTGCCGAACCGAGAAAGATACTCGGAATCATGTTCAATGGTCTTCCTGTAAAGTTCGTCCCGATCCTCAAATACAGCAATTTTGGTCGAAGTGGAGCCAGGATTTATTACCAGTATTTTCATTTTAATCACATCCTTTCTGCCTTGTTTTGATAAAATACTTATCTTCTTTATTTTATCAGTTCCATTCTTTCCACACAATCTCAATTTCCTTATGCTTTCCATTCCGAAAACATCATGCATAATTTCAGAATTTTTCGATTTATTATCATTGACAAAACCTGATTTATATGTAAACTATTATCTGTAGCCAGATTCACAGTATTCTTTTCTGGCGCAGTGAATCGAAAAATTCCTATAAGTCCTTATATCTTCAGACCCGGACAGATGCCTTGTCCGGGTCTGCTTTTCTGCAGCCGGAATCCGGCTTCTGCGACAGAAAAAGGAGGCTGTAAACAGCCTCCCTTATGTTTGAAATCTTATTTGACTTTATTTCGTAGTTGCGTCGTAGAGTGCTTCTGCGTTGTCCCACTCTGCGATGATTTCCGGAATTACCTTGTACAGGTCGCCAACGATTGCATAGTCAGCAACTTCCATGATAGGAGCATCCGGATCCTTGTTGATAGCTACGATGCAGTTGGAAGTCTGCATACCAGCCAGGTGCTGAATAGCGCCGGAGATACCGCATGCGAAGTAGATTTCCGGTTTAACTGTAGTACCAGTCTGACCTACCTGGTGGGAGTGATCGATCCAGCCTGCATCTACTGCAGCACGGGAAGAACCTACAACACCGCCAACTTTGTCAGCAAACTTCTGGATCAGTTCAAATCCGGAAGCATCGCCCAGACCACGTCCGCCGGAGCAGATAATCTTAGCATCAGTCAGGGATACCATTTCCTTCATGGATTTAACGATGTCCTTGATCTCGATTCTGATATCTTCCTTGGAGATATCCGGCTTAACGTTGATGACTTCACCAGTAGCTCCAACCTGTCTTTCCTGCTTCTGCATTACGCCAGGTCTTACTGTGGACATCTGCGGTCTTGTCTTAGGGCAGATGATGGTAGCCATCAGGTTACCGCCGAATGCCGGACGAGTCTGCTTGATACCGGTATCAGTATCGTTAGGGTCCAGAGTGGAAGTATCTAATGTAGTGTTAGCTTTTGCGAATTCGATGTACTTGGAAACCTTAACGTCCAGGTGTGTACAGTCAGCTGTCAGACCGGTGTTGCATCTTGCTGCGATACGAGGAGCAAAGTCACGGCCGATGTGAGTAGCACCGTAGAGAACGATTTCCGGCTTATATTCATCGATCAGCTGCTTCATAACCTTGGTGTAACCGTCAGTAGTGAAGTTCTCCAGTAACGGATCCTGAACCATGTAAACTTTCTCAGCACCGTACTCGAAGCATTCCTGAGCCAGATGGTCGATGTTGTTACCGATCAGAACAGCACAGATCTGAGTGTCTTCGCTGATGTCTTTTGCTAATTTCTTACCTTCGCCCAGCAGTTCCAGAGCTACGTTCTGGATCTTGCCCTGTCTCTGTTCTGCGAATACCCAGATGTGCTTGTAAGCGGAAAGGTCAACTTTAGCTTCCTGCTTAACTTCCCGGATAGCGCCGAACTTACATGCAGTCAGACACTGGTTGCAGGATGAGCACTTTGCATTGATCTTTGCAACCTTGCCCAGCTTATTTCCGTCATAAGCTTCAAATTCGAAGGCATCATACGGACATGATTTAAAGCACTGTCCGCAGCCTATACATTTATCTTTTAAAATTTCAACAGCCATTGTTATTCCTCCTCCTAAGTTAGATGATGTGCTTACCCTTCAGCTGAACCAGCAGGTTCTTAGCCTGTTCGTTTTCAGTATCTCCGTTAACGATCTGACCAGGAGCTTTTGGAGCCGGTGTGAAGGATCTGAATACATTTGTAGGGGAAGCTTCCAGACCAACTTTAGTCAGGTCAACTTCGATATCCTTTGCATTCCATACTTTGATATCTTTTTCGCCGAAGATGCCAGCCATGCTCATGTATCTTGGCTCGTTCAGTTCTTTGATTGCTGTCAGCATGCAAGGAGTCTGGATACCGATCAGTTCATAACCGTCTTCCATCTGTCTCTTTACAGTGATGTCCTTCAGGTTGTCAGCGATTTCAAATTCTTCAACATATGTAACCTGCGGCAGGTCTAACTTTTCTGCAATCTGCGGACCAACCTGAGCGGTATCTCCGTCGATAGCCTGACGTCCTGCGAAGATCAGGTCTGCAGGGCCGTTTTCTTTTTCCCATTTTCTGATAGCAGCTTCCAGAGTGTTGGAAGTAGCCCATGTATCGGATCCGCCGACTGCTCTGTCGGA
>JBJESV010000021.1:0-15828 GCA_051882975.1 Emergencia sp.
TCTCTTCCTTATCTCTTTCTTATCCGGTTAAACGATCAGCATGGCGTCTCCGTAGGAGAAAAAGCGGTATTGTTCTTTAACCGCTGTATCATAGGCCTCCAGAATCTTCTCTCTGTCGTACAGCGCCGAAATCAGCATCAGCAGCGTGGATTTCGGCAGATGGAAATTGGTGATCAGCGCATCTGTAATCCTGAATTCATAGCCTGGATAGATAAAGATTCCGGTGCTGTCATTTCCGGCCTTTACAAGATAATGCCCTGATGTTTCATCATAGCAGGATGCGCTTTCCACGGTTCTGGTCGAGGTGGTTCCCACGCAGACGATTCTGCCGCCGTCCAGAATCGTCTCGTTGATGACGGCTGCGGTCTCCTCATCGATGGAGTACTCCTCGAAGTGCATGTGATGGTCCTCCACGTTCTCACACTTTACGGGCCGGAAGGTGCCGATGCCCACATGAAGGGTCACATAGGCCAGGCGGATGCCCTTTGCCCGGGCAGCCTCCAGGAGCTCTTCTGTGAAATGAAGTCCGGCTGTAGGCGCAGCGACAGACCCCTCTTCCCTGCAGTAGACAGTCTGATACATATCTCTGTCCTCCGGCGTGCTTTCCCGCTCGATATATGGAGGAAGAGGCATCTTTCCAAGCTCCTCCAGACGCTCCATAAAGATGCCCTCGTAGTGAAACTCCGCAATACGGGTTCCGTCAGGTCCGTAGTCGATAATCTCCGCACCGAAATTTTCGCCGAAAGAAACGCTGTCTCCCGGCTTCAGCCTTTTTCCCGGCCTGACCATGGTCTCCCAGCGGTCTCCCTCCAGACGTCTGATGAGAAGGAACTCGATCTTTGCACCGGTTCCGACCTTGGTGCCGAACAGTCTGGCCGGCAGAACCTTGGAATCGTTCATCACCAGACAGTCTCCTTCTTTCAGGTAGTCGAGAATATCGTAAAAATGCCTGTGCTCTATGGTCTGATTTGCTCTGTCCAGAACCATGAGCCTGCAGTTGTCCCGCTTTTCCGAGGGTTTCTGTGCGATCAGTTCTGCGGGCAGCTGATAGTCAAATTCGTCTATTTTCATCCTGGGTTTACTCTCCTAAATAAAACTCTGCTGTTCTTCTTCCGTATCCTCTGAATCTGCCGTCGCCGCAGTGCGGTCGCCCGGATATTCCAGACCCATATGCTGATACCCCAGCTGCGTCACCATTCTTCCTTTCTGCGTACGATAGAGCAGGCCCGACTGTATCAGATACGGCTCATAAGCGTCCTCAATGGTCACCCGCTCTTCGCCAATGGAAGCGGCGATGGTATCGATGCCCACCGGGCCGCCGTTGAAGCGCTGTATGATTGCGGACAGGATTTCTCTGTCCAGCCGTTCCAGCCCCAGCTCATCCACGCCCAGTGCCTCCAGTGCTCTTGCGGTGATCTCCTGGTCGATGCGTCCGTCTCCGCGCACCTGAGAAAAGTCACGGATCCTCTTCAGCAGACGGTTTGCCACACGGGGCGTGCCGCGGGAACAGCGGGCCATCTCGCTGAGAGATGCCTCATCTGCCTCCACGCCTAAAAGATCCGCCGATCTGCGGATGATCTCCACCAGATCCTCGGTTGTGTACAGTTCAAACTTGCTGATGACGCCGAACCGGTCCCGAAGGGGCGCAGAAAGGCTTCCGGCTCTGGTCGTTGCCCCGATCAGCGTGAATTTAGCGATATCCAGCCGTATGGAACGGGCCGAAGGTCCTTTGCCTATGATGATATCCAGGGCATAGTCCTCCATGGCAGAGTACAGAACCTCTTCCACTGACCGGTTGAGTCTGTGAATCTCGTCGATGAACAGCACATCGTTTTCGTTCAGATTGGTCAGAATGGCGGCCAGATCCCCTGCTCTTCCGATGGCAGGTCCTGAAGTGATCTTGATATCCACGCCCAGTTCGTTGGCAATGATGCCGGCAAGGGTCGTCTTGCCCAGACCCGGAGGACCGTAAAACAGCACGTGATCCAGAGGCTCTCCCCTCAGTTTGGCGGCCTCGATGAAGATCTTCAGATTTTCCTTGACTGTCTTCTGACCGATAAAGTCGTCCAGATGCTGCGGTCTGAGGGTGCTCTCCTGCTTTTCCTCATAAGGCGCCGCACTGGACTGTGTAATTCTCTCTTCCTGCATAATCTATCCTCTAAAACAAATTTTTCAGCGCCTGCTTGATATAATCCTCGCAGGACAGCCCGTCGAGCTTCACCTTTCCAACTGCCGCTGCGGCTTCGTTCTTCGTATATCCCAGCGAGATCAGCGCAGCAACCGCTTCGTTCCGCTCGTCACTGACTGAAGCAGAGTAATCCTCTATGCCGGCCATGCCGTCAGCATCTCCTTCAAAGGTGCCCACCTTGTCCTTCAGCTCCAGGATCAGGCGTTCTGCTGTCTTTTTGCCTACGCCGTTAGCCGTGGAGATAGCCTTGGCATCACCCGTGGCAATGGCCCGCTTCAGTTCCGAAGGCGGCAGGGCGCTCATGATGGACATTCCCGCCTTGGCTCCGACACCGCTGACCGTGATCAGCAGTTCGAAAAGCTCCAGGTCCTCTCTTTCAGAGAAGCCGTAAAGACTGATATCGTCCTCTTTGACCATCATGGATGTATATACTTTGACTGTTTCGCCCTCCATATGTCTGTACAGCGGTGAGTTGGCCGGAATCCCTATCTCAAATCCTATTCCCGATGGAGTCTCGACGATGACCGTTCCCCCAGGAGAAGGATGAAAAATACCTTTTATAAATCTGATCATAATGTCTACCTCTTGACAGAACCGGCAGAGCCGGCTCTTTTACTTTAACTGCAGTCTGTTCCTGACCCTGCTGCCGGCGCTGTGTCCGTGGCAGATGGCTGCGGCAACCGCATCGGCGGTATCGTCCGGCTTGGGCACCTCCGGCAGGTTGAGAATGGCCTTGACCATGGCCTGCACCTGCTTCTTGTCTGCACGGCCGTAGCCTACCAGGGCCTGCTTGATCTGCAGCGGCGTGTACTCGTAGATATCCAGACCGCCGTTGACGCAGGCAAGCACTGCAACGCCTCTGGCCTGTCCCACCATGATGGCCGTCTTGGCATTGCTGTTGAAAAAAAGCTCTTCGATGGATGCCGCCTCTGGCCTGTACTGCTGTATCACAGCCGTAAGCTCCGTGTAAAGATGCTGCAGCCTCTGAGGCATCTCCGTCCCCGCATCGGTGGTTATGGCACCGTAATCCACTACAGAAAAACGGTTGCCCCTCATGTCCAGAACTCCCCAGCCCAGAATGGCATAACCGGGGTCGATTCCTAAAATTCTCATATCATAACCGTCCTGTTTCCATAATACTATCAGTATAACATAAGAACATCCGTTTGTCCACAGTGCATAAGGCAGTTTTATTTGCATCGCTTTATACATACAATGCATGAAGTTTCATGCGATGTTTTTCCTTCCCGATACAAGGAATCATGTGCTTTTCACCCCCTTTTTTAAATTTTCAATCTTCCTTTTTGATGAATAACATGGTATAATCATACATACAAGGATTTCATTTTCAGGAAAAGGAGAGAATCATGCGTTATTCAAGACAGAATAAGATTTTAGAGCTGATCGCCAACAACGAGATAGAGACTCAGGACAAGCTGGCGGCGATGCTGAAGAAGGAAGGTTTTGAAGTGACCCAGGCTACGATTTCCAGAGACATCAAGGAACTGCAGCTGATCAAGGTGCTTTCTGCTTCCGGAAAATACAAATATGCGGTAAGCGCCCGTCAGGACGCCCCGATTTCCGAACGGTTCGTCAAGATCTTCAGGGAGACGATCACATCCTTCGCATCTGCACAGAATCTGATCGTGATCAAGACCCTTTCCGGCTGCGGACCGGCTGCCGGAGAGGCTGTGGACTGTATCGGACTTCCCCACGTCGTCGGCTCTGTTGCCGGTGACAATACGCTTCTGCTCATCGTGGACAAGGAGGAGCATGTGGAGGAAATACTGGCAATCTTCAACGATATGCTGATTATGAGGTCAAAAGGACAATGATCAATCACATCAGTATCAGCAATTTTGCTATCATTGAGAATACAGAAATCGATTTCGGAGACGGACTGAACATCATCACCGGCGAGACCGGAAGCGGCAAGTCCATCGTAATAGAAGCTGTTAGCCTTGCTCTCGGGAGCAGGGCTGATTCTGCCTTTGTGCGTCATGGAACGGACAAGGCGGTGGTTCAGCTGTCAGGAGAACTTGACGGAGAAGAGCTGGTCATCACCAGAGAGGTTTCTGCCGCCGGCAGGAACCTGTGCCGCCTCAACGGACAGCTGGTCACCCTGACACAGCTTCAGGAGACATGCCGGCGTCTTGCCGATATACACGGGCAGTATGACAATCAGTCTCTGCTCAATCCTGAGAACCATATCAGGCTGGTGGACAGCTTTCACGGCGATGAGATACGTCCTGTCAGAGAAGCCTTTGATGCAGCCTACGAGAATTGCCACCAGCTGCGCGGCCGTCTGACCCGTCTCCTCTCTCTGGAGTCGGACAATCTGAAAAAACTGGATTTCTACCGCTTTGAGAAAAGCGAGATCGACAGCGCAGACCTGAAGCCCTGCGAGGACGAAGCACTGGAGGAACGGATCTCTCTGCTGCAGAACAGCGAAAAGATCTTTGCCGGTATCGAGACCGCCTACGGTCTGCTCAGCGAAGGAGATGCCGCTGCTCTGGGTTCCCTCGGCTCAGGCCTCAGCGCCCTGCAGGGTATTTCCGGCTGTTCTAAGGAAATCGATGCACTGACAGAGGATTTTGCAGATCTGTACTACCGTCTGGAGGATATCGCCTCTTCCCTTCGTGCGGTCCGCGACAGGATCACCTTTGCTCCGGACGAACTGGACAGGGCCATTTCCAGACAGAATCTCATTGACAATCTGAAGAAGAAATACGGTTCTTCCATAGATGAGATCCTGGCTTACAGAGACCGGATTACAGAAGAGCTTTCCCAGATAGAGAATTACGACGACATCAAGGCGCAGCTGCAGAGGGAAACCGATGCTGCCTATGAGGAGCTATCCGCTCAGGCCGACCTTCTGACCGCCGTGCGCAGACAGAGCGCGCAGCATCTTCAGGAGGAAATAGAAAGAGAACTCCACGATCTCAACTTCAGCGATGCGCGTCTTTCTATAGAGTTTCAGACTCCCCAGACAATCGGTCCTGACGGAAACGACATCATTGAGATCATGATCTCCACAAACCGGGGTGAACCGCTGAAACCTCTGGTCAAGATCGCTTCCGGAGGCGAGATTTCCAGAATCATGCTTGCAATCAGAAACATAACCGGAACCTACGATCAGGTCCCTACCATGATTTTCGACGAAATCGATGCAGGCATCAGCGGCATCACAGCCAGCATCGTCGGACGGAAACTCCGGGAAATCTCCCGTGATCACCAGATCATATGCATCACACACCTGCCTCAGATTGCAGCCTGCGGAGATGCAAACTACCGGATCCGCAAGGAGACAGACGAAAACAGTACCTACACCCGGATCGATTTTCTTTCAGAAGATGAAACCGTCAGCGAAATCGCAAGACTTCTCGGAGGTGAAAGCATTACAGAAACCACGCGGCAGAGCGCCCGTGAACTCATAGAAACAGCCAGAGCATGAAGCTCCGGCTGTTTCTTTCTTTTACTCTTATATGATTTGAACTACCATGTACGTGAGTTGATCTGTCTGAACTGTGCAACAGTGGCTACGTGGGAATTGAGACCGCCGTCCACGTCGATAATCTGACCTGTAACGTATTCGCTCTCTTCAGATGCCAGATATACACACATGTGACCGATATCTTCCGGGCATCCGTAGCGGTTCACCATGATATTGCTGGTAAAGATATCTCTCATGGCCTGCGGGATTTTGGCCTCGTTGTCCGGTGTTACGATCAGACCCGGTCTGATGCAGTTGCAGCGGATATTTTCTTTGCCGAACTGCAGTGCCGTATCCTGTGTCAGCATGTTGACGCCGGCTTTCGCGCAGGCATATGCGGTGGAACTGAGGTCTGCACTGCAGGATGCCATGGATCCGATGTTTATGATGGATCCGCCTTTCTCGTTCTTCTGCATGTACGGCAGCACGCATTTGATCGCATAGAATGTGCTTCTGACATCGCTCTCGAAGATCTTGTCCCACATCTCCAGGGTCAGTTCGTCGATACGTCCGTCCTTCAGCCCTACATTGGCCGCATTGTTGACGAGGATATCGATGGTTCCGTACTTCTCCGCTGTATCAGCAAAAAGCTGTTCGATGGATTCCGGAACGGTGATATCCATGAAGTGATAGCTGGCTTCTCCGCCTTCTTCTGCAATGCGGTCCACAACTGCCTGTCCTCTTTCCTGACGGCGGCCGCAGATCACGACCTTTGCGCCCTCTGCGGCGAAAAGTCTGGCAATACCGATGCCTATGCCGCTTGTAGAGCCTGTTACGATTGCAACTTTTCCTTTTAACCTATCCATACTGTTTCTCCTTCCATTTCAATACAATATATCAGAACTATTTTTATTATTATAAGACTTTTTAATATAAAAATCAACCTTTTTTATATATTGTTAATATAATAACAAAATTATTAACTTAGTCTCTTATGCAAAAGCTGCCCGGCAGACGGTGTCCTCCATCCACGGGGCAGCTTCACTGCATTATTCTATGCGATTAATTGATAAGATTAATTGATCTCCAGATCCCAGTTTTCAAGATCCGTATGCAGAAGCTCATGGGCTCTGTGAGAATTCGGCTTCTCCAGATACTCCTGATAAGTCAGCTGAACTGCGGTGTTCTCGTGGGAGAAACGCAGATTGGAGAATTTGTCCAGTCCATAGAGAATCTCGCCTCTCGGGCCGGCAAATTCACATCCGTCTGTAGTCGGCTGTCCGCCGCCGCCTACGCAGCCGCCGGGACATGCCATGATCTCCACGAAGTCGTATTCGACTTCACCGGCTTTGATGGCCTCCATCAGCTTTCGGGTGTTGCCCAGTCCGCTGGCAATGGCCACCCGGACTTTGAGCCCTTTGATTTCAAAGGTGGCTTCCTTCCAGCCGTCAAGTCCGCGGACACTCTGGAAGCTGTCAGCATCAGGATTTTCACCTGTTACCAGGAAGTAAGCGCTTCTGAGGGCTGCTTCCATGACGCCGCCTGTAGCTCCGAAGATGACACCTGCACCGGAGCCTTCTCCGAAGATCGGATCAAAGTCCTCTTCTTTCAGGTCGTGAGGCTGGATATTATCTGCTCTGATCAGTCTGTCCAGTTCTCTGGTGGTCAGGACCAGATCCACGTCTTTGCCGTGTCCGGCATCATCCACCTGAGGCACGCCTTTCTCGAATTTCTTGGAAACGCACGGCATGATGGATACGGAGAAAATTTTATCAGGATCCACACCCAGCTTCTGGGCAATGAAGGTCTTTGCCATGGCGCCGAACATCTGCTGCGGTGATTTGGCCGTGGACAGGTTTTTCACATATTCAGGGTACTGGGTCTTGACGAATCTTACCCAGCCCGGACAGCAGGATGTGAACATCGGCCAGCTGTAGTCTTCCTTATGGGTGAACCTTTCCACAAACTCGCTTCCCTCTTCCATGATCGTCAGGTCTGCCGAATAGGTGGTATCAAAGATATAGTCGAAGCCGATTCTCCTCAGCGCACTTACAAGCTTGCCGGTGGTGGCTTCGGTCTTTGATATGCCGATACCTTCTCCCCATGCTGTTCTGATGGCAGGAGCGATCTGAACCATGGTGATCTTCTCAGGATCAGCCAGAGCGTCTCTCAGCGGTCTCAGGTCGTCTCTCTCTCTCAGAGCGCCTACCGGGCAGTGTGTAATGCACTGTCCGCAGAAGGAGCAGTCGGCTTCTGTAATTTTTCTGTTCTTTGCAACGCCTACAGATGTTCTGTAGCCGGAGCCTGTAATGTCCCATACGTTGAGGCCCTGAACCTTGTCGCAGATCTGGACGCATCTCATGCACTTGACACATTTGGATGCCTCACGGATAAGCGGCAGATCGTAGTTCCATCTGTTGATATCCGCAATATTTTCGTAAGGCTGTTCTATGATGCCCAGATCGTTGGCGATCTTCTGCAGGGTGCAGTTACCGCTCTTGACACACTGCACGCACTTGCAGTCGTGATCCGAGAGAATCAGTTCAACATTGATTCTTCTGACCTCTCTGACGCGGGGGCTGTTGGTGAGAATCTCAACGCCCTCTTCCACTTCTGTATTGCAGGCTGTCACCAGCTTGTCCATACCCACTTTCTCAACGAGACAGACTCTGCATGCGCCGATTTCGTTGATATCCTTCAGGAAACAAAGGTGCGGGATCTTGATGCCGACTTTCTCGGCAGCTTCCAGTATCGTCGTTCCAGCAGGAACGGAAATTTTCTGTCCGTCTATCTTTAAATTTACCATTTCTCTATTCTGCCTCCTCTGAATGAACCAAATCCGCAGGTATCACAGCGCAGACATCTTGAACATTCTGCCAGGGATTCCTGTCTCGTCATTGGAAGTTCTATCGCACCGAAGTCTCCGCCTCTCTCTGAAGCGTATCTCTCCTTAAGTTCGATTCTGCCTCTTGCCTTCTTGTCTTCCGGCAGCGGTGCCGGGATATCCACATCAACGGTGATTTCGTGATTGTATCCCAGGTAATTGTCTATATTTGCAGCCGCAACCTTGCCTGCGGCAATGGCATTAATCACGGTCGACGGACCGGTTACACAGTCGCCGCCGGCGTAGATGCCCTGAACCTTGTCGACCACGTTGGTCTTTTCTGTCCTGATGCTGCCTTTGAATACAGGAATGCCGTATTTCTCAAAGAAGGTCATATCTGTAGCCTGTCCGATGGCGGAAATGATGATGTCACAGAGCAGTTTTTCGCGAGGCTGTTCTGCCGGAACCGGTCTCGGTCTTCCGGATTTGTCAGCTTCTCCTGCAATCTGCGGCTGAACGAACAGACCCTTTACATTACCATTTTTGTCAACAATGATTTCTGAAGGCGCCTTCAGCTCCATCAGCTGGCAGCCTTCTGCGATGGCTCCGCCGATTTCATCAGGGAGTGCCGTCATATCGTCTCTTCTTCTTCTATATACGATGCATACCTCGCTGGCGCCCAGTCTCTTGGCTGTTCTGGCAACGTCCATGGCGACATTGCCGCCACCGACAACGATGACAGATTTACCGTTGAAATCAGGCATCGCATCGTCTCCTATTCCTCTGAGCATCTCGACAGCAGGTATCACACCTTTTGCGAATTCTCCCGGAATCCCCAGGTTCTTGTGGTTATGGGAGCCTATGGATATGTACATAGCGTCATAGTTGCCTTTGATTTCTTTGATTGCCTCATCGGATTCCACATCGTAGTCCGTTCTGAATTCCACACCTGCTGATGCGATGGCGTCAATATCCCACTGCAGTCTCTCTCTCGGCAGTCTGTAGCTTGGAATTCCGTATCTGAGCATGCCGCCC
Source organism: Emergencia sp. (assembly GCA_051882975.1). Classification (GTDB taxonomy): domain Bacteria; phylum Bacillota; class Clostridia; order Peptostreptococcales; family Anaerovoracaceae; genus Senimuribacter. Next base: position 9,481 of record JBJESV010000021.1, read on the forward strand.
AGCTGGGTTCTCTTCTCGAATACAGTTACGTCATGTCCCATGATGGACAGGAAGTATGCTGCAGAAAGGCCGGACGGACCGCCGCCGATGACAGCGATCTTCTTGCCTGTCTCGTCCATTCTCGCCGGAACCGGTACGGATTCGGAACAGTTGTCAACTGCATAACGCTTGATCCCTCTGATGTTGATCGGCGCATCGATGATATTTCTTCTGCACTTTTCCTCGCAGGGATGCTCGCAGATCAGTGCACAGACAGTCGGGAAAGGATTGTCTTTTCTGATCAGTCTTACCGCATCGTCGTATCTTCCTGCGTGTACCAGAGCGGTGTATCCAGGAATATCCACGCCTGCAGGACATGCACCGCGGCACGGTACCGGCTCGCGCTTGTTGATTACATTGTCTGCACAGCAATGGTTCAGGATATGGGATTCATAATCTTCTCTGAAACCTTCCAGGCCTCTTAGAACCATAGCCGCTGCTTCAACACCGATCGCGCAGTCCGAGGCGGCGCGGATTGCTTTTGCAGTCCGTTCCAGCTTGTCCAGAATCTTCAGATCCAGATTGCTGTCCATAGACAGGATGTCTTCCAGCATAATCTGAAGCTGTCCCAGTCCCACTCTGCACGGAACGCATTTGCCGCAGCTCTGTGCATGACACATTCTCAGGAATGCTGCTGCCATGTCAACAGGACATTGCCCTGCAGGGCTGGAGACGATTCTTCTCTCCAGGTCTCTGTACAGACCCTCCACCGCCCGCTGGGCGCTGTCTTTTGAATTCATGTACAGTCTTTCCATTTTAAAATAAACCTCCTGTTTTTATTGTATTTATAACAATCTTTCAAACTACCCTTAAGTATAACACATTTTATAAGTTTTTGTAATATTAATATACAAAAAATTAATGTATACTTTCAAAGAAGATTATAGCAGAAATTTCAGAGAATTAAAATTCTTACTTTTTTCTTACTTACAAACCATGCGGTAACCCCTCCCCGGTCCACCCTGCACTTCACCCGGCCGTCCCGTCCGGCCGGCGCAAAAATCTTTTGCGTCCTGCACTTTTCCTTTCTCTGCTTTTCTTCTGTAAAGTGATTATCCACACGACATTTTTCCCCATTTTTTAACCTTTTGCCAACTTATTCACAGCAAATCCCAAATCGTATACAATTTTCTTCACATACTTATGTGGAAAACTTTATCAGCTGAATCCCTTTATTTCCAAGGCAGACACAGATTTAAGATTTTGTCAATACGGTAATTATCCACATATTTGCCCGTTCTGTTAAGAGAGAAACAAAGCTGCCGTATCAACATTGCACATGTCGACACGACAGCTTCGTTTTCAGTTAATTCAGTTAATCTATTTATCAATTATCTGTTTATCTATGCGCTGTAACAGTTTTATCTTTTGGCAATAATATCTCCCATTTCATATTCTGTCACTTCATCTTCCAGGAACAGCCATGCCCAGCCGCCTTCTGCGGCAGTGTTCTCCGCAGAACCTGCGATTTCAGAATTGAAATCCTTTCCTCCGCACGGTAATACTCTAAGAATCCTGGTTTCCGTCTCTACGCCGTCGTGAAGGGTGACGATTTCATCCCCTGTATCAAAGCTTCCCTTTGCGACAAGAGTGACCGCAACGGTTTTTCCGTTGAGTTTCTTTGCCTGAAGCGGACCGGCATCCAGAATACCTGCTTTCAGCTCAGCCGGGAAGGTTTCATCGACAATACCCGCAGCGCTGAATCTGTCGCCGAATTTTTCAACGACATCAGCTATTTTCTTTCTGTCGTTTCCTGTGGATTCTCTGATAAAGTCGATATCCTCCTCTGCAAGCTCATCTTCCACATGAACGAAATAATTCAGGATATTGATTCCCTGTTCAGACTTTCTCCTGTATAAATTGAGTTCATCGGCATACAGCTCCATTTCTTCAGAAGTCAGCTTATCCGGATAGAGATACTTCTCTTCCCTGTAATATGCGCCTCTCATCAGTCTGTCGCAGTTTTGGCAGATACAGCCGTCCAGAACTTTAGTCGCATACTCTCCCATGGCGCCGCCGCATACAGGACAGATCTCCGGATTTGCTGAAGAAACCTCGACAGGTTTTCCGGCAAGAATATCCTTTGCCTGATCAACCGTCAGAGCATAACGCGCATCTTCATCTTCCACTGATTCTTTGAGTTTTTCGCTGCAGTCCCAGCAGATATCCATATTTTTCAGAAGAATGGTATCGTTCCACTTCATCTCTTTGCCGCAAAGCGGGCACTGCGGCAGTTCTTTCTTCTTTCCCAGTCCAAACAGACCCATAATGTACCTCCATGATTTCTATTTCAGTTTCAATAACGACAGCAGAATATAATTCATTCCGGCTTCAGCTCAGTATGCCGGCGATACTCCCTGCAAAAAGCACCGCAACACAGATACCTGCAAAAATCCCTATGCCGCCGAGACCGGTAAAGAACCGCACGATCGTCAGTTTCTTTCCATCCGGCCGTCGTTCCCCGATACCGAACATGGACAGAACTCCCACTTTTCTCGAAGCCCGCCGGCCCATAAGCTTTTTCTTACCATCCGGTCTGATTTCATACAGGATCGGATGGTCATACACGTCCCCTCTCACGCCTTTTGCAAAATAGATGACTGCAAGCAGTCCGGCGAAGACATACCATGCCGCACCATATACCGGGTGAAAGCCTTCTGCAAAGTCTCGCTCTGTATCGCTGATATCAACGAGATGAACCAGTGCAGCGACAATCAGCGGAAGATATACCAGAACCGCAGCGTTAACAGCAATCTTAACGATCCTGGTGAAGCTGAAAAATCGTATCTTTACCGGAACATTCTCACCGCTGTCGTTCTCCTCATAGAAGACCGGTCTGTTGTCATACGGATTTTTCAGAATATCTTTTCCTTCTTCAATCTTAAGCACACCGTCCTCTCTGCCGGCCTTTGCGCTTTCTGTACGCATGGTGATCCTTCGTATCAGAGACCTTTTTCCTTCCCCCATGATTGCGAAGAAGAGGCACGCAAACATCAGCGCAGATACAAATATTGCCGAAGGATCAAAGCCGGTGAAAAAGGCAGATGCTGCCGTTGCCAGCACTGTGTATACCAGAGGCTCGATCATCCACGGTGAAGAGGTTTTTTCCCTCCTGTGTGACACTGCAATACGTCCTGTCTGGCCGTTCATGACCGCCGTCAGTTTACCGGATCTGATAAAATAGACAGGAAGAAGCACCGGAATTGCGCTGATTTCCCCTGTCTCCATCTTCAGATCCACTCCGCTGGTCTGCATGACCCTCTCCACCTCCGGAAGAAAATCTTCTGCACACTCCTCCATGATCCTGTCGTTGGTATCAGCATCGGACATATCGGAGAATTTCACATTCTGTCCGGCGATATAGCCGTATTCAAAAGGCTGTGCGGCAGACCAGTCAAAAGGCTCTATCCCGTTGAGAACCAGATTATCGAGCTGAGCTGAAGTATTGACCGCTGTACCTTCCAGATAACCTCCGCAGTGATAGTTTCTTCGGTTTCCGTCCCGGCTGACTTCCGCAGACACGGGACCGCGAACAATCTGATAAGGCAGATAATACCCCCTGAACTTATCCATGCTCGAAACAACGCTCCGTCCTTCCGGCGTATTCTCATGGGCATGCCCCCAGTCGAGCATGCGCTGTCTTGCTTCTTCCGGAGTGATGAAAAACGGGATGATCATTTCCGGCATCTCTGCTTCATCTGAGAATTCATTCCTTACAAGGGCGCTTCCGCAGAAGTCGCATACCGCAGAAGCATCTCCCTCCGGAAAGGATACCTGTGTGCCGCAGGCCGGGCAGGAATACAGCTGCAGGCTGTATTCCTGCTTCCTGGTGTTTTCTTTCTGAAGCGTTCTCCATTCCGCCACATTCTCCCTGGCCTCCTGTATTCCGGTCAGTTCTCCGCAGTAAGGGCAGCGATAGGTCTGATGCAGAATATCAAAACCTGCCGGCGCACCGCAGTTTCTGCAGTACACGCGCAGCGGATCTTTTCTGCTTCTGTTTTCCATTTTTTAACCCTCCAATCAGAAACTGCCGGATGTTCCGCCGTGTTCCTCACCGGAAGAACTTGTATGGGTGGTGCTTCCGCCGCCGGAAGATTCTTTCACCACCGTCTCTACATTATTATACAGGAACTGCTCGCCTCTGTTAGTCAGCTGCAGGCTGCCTGGACGCAGATACTGTGCTGCCTCCTCTTTGCGGCGCACGGTCCTGAGAGCAGATTTGTCTCTTCCTGCGAGGATAAAGGCAATCAGAAGACCTGCTCCGACTCCCACAGGGATATCCACGAAAACCTTGTCGATTTTCTTTTCCTGTCCGGGGAGATTACCGTTGTCATACGGTTCTCCCGTGCGGGCCTGTGTCAGGAACTGATCGCACAGGTCTGCATATGTATTCAGCGCAGTGGCGTAATCACCCTCGCTGAGAGCCGGTTTGATCTGTTCCACGATGTAGTTCAGTCCGGCATCGGTGAAAGCGGTGATTCCGAATCCGCAGGTGCTGATGGCATAGCTTCTTTCCTCGCTGTTGATGACCAGAAGGATACCGCTTCTGTCACTGCCGTATCCGTAGCTGTACTGATCATAGTAGCCGTCCGCATATTCCTGTGCGGTCTCACCGTAATAGTCCCTCGTCGTATAGATAACGACTTCACATTTCTGACGCTCTGAAATCTCATCCAGTTTTGCGTTCAGGCTTTCCAGCTCTGCATCGCTGACGGTGCAGGCCGGGTCTGCAAAGAGAATATTATTGCTGCCCTCAGCGAAAACCAGACCCGGAACAGCTGCTAAAGCAAGCAGCAGAGTCAGTGCGATGATGATAATTCTTTTTTTCATTTCCGCCGCCTCCTTTATATAAACATGAAATCAGCCAGCAGCATGAGCGCTGTTCCGATGACACCGATGATTCCGGTCAGAGTCAGTATCTTTTTCTTATAGGCATCCTTATCCATAGGCAGGTCACCTACGAATTTTCCTGTCTGTCCGTTCATAGCGAAGGTGTAGGTGTCTCCTTTCCATTTGGTGTTGAGAATCCATACAGGCAGAAGCGCATATCTGGCCGTGCCGTTTTCGATATTGACGATGCTGTTTTGAGGCATGACCATGGAAAAACCTTCTACAGTCTGTTCAAAAGCTTCTTCTGTGCTTCTTCTGATTCTCGCATTGGCATCCTGAATGCATGCATCTGCGGTGGAATCAAATTTATCCGCCATGTAGCCTGCCAGGTAGGCCGGCCTGAAATCTACTGCTTCTCTGCAGTCAAAAGGCTCGATGGATTCCATCAGATCGTCCGCCATCTTTGTCGAGCAGTTCACAGGGACCTGATCAAAAGCGGCTCCGCCTGCTCTGTAGATGCTGTAGTAGTTGTGTTCCGTATATTCATATTTGCTGTCGCTCCAGGTTCTGATCCGTTCTCCGCTGTAAGTGATGCTGGCGGAAACGGAAGCGTCGAAAAGCCAGAACGGCACATAAACCCCTTTGATTTCGTCGATATGGTTTTCGCTTTTGAAGACGGCAGGAACCAGCTTCTTGCTGTTCACATGCTTTTTCAAAGCCTCTTTTGCAGCCCTCTTGTCCAGTTTGAACGGGATGATGCAGTCCGGCTTCAGCATGCCGGAAAGCATTCCTTCTATTACAATCGGACTTCCGCAGTAAGGGCAGCTGGAGGAAGCTGTGGTCTCGTCGCAGACGATTTCTCCACCGCAGGATTTGCAGCTGCAGACACGCAGGCCTTCTTCCTCTCCTTCCTGCCACTGGGTTTCTGACTGAATGTTCCAGTTGTCGGTTCCCTGTTCCTGCTGCACTTCTCCGGCAGCCTGTTCAGGACCGCCTGTCTCGAACTGATCCAGTTCATATTCGCTGTCGCAGAACGGGCACTTCAGTTTCTGACTGGCAGAATCAAAAGCAAGGGCCCCTCCGCAGCTCGGGCATTTATATTCTTTCATATCTTATCTGTCACCTCCTGCTGTACTGCAAGAAACCTACTGTCTCGGAGTTCCGCAGCTTTCGCAGAACTTTCCTGTATTGACCGCACCGCAGGACGGGCAGGTCCACTGTCCGCCTTCCTGCTGCATACCGCCCTGGTTCATCCCGGAATTCATGGCTTGCGCAACGGTATTTGCCGTCATACCGGCCGCCATGCCCATTCCGCTGTTCATGCCGTTCATGCCCATTCCGCCGTTCATGCCGTTCATGCCCATTCCGCCGTTCATGCCGTTCATGCCCATTCCACCGTTCATGCCGTTCATGCCCATTCCGCTGTTCATGCCGTTCATGCCCATTCCGCCGTTCATGCCGTTCATGCCCATTCCGCCG
>JBJESV010000021.1:15928-18175 GCA_051882975.1 Emergencia sp.
GTTCATGCCGTTCATGCCCATTCCGCCGCTGGCAGGAATACCGGTGACCTGAGAGATATATCCCAGTATCTGGCGGGCTGCGTTCTCAGCTTCCATGCATTCTCTCCGGTTTTCCCCTTCAATGGAGGAACTGTTTATCTTCAGTTTCAGTTCGTCAAAATAAGGGGAATTGACGCCGATGATCACATAATAATCATAAGAATATCTGTATCTCGGAGGATTGTAGCTGACTCTGTTGCCTTCTGAATCCTCTCTGTATTCCTCGTCCTGATCCTCATCGATGTTCATGTAGATACTGGTGATCTGTGACAGATTGATGACATCAGGATTATCCTCTCTGTCAAATTTCCTTGCAACGACAAACTGGCCTTTCTGCTCATCCACATACAGATGATGCCAGTTCATGCCCATCTCCCGGGTCGGTCTGAATGCCTTTAAAACTTCTTTGTTCTGTTCTCTGTATGCCAGCTGTTTCTTTATCTCCTCCACAGTGCTGTTTCTTCTCTCGCTGAACCACGGAGAAAGCTTTTTAGCACAATCCTTGCAAAGGTTTCCATCCTCTAGCTTTCTGTTGCCGAGAAGACCGATCTTCTCACCGCATACATCACAATTCTTCTTGTCAAAAAGTCCCATACAGAAGTCCTCCTATTTTATATCATTTTCATCAAATCTGTCACCGCATTCCGGACAGAACTTCGGCGGATTCGCCGGATCCTCCGGCTCCCATCCGCATTTATCGCATCTGTAAAGAGGCGCGCCGGCCGGTTTCGGACTGCCGCACTCCTGACAGAACCTGCCTTTGTTCACAGCGCCGCATTTGCAGGTCCATCCCTGGGTATCTGCCGGTTTCGGACTGCCGCACTCCGGACAGAACTTTCCGGTTGCGGTTGCGCCGCAGCTGCAGGTCCAGCTTCCTGCAGCTGCGGCCGGTGCCTGTGCGGCCGGCTGCTGTGCCTGAGGCTGTGCTGTCTGCTGACCCATGGCGAACAGATTTGCCGCATTCATGCCACCTACCTGGTTTGCCATGCCCATACCCATGAATCCCATCATGGCGCCATTCTCGTTTCCGGCTGCTGTACGCATAGCATCGGCCTGTGCCGCAGTAAGGCTTGCTGCCGCCATGGTCGGGTTGCGCATTGCTCCTGCACGCTGCATATCCTTGATCATCTTCTCGTCTTCCGGAGAAGCTGTTATGGAATTCACACCGAAGGATACGACCTGGATACCTCTCAGTGCGCCCCATTTGCCGGACAGAACCTCATTGAGCGCATCTGCCAGCTCCATAGTGTGGGCCGGAATCTCACTGTATCTCACTCCCTGGGCGGAAATCTTTGCGAAAGCCGGCTGCAGAGCGGTCAGAAGCTCGCTCTTCAGCTGGGAATCGATTTCCTCCCGTGAATAAGCGCTTTCCACGTTGCCGCACACATTGGCATAGAACAGCATAGGATTGACTACCCTGTAGGAATATTCGCCGTTGCATCTCACTGAGATATCGATATCCAGCCCGATGTTATTATCCACAACCCGGAAAGGCACCGGATTCAGTGTTCCGTATTTGTTCCCGATGATTTCCTTTGTGTTGAAGAAATAGATTCTCTGATCCTTTCCCACGCCGCCGCCGAACTGGAAACGCTCCCAGGCATCTTTGGCCGCACCCTTCAGTCCCTCTTTCAGATCGCCTGTAAAGATGGACGGAGAAATTGTGTTGTCGTATGTATAGGAGCCTGGTTCCGCGCAAAGTTCTATGACTTTGCCCTGCTCAACAATCATGGCGCACTGTCCGTCCGCCACTACGATTCCGGAACCGTTGGAAATCACGTTGCTTTCTCCGCTCTTGTTGGAACTCCTGTCTGAGCTGGTCTTTGATCCTTTAACCACCAGCCAGTCAGCCTCCATAGATTCACAGCTGAAAAAGTCTTTCCACTGATCGGCAAGTACTCCGCCTACTGCTCCTGCTGCTGCTTTAATCAGTCCCATAGTCTTCTCCTTTTCTTTCTAAAATGGCCTCGCCCCGTTAGGGGGTGATTCTATTTTTCTTATATTATAAAAAATATTGAGAATTCGCACATCTATCGAATGGTCAGTTTTTCCCTGTCTTTTTGAAAAAAAGTTGCCCTTTCAGAAAAGCAGTTCATTATCATTCTAATATATGGTTTTAATTCCATTTTATGGTTGCTTTCTGGGGAATCGCTGTGATATAATCATGGTACAGGTGAAAAAGGACATTTTTTCCAGAACGGCTTTCGG
>JBJESV010000022.1:0-4303 GCA_051882975.1 Emergencia sp.
ATGCTGACTATATTTTAACACGCCTCTCATCACTTTTCGAGACTTTTTGCGGAGATCGGGCTTTCAGCCGCGCTCAAGTTCTGCTTTTTTCCCTGATTTTGACGTTTTGGCAGAACTTTTTGTGAAGACCAGGCTTCCAGTCACGCTCAAGTTCTGCTTTTTTCCCTGATTTTGACGTTTTGGCAGAACTTTTTGCGGAGACTGGGCCTCCAGCCGTGCTCAAGTTCTGCTTTTTTCCCTGATTTTGACGTTTTGGCAGAACTTTTTTGCGAAGACCAGGCTTCCAGCCGTGCTCAAGTTCTGCTTTTTTCCCTGATTTTAACGTTTTGGCAGAACTTTTTGCGGAGATCGGGCTTTCAGCCGCGTTCTGGTTCTGCTTTTTTCCCTGATTTTGACGTTTTGGCAGAACTTTTATCTCTCTGCATTAATCCCTCGAAAATATACCGGCTGATCCAGTCCACTGCATCCTGCCAGCACATAAACTCGTATCCGCCTTTTCGGATCATCAGGCGTGAAAAGAAAGTGCTGACTGCCATGACGCCGCCCCGGGTCCCCGGTTCTGTCATTTCCGTCCGTACAGGATACTTCGCTGTGATCTCTCTGTACAGCCTGGTTCTGTAGACAGGATTGCGGCTGCTGCGGAGGATGAGGGCCGGTTCCGATGCCGCTTTTGGCGCTTTTAGCGCTTCTGGCGTTTCTGCCGCTTCTGCGTCTTTTGCCTTTTCCACCTCGTTCGGCTTCCCCGCATCATACATCGCAAATAAGCGCTGCAAGGCCCGGTCCGCCAGTTCTGCCGACCGGTACACCCCGAAAGCCCAGGACACCGGCACGCACGAAACCGGCTCGATGAGCGCGCAGAGATAGATTTCTCCATCCCGCTTCGTTCTGTACGTTCCTATTCCGATGCACAGACGTGCAGGTAGATCTGACTCCGTGAAAACATCCTCCGTCCACGGCGACAGATCCTCATCATTTTTCGTCAGCAGTATCTCTTCCGGCACATGCTTGTATTCATGCAGATACAGGATCGGTCCCGGAATGCCGCTCTTTTCTTTTCTGGTGTGTTCCATGTATTTATACTCCGTTTTTCTCTTTCTGAAATTATATCACGGGCATTCTGTCTCTGCACGCTCTTTTCCGCAAAGGGATTCTGTGGTATGATAAAATGCAGAAAAGGAGAAGCCTATGAAAGTCATCATCTCACCAGCGAAAAAAATGAATCAGGTAACGGAGATTCTGGAGCCTTACGGACTTCCGGTCTTTCTGCCGGAAACCCAGGTTCTTCTGGAATGGCTTCGGGAGCAGAGCTTTGAAAAGCTGAAATCCATCTGGAAATGCAATGACAGAATCGCCGAGCTCAATTACCGGAGGCTGCAGGATATGGATCTGCGCTGCCGGCTCACTCCGGCGGTGTTCTCATACGAGGGCCTGCAGTATCAGCATATGGCGCCCCAGGTCATGGAATACAGCCATCTGGAATGGCTTCAGGACCATCTGCGCATTCTTTCCGGCTTTTACGGGATCCTTCGTCCTCTGGACGGCATCACGCCCTACAGACTGGAGATGCAGAGCCGCCTGCCCGGTTTCAGCCCGGAAAACCTTTACGAATACTGGGGCCGGAAGCTCTACGACGCCCTCGCCGCAGAGGAGGACCATCTGATTCTGAATCTGGCCTCAAAGGAGTACAGCCGCTGCATCACCCGCTTTGAGGAAAAAGGCGGTCCTGCCGTCATCACCTGCGTCTTCGGAGAAGAGTCCGGCGGAAAAGTCAGAGAAAAAGGCACGCTGGCAAAGATGGCCCGGGGAGATATGGTCCGCTTCCTGGCCGGCCGGCACATAGAAGATGCCGCCGGCGTCAGAAGCTACACCGGGCTGGGCTATGCTTTCCGCCAGGATCTTTCAGACGAAAAGACCTTCGTTTTCATAAAGCAGAGTCGGCCTTTATAGCTCGGGGCCGCCCTTCCTGACATACAGCAGGAAGGAGTAGCCCACCGGCACCAGGATCATGACGGTCAGACAGACCGCAAAGAGAATCCAGATTCCCGCACCTGCCGGCAGAAACGGCATGATCAGAAAGAGAATGCCGCCGATAATCCAGAGAACTCCTGCAAGTCTGTGGGTCCTGTTCCAGTTGTCAGCATCGGCCAGGGTCCACGGAAGCTTGATTCCGACGGTATAGTTCTGCCGGCTCTTGGGCAGATAATTTCCGCAGATGATGAACAGCACGCCTACGATCAGCATGACCACCGTTGTGATCGGCACATCGTGACCCAGTGCGGCAAGAAGAGTCATCGGCTGCAGCACCAGGCCCAGTACCGGAATGATCCAGATACTGATGGTCCGCATGGCGGCGGACTGATTTTTCCTCTTGGGATCGCTGAAAACACCGAAGCAGACCACCAGCTGCAGGATCAGCAGCAGAAGCGGAAGGCCGAAAGCGCCCATGGCCTTTCCCGCATAGCCGTCGGCATTTCCCGCAAAATCCCAGTGAATGGCGATCCTGTCCGGCAGCTGGCTGAAAAGCGCCGCAGAAAGCACCAGCGGCAGCAGGCACACCAGGCAGCTGAAAATCAAAGTCTTTTTATATTCCTTCATCGTTATCTCCTCCTCTGAACTGAGAGAACCAGAGCATCAGCTCTTCGAACACGGTGGTGTTCAGTTCATAATATATGAAATTCTTTACTTTTGTTTCAAATACCAGGCCGGCTTTTTTCAGCTGGCTCAGATGATGGGACATGGTCGCGCCGGTCATATCAAAGTGTTCCCCGATTTCTCCTGCGGACATGCGTCCCTCTTTCAGCATGATCAGGATATCCCGCCGCACCGGGCTGGACAGAGCCTTGAAGGTTTCGGGAAGTCCCATATATATCACACCCCTTTCTCTCCGCACCTGCAGCATGATGCTGCCCGGCCAGGAATTTAGAAATATTTCTAAACAGATAGTAGCACCGGGCATGGGTGCTGTCAAGGGATAATTTCGAATTTTTTCTAAATAGATTCTCATCCAGACCCCCCATTGCAGTTTTTCCGCTCTTTCCGATTCCCCTTATTCTCCGGCCGGCCAAAAACAAAAAACGTGAGGATTTCAGAGCTGAAGATCCTCACGCATTATCTGCCTGCGGCTGGCCAGACCGGATAAGGCCTGAATATTTTCTAAGAATACATCGTTCCACCTTATTTCGGTGCTCTTTTAAGGGTTGTCATGTTCGCTATTGCAACATTGCTTTGTTTTAAATATCCATTCAGAATTATTGTTTTATTCTCATATTCAGTCTGTTTAACAGCAGTGCTATATAAGATGGTTGAATTTCTTCTTTTGGCCTTATCTCTATTGTCATCGTCAAGTGAATAAAATGCTGCATCATTATCCGAATCAGTAATAAACAGCGCTTTGAGCTGTTCGTCTTCATTCGCTGCACTTGTATCAATAACGTATCCGGAAACAGTAACTGCATGCGCTCCATTCCCTATCAGAATCAGCTCATCAGGATTGGAAAAATCGATATCATCCTCATTCCAGACTTTGTTATATTCACATATGAAGCTTCCGTTTTCAGAATTTACTACGCTGCAGCTTCCATCTTCAAATCTATATAGATATCCCTCAAGAACGTTAAGCTTGTCATACCTGTTACCCTGTTCATCAACATAGTCATCGCCCTTTTTGTCAAGTTTGACAACTCTTCCCCTGTTGTCAAGCGAATAGAATGCTTCCATTAAATCTGTGTCATTCGGATCGATCTCCATCAGCTCAAAAGAAGTATATTCTCCAAGCTCGTTATCGTAGGAAATTATAGTATTTTCATCCGCCCCGGCAGTATAATTTATGCTGTTAAAATCAATATTGATACCCACTGCGCCTCCATCTTTCAATATCGAAAGACGTTTTACAAATTCGCCAATGCTGATTGGATTATCATTATAAGTATCAAAGCTGCCGGTTTCGTAGAAATCTTTTGGATTATACTTTGCTATATTTCCGGTGCTGTCCTTCTTTGTATACATTTCTTCATCAAACTTGCCTGTAAAAAACCACTGAATTCCGCCGGACTGATATCCGCCCCTGTTCATAAAGTAATCGCAAAAATATGTAAACACATCATCTTCGCTGGCAAATTTAAGTTCACTGTTTTCCTGCATTCCGGCTTCTGCCCATCCAGTGCTCCAAAGCATATCCGCGGTGGAGGCTGCCCAGCACTGGCTGGAATCTCCCCATTCAGATTCTGCGCGTTCCCCATCATTTACAACCCATTTTCCTGTATCTGAAGATATCTTATTGGATGTTTTTTCCGCATCAATAAGT
>JBJESV010000023.1:0-17361 GCA_051882975.1 Emergencia sp.
ACTTCCTGTACCAGATGCGGATCCAGCCTTTGCCCCGGCTCTGTGCGCCCATGGTTGCGGACCAGATGGAGATCTTCGTGTTCTGGACGCCTTCTATGATGCGGGCCTTCCCGGCCTCCTCATCCCCGGTCTCGTTCAGAAGCGCTTTGAGCTCCTCTTCCGCTGCAGTCAGTACGCTGTAGTTGGTCACCAGTTTCTTCTGTTCTGCTGTCAGCTTGTCGTAGGCTTCTCTCGCCTTCGTGATCGCATCCTGACTGTCTGCCGTCACGGTACCGATGGCGTTGATCAGATCGATGACGGTCTGGGCTGCCAGCTGATCCTCTGTCTTTTCACCTTCGGTCTCTGTGTTCCACTTTTCAGAACCTTCCTCTTTGGTATAGTCATCCGTATAGTGCCATACAATGACGTCGCCGTTATTCAGGTACTGTTCACTGACACCTAATAAAGGATGAGTTCCATTTAAGGTATACATCCAGCCGGAATTATTTCCGTTATCACGCTCTGCCAGAGTCAGACTGCCCTTTGTTACAGCAGAAACATAATTACCGGATGGATTCGAAAAACTGATATCCGTTCCCGCTACAGCTATCTGCAGTGCGTCCCATACAGTAGCATTATTGCTTACGCTGATTGTCTTTGTATCCAGCCATACCGGCAGATTGTTCTGCGCCAAGGTATGCGTCTCTCCAGACTCTCCGTGGAGCGTATCGCCCAGAATCTTCACGCTGACAGTGATATCACTGCCTGCAGGTTTCAAAACAGTTACAGAAATCACTGCGCTGATGCCCTCATAGGTCAGCTTTACTTCCTGGCTGCCTCTTTTATTTGAATCAAAGTTTTCCACTTTGACTTCATCCGGCTTGAGTTCCTTTGTTTCGCCGGTGTGATAGGTTGCCGTAATCGTCATGCCGTCGAAGGAAAATGCTTCGCCAACAAGATACTCAGTCTTATAGTCTCCGCTCAGCTGCAGATCGATGACGATTGGCTCCTTCTGATCGTCAGAATACGTCAATCTTACAGCATCTGCACCCAGTGGGTCATCAGTTCTGTTGTGATTATCCCTTGTAAAACCTGAGTACTGCGGCAGTTCAACGGCTGTATTCACATAAATTGCACCGCTTTCTGTTTCATGAGTCTTACAGCTGGTATCTACATACTGTACAAATCCGATGCCTTTTTCTGCACCGCAGCCGGATTTATAGTAGTTTCCTGCAACGTTGTCATATTTATTCAGGCTTGCCAGATAGCCGATTACACCACCGACATAGGCGTTTTCTTCCGTAGCAGAAACCGTTCCTGTAAACTTGTTCAGCTTGAACGTACCGGTTCCCCAGTTCTGATTTACATAATAGTCTGCGCCCATAATGCCGCCGACATAATTTTTTCCTGTAACGGTTCCGGAAGAAACGTTTCCTTCCACATAGGTTCTTACGCCGTTTGGTGCCGTGCTATTCACATATGCGCCGCCGATGATACCGCCCGCCTGATTACCGGAAGCTGTTACTGTACCGTCAAAAGTGCAGTTTTTCACAGCGCATACACCCATGGCGTTATCTCTTGAACCGATGATGCCGCCCACATAATCTACGCCCTTTACGGTTCCATGGTTGACACAGTTTTCGATGGTTCCTTGCATTCTTCCCGCAAAAGCTCCGATATTTGACTGATTTCCATCATAGCCGACGGTTACGCCTGCCTCAACCGTACAATTCTTAATAGTTGCCACAAAGCCTGCTGAGCATCCCGCAAAACCATTGGTCGTAATGTTGGCACCGAGGAAGCCTGACTTCAATGTATTGGTTCCTTTTACCAAAGTTACATTGTCAATGATGATAGCACTTCCGGATAAGCCAACGCCTTCAAAATTGTTTACCAGTCCGTAGCCAGCGATCTTTTCTCCGTAAATCTTCAAATTGCAGACTTCCGCTTCCTTTACATACCCCAGAAGCGGCAGACCGCCTTCAGGCACTGTGATCTGATGATTCTGCCCATCCAGCTTACCGCTGAACGGATAAAGATTATCGCCGTTCTTAATATCTACCTTGCCGTCTTTGGTTACACCCATCGGTTTCCAGTCGGCAGGAAGAGTAATATCTGCAGTCAGAGATAAATATTTGTCTTTAAAAGAATAGCCTCCGTTTACCAGATTCTTTACGACTACAAGCTGTTCTTGCGTTTCAATCTTATACGGATTTGTTTCTGTTCCGTCACCTGTTATATTTGCATCTTGCAGTTTCTTTTTTGCCGCTTCTTCAAGGTCTGTAACGACGATTTTTGCCGTATTTGATGATGCTGACGCGGTATATCCCTGCAGGGTGTTAGTTACTGTGCAGTAATAGTAAAAGGTTCCGGCTTCATCTGTCGGTGCCTTGTATGAAGAACTTGTCGCACCTTCTATCAATGTGCCGCCCGTATTGCTGTCTTCCGTATTAACGTACCACTGATAAGTCTTCGTTCCTCCGTCTTCACTTGTGGCAGAAACTCTCAGCTGTGGCGATGTATCACCTATCTGCAGATCTTCTCTGCCGGTCGGCTGGGTAGAAAATATAGGTGTAGAGGCAGTATTGACCTTGATGAACACATAAACGCCGATTACATCTTTATCATCTTCCGTTTTTTCTCCGGTTGTGGCATAAGACTTATAAGTCTTTCCTTTAAATGTGCAAGATACCCGACATTTCCAAAATCTTCCTTCATTATTTGCATAGGACAGTTTCGTGCTCGGTTTGATTTTCGCTTCAGTTCCTTCGTATACCCCGCTTGTACTTGTCGGTCCGTACGTTGCACCAAAGCTATACCACTGGTAGCTGTATTCTGCTCCCTCTATTTGATTCTCAATATTTACAGAAATTTCCTGAGCATCGTCCTCCGGCTCATACACAAATCCTTTATGGAAGGCATACGCATATTCTTCCTGTTTCAGTTCGTTTCCGGTATTTTGCAAAGTAGCATCCGGCGTCGGATCAGCATCTACCACTACGGTTGCGATCTCAGAATCGGAAGTATTATCTGCATCCTTTCCTGTATTGGTAAACCGGCAGAAATAATATGTCGTGCCGATTTCTTCTGTAGACGGGGTGTATACTTCGCTAGTCGCACCTTCAATCGCAGTTGCACCTTCGACAGAATTGCTGCTATTCTGATACCACTGATACGTAACGCTGCCGCTTGCACTTGCTTTCGTCTTCAGGGCTGCTGCTTCTTCTCCCTGAATATAGTCTGCCGATTTCGGCTGTAAAAGTGCAGTAGGCTGATCGGTTGCCGGTTCTTTTTCATACTGAATCGTATAAGTCTTTTCTGCATAGGTGGATGAGGAAACTGAGATTTCCACATTCATATGGCCGGTTTCATCCCATTTTACAGGAAGTACGATTTCTTCGCCATTTGTGATTTCTTCTCCGTTTGCCTTAATCGTATACGAAGCCGAATAACCGGTTGCCTTAATCTTTGTGGTTTCCGCATTCCGGTCAATATACGTGTGGTACTCTGTTTCATCTCTATTGAAAGCTTTATTCACTACGCCTTCCAGTTCGAGCCCCTTCAGTGTCGCAGTAATGTTCGCCTTTATCTTATATTCAGCAATATTACCTATGGATCCACTATAATAGACCCTGAAATATCCGTTACTCAACTTGGCACAATTACCGCTGCTGGCACCGCCCCATTGGTTGCTAACCATCATTGTCATTTTCTCGCCCAAATATTCATTCGTCGGAGCCTGCGGGTCATTCGAAAAACTGGAATAAATATACACGCCGCTGGCACTGACATAATCCGGTACATCTACCTCATAACCGTCAAATTTACCATCCGTCAAGGCAGGTGTCAGTGTCAATGGGTTTTCACGTGCATTTAAATCAGTACTGTTTTTATAAAGCTCCAGCACTGCCAGAGAAGGTTCCTCTACCAATTCAACCTCTATGAGCGGCATAATAATACTCTCTTCAGAACTATATGCCGTCAGATAGCAAACCCCTTCTGTCTGTGTAAGTGTAATCCCGGAAGCTAAAGCGTAAGGGTCTTTTGTAACAGCGCCTTCGATTGGTACCACTTCGCCCGTTTGCACATCGACAGTTCCTATCTGCAGTCCAACCATTTCCGTAGCGTTGGTCAGACGTTCACTTTCCTCCAATGTGCCATACTCTGATACATTAAATCCCCAGCAGTGTAGCCCGAATGCTTTTTCGCTGATTTTTTTAACACTGGTAATAGGGTTCCAATGTATACCGTTATTTCCTGATATAATATAGCTGCCTGCAAAACCGGTATACATATCCTTCTTTTCAGAAGACGCATAGCGGAAAAATTCCAGACGGTCGCCTTCCTTTATTGCTGTGCTTGCAGGAACGGTCTGGCTGAGCCTTCCGTTAATCATGACGCCGCTGTCTTGCGTTTTTTCGCCAAAATAGCAAGTTACATTGCCGCTGTTATCTAAAGCTAGCATATTAGATGCGTTCTCCTTGGTAAATGCTTCTCCATATTTGGCAATATGTGCCTTTACCAGCGCGTCCAATACGGAAACGCCATCTTCAACGCTGTCTGCATAGCCGTAGCTTTCAGCAAGATCAGCTTTTACCTCGGTATTCACCAGCGGCGCATGGAAAAACGTCTGATTCGCCTGTGCGGTAATGGTTACATTGCAAGATTTCACCGCTTCCGTCTCCGCTAAAGCCATAGACGGCATCATGGTAAAGGCCATCATAAACACCAGCAGCAGAGTCATAACCTTTCTTATGGGGGTATTTTTCTTTACTTTCTCCATTTCTTTCTCAGATTTCTCCTTTCGTTTTTATTTCGCTCCGGATTGTCCGGCCTCATTGCCTTCTCGCCCTTCGCGATGTTCTATGTGAACACTATTCGCATAGTGAGTATTCTCCTCAGGCTTTATGTCCCTCCGCTGTCCTGTTCCTTCTCCATCGCCTCCTTCTCCGTCCGCAGCCGCCTTCGCTTTTCCTCATGGTTTATCCTCTGCCTCATGCGCTTTTCTTTCTTCCTCTCCTGCCTCTGACGGCTCCGCTCTGACGGCGCCTTTACACCTGCCAGTTCCAGAGCTCTCGGCCACGGACCGAACCGGCTCTTTATCTGCAGAGCGCAGGACACTTCCGACTTTTTCGGAACTCTTCCCAGCTCGGCCGCCGCAGTTCGGATATACTGCAGCAGTTCTTCATCTGTCATATATACGCTCATATAGATTCTCCTCCGATCTCCGAACGGTTTGCCCTGTTCCCCGCTCCAGAGAATTGAAAATTACGGGTAATAAAAAACGATGATCATACAATCATCGCTTTTGTGGTAGTCTAATAAAGGCATACAGCCTGCCGCTGTCACCCTGTTTTTCCGTTTCCGCCCCTTTCACGGGCCGGAGGTTTTGTAGGTCTTCTGACTTTTACATCCAGGTGCAGTCATTGCACCATCGCATCTGTCTCGCCTTCTCTCCGGGCCATTACAGCCCTTCCAATGACCGGCTTTCGCCGTATGCAGAATGCTCTGCACAGAAACGGTACTTTGTAATCACAGCTACTAAAGGAGCCTGCTTCGCCAATACATAATTGGCTGCCGCTCCCACGTGTCCAGGAATTTCACCTGATTCCCTTGTTCAGCAAGGAACAAGAATGCGTGTCCGAAGGTTCATGCGTCTTCGGGTCGCGCATCTGCCACAAAAGCCTGTATTCATTTTTATAAAAAAAGACTGCAGCAACTGTCAACGCACCCTAAAAGGCGCTGACATGCTTACAGTCCGTATTTCTGTCATCTCTTCAGAGGTTCTGCAGTCGCTCGCTGCGCCTCTTCATCTCATGCAGGTAGTCTGGCTCTGCGATCGGGTGGATCGCTTCACAGTGGCGGGACCGCGCAGGACTTGCACCTGCTTCCCTCTTAGCTTCCCGGCGGGAAGAACATGAGATACCGTGATTCAGTTGTGACCGTCGTCCGGCGCTCTGCCCCGAACTGCCTGAAAATAAAGAAAAGAATGCCTGTATCCGGTAACATCCGTGGTTCTGAACACCAAAACTACGCCTCCCTGTCTCTGATTGGAGAACTGCAACCGGAATAGCATTCCACCTTGATGCTAACCCTGCTCTGTGGCTAACAGACCTGACTCGCAGCACGACGCCGCACACAGTAGAGGTAAGACTGTGCCGGATTCTCACCGGCTTGCCATTTAACACGACCGACATTCACCATGCAAAAGATGAACCTTCGCGACCATAGAGCAAAAGATCAATATTCTTTTTCCACGTTCATTATATTCTTTCCCCGCATATTTTGTCAAGCTGTATTTTATTCAGACCGGAAAGAGTGTATCTCTCCGGCAATATTGTCCAGTATCAGCTCCGCCTGTTCTCCCGTCCGCGCCTATACAAAAAGTACGGCAATGACCGTACTTCTTGCAGTTAGGGTTTATTATGTTTGCTAAAGAGAAAGTGGTACCAGGAAAAATCCCGAAACTTTATGGGTAAACGAGTCCTTCTGACGAGTCTTTCTCTCTGCCTGCAGAACAGCTGGCCGGGCTTTGTGCTCCGGCCTGTCAAAGAAATATTTTGCGTATTGCAAATATTCGACTAATTCATATATTATCACATTTTAAATTCGGTGTCAAGGAAGCATCCCGCACATCTATCTGCCTTTTTTTCTGACGGGGGTCTGCCTGCGCCGCTCGTCCTTTACCCTCTGATAATAGTCTTCCGGCCGGACGCCGATCTGATACTGGGCATTGGCCCAGGTCCCGCAGGCGTCCTGCAGTCTGCGCCTGAGCTCCGCCGGCACCTCGTCTTTCAGCAGAGGCGCTTTTTTCTTCTGATAAAGCTCTCGCAGCTGCTCCAGGTCCTGCTTCACAGTCTCGTCTGCGTCCAGAACCTGGTAGAAGCAGTCCTTCAGGCTCCTGGAATGATTCTTCCGATTTTCCTCTTTTCTGTGATCTATATAGGTTCGGTCAAAGGCCTTCATCCGGACCACCGGCGTCAGACCGACCTGATACAAGGCGTTTCTCCAGGAACCGCAGCGCTTTATCAGGGCCTTTTTCACATCCGGATCGATCTCGTAGTGAAACGGACTGCGTCCGATACTGCATGCATATTCCTTTACCGCCTGCAGCATGGCTTTGTACTCCGGCTCCAGATTCTCGATCCTGTATACCGACTCCCTGTTCAGCGTATCCGAATCCAGCCCTGCCGCTTCCAGAACGCCGCCCCACTGACTGTAATATCTGCGCAGCGCATCGCAGATTTCCGGTACATCCTGGGGATGAGGGATTCGTCCCAGTTCCACCGCCTTTTCCCGGATCTGTTTCAGCAGTTCCTCGTGCCGGTTCTGTTCCTGCTTCATCTGCTCCATGGTTCGTCCGCCGCTTCCTGCCGCCTTCTGCAGGCCTGCCGCTTTCAAGGCATAGGGCCACCGCTGGAACCGTTTTTTGATATACTCCCGCATGACCCAGAAAACCTCCTTCTGGGCAGGGGGATGATCCAGCTCACCGGCTCTCATTCTCAGATACTGCAGCAGTTCTTCGTCGCTGAAGCTCTGATATATTTTCTTTCCTTTTCCTGTGGAGAGACTGTAGGTTCTATACACAGATGATTCCCTGTCGCTGCGGTAAGCTTCTTTGTCCGGACTGCAGGCAAACCTGCTCACCAGCAGATGCTGCAGCTTGCGGATTTCTTCTTCGTTCAGTTTCTTTTCCTTATCCATCTGCTCCTCCCTCAGTCTCCTGTTCTCAAAAAAAGAAAGACTGCAGCCTAAAAAGCCGCAGTCCGTTTTTCTGCAAATCTCTTCAGTTCTCCGCTCACCGTCGGTTCCTGGCATCTCATGCAGGTCTTCTGGCTCGGACCTCTCTGCCTCAGCTGCCTTCCCGGATCGTTTCCAGTGGCCTGTCTGCTGACGCTCTTTCCTTACAGCGGCGGTACCCGCGCAGGTTTTGCACCTGCTTCCCTCTTAGCTCCTCTGCAGTCTTCTGCGGGAGAACACGAGATGTTTCTTATTCATTTTGATAGGTGGCTCTATTATATCACCACTTTTCGATTTCGTAAAGCGCCTCCGGCATGGATATGGCTCCGCCGGCTCGCGCTCTGTTCCGTCGGCTCGCGTATGGATTTTGCTAAAATCAGCCGAAATCGGCGGATTCATGTTTATTTTTTGAAAAGACGTATGGAAATGCTGTTTTTTTATTGAAATCGGCGGATTCAACACATCTGGATTTCAGTTTCCGTGTAACCGGCACCACAATCATCTGCCTGGCGGCATGCATCACCGCTTCGCAGATACAGAATCTCGCCTTTCCGGCATCAGAACCCCTCTCAGAGTTCCGCCGCAAAGCCCGATGCGCCGATTTTTTCAGATGAATTTCAAATCCATACGTTTTCCCTTCCCTCTGAAGAGAGAAGCGCCGATTATCCGCAAAAAAAGCGGAATCCATACGCGCTGCAGCGGGTACGGGGTTTTCATCACACTCCGCCGCCGACATCCTTTCCTCTATCCAGGGTATAGCACCATACGATGGCATCTCCGTCTGACAGGGTGTACTCGGAGCAGCCGTAGTTAGGGAACTTTCCGTTCACCTTGTACATCCAGCCGCTCATGCTGCCCCCGTCAAACTCGTAAAGGTAGTTGATTCCTTCCACATAGTAGGAGCCGTAGGCCGGCGTATAGGATGCTTCCAGATGGATGCCCTTGTTGCGGCACACCTTGTTCAGTGCGTCGTAGACGGTACTGCCTTTTTCCACCTTCACCTTTGTGCTCCCCAGGATGGTTCCGTCTGACGGCACATAGGCTTCCAGCGCCGGATCCTCCAGTTTAGACAGATCTGCCGCCAGAGTATCGCAGCGGATCTCCACGGTCACCTCGATATCTTCTGCTGCAGGCTTGTCTGCAGGCTGGCTGCTTCCGGAATTGCCGCTCTGGCCGCCGCTTCCGCCGGCGGTACTTTCGCCTTCACCTGACTCTGCAGCTTTTGCTTTTTTCTCTGCATCGCTGATATCCACGGCTTTATCGGAATCCTCGTGCATCCGGGTCGTCAGGACCACATAGTCTCCGCCCTCTGAAACCGTAAAATCCGCCGTCTGGGATTCCGTATCCACCTTGGCGTCGGACACATACTGCAGGCTTCCCTTCTCCAGATCCACCTTGTATGCATAGGCCTCCGTTTTCTTTTCACTGTACATCGGGGCGGTGATCTTCAGCTCTCCGCCGAAGGTGCCGTCCTGATAGAAGGACAGGACCTTTCCCTGCAGGGAAAGCTGCCCGAGTATCTCGCTGATCAGATCAGCGTTGGGTCCTTCCTCCTTCGCCATCAGGTTGACAGTCACGGCCTTCTTCATGGCTCCTCCGTCCACAGTGACGGTCATCTCTTTGTCTTTCCCGATCTCGACAGTCTCGGTCCGCGAATCCTTGTCTTTCATCAGGGCCGTCATCTCATCTGCAGAGATCACCTGACTGTTGGCCGCCTTCCTGAAGGCCTTTGTCTGCTCCTTCAGGGTCTCGTAGGCATCTTTCTCGTCGTTGTACTCACTGTCCTCAGAATCCGCCACTGCTTCTGCAGCCTGAATCTGCCGGTCGTACTCCATCAGTGTATATGGCGCATACTGGCCCTTCTCATTTCCGGTATTCTCCTTCTGCTCCTCGTAAAGGGCCCGTGCCGTCTCGATCTCTTCCGCCAGGGAGCTGCCGTAGTCGGCCTTTTCCACCTTCAGGTCGGCGATCAGGTAGACGGCTGCAGCGATGACGATCAGAGCGATGACCACCGCCCGCAGTCTCTTCCGTTTTACTTTTTTCTCAAAATCTCTATCCATTTACTTTACTTTTACCTTCTTAACCGTACTCCAGCTTCCGTAAATCTTCTTTCCGGATGCATCTGTCTTGTATGCCCTGATCCTGACATAGCAGGTCTTTCCTTTTTTCAGGCTTTTCAGGGTCTTCTGGACGGCGGACGATGAAACAAAGGTGCTCTTTGCCGAGGTGAAGCTGCTGCTATAGGCATAGCTCACCTGATAGCCCTTCGCTCCTGTGATCTTCTTCCATTTGACCACGGCGGTCTTTGTCTTCGAGGACTTCAGGGAAGAAATCGTCACCTTCAGCGGCTTTGAAACCGGCCTGCCGTCTGTCATATCGTAAAGCCTGTTTTCCCCGCTGACGAAGCGGCTGAAGCTTTCCAGGGCATAGTAGCACTGAGCCGTGGCCAGTCCATTGACCGGGGCTGTATTTCCTTTGCTGTCCTTTTTCACATGGCGGAAGCCTCCGCCGGATGCGTAAAATCCCAGCATGGCGTCAAGAACGGATTTTCCGTTCTTGATAAAGCGGCTGTCTTTATCCGGATCAATTCCCAGGGCCGTCAGCGCTGTGACCACCTGGGCGCAGCTTTCGGAGGTTTTGGCTCCGTAAAGCTCATAGTTTCCGTCGGAGCTCTGCATCTCTGAAAGGATCTTCAGAGCCCTGTCGATCACTGCCTGGACCTCTGCATCCTCCCGGTAAGGCGCCAGCGCCTGCACAGCCATGGCTGTGATGTCCGGTTCCGGGCTTCCGCCTGCCATCATGCTGAAACCTCCGCCTGGGAGTTCCGCTCCGGTAACAGCCTTGATCAGCATCTTTCTGTCTGTCTGCACACTGACGCCGGAAACCTGCGGAATTTCATAGTTTTTGCTGTCCAGGGCAAGCAGAGCCCAGATTGGTCCGTTGATTCCCTGTTTCGTCACCATTTCGAAATCCGCCAGCTTTTCCAGCAGATTGTATCCGCCCACATCGGACGGATCCTGATCCAGAGCAGACAGAGCCAGGATCACCCGGCTGTATCTGGCGTACTCTGTGTCTCTGTTCTCCAGCTGTCCGCCTTTTTCGACGAGCCTCGCAGCGATATTCTTACAGTATGTCTCATAGGTCTTGTCTGTCACTGCAGCGCCGCTTCTGGCCAGACCCAGAATATACCATTCATCTCCATAGCCCGGAGACGAAAAACCTTTTGTCATATAGCTTTCTGTCTGGCTCATGGCCGTCTTCCAGGTCACCGTGGCAGCGGATGCCAGGCAGGTGACGGAAGACAGAACCATCGTCAGAACCAGCAGAAGGGAGATCAGTTTCCTTCTCATCTCTCTGCCGCCTTATTTTGCTCTTGCAGAGACCGTCTTGGAGAATGCGGTGTAGACCTTTTCTCCGTCTACAGTTCTGTAGCCTCTGACTTTGTAATAGTAGCGTGTGCCTTTCTTCAGATATTTCGCATTGGTGTAGGATGTCTTTTTGATGCCCTTGTCGTAGCGACTCATCTGAGTGGATTTCTTTCCTCTGTAGATCTCATAGCCGTCCACCTTGTAGCCTTTGCTCTTGGTCCAGCTGATTTTGATGCCGGATTTGCCTGCTGTGGCTTTGATGGATGTGATCTTCGTGTTCTTCACCCCTGCTGCGATCCTGCTCTGGACCTTCAGCTGGCATACCGGTGCGATGAGCGGTGCATCCGCATCCATTGTCTCTCCTGTGGTCCAGTCCACGGTAACCTTTGCAGGGACAGTTCCCTTTGCTGTGATCATGCAGGTTTCTCCTGCCGTAAAGGTTTCATCCAGCGTGATGACGGCCTGGCCCTTCTCGTCGGTTCTGACGCCTTCCAGAGCCTGGAGACCGCTGTCAGTTATGAGATAAAGCTGGGCGTCTGCCACCGGCTGCGGGTCTGCCGGCATCATTCCGGAAAAGGCTGTCAGCTTCACTGTCACCGTTTCTCCCGCCGTACCGGTGTACTTCGTCTTTGTGAAGAAGCCGTAGTAGTCAGAATAGTACTGATCATCACTGTTGACGGATGCTGTGATTCTGTCTCCGTCTACCACGGTCTCTTCTGTCACCGCCGATGTCAGTCCCTTATCGTTTACAAAGAACAGGGTATTGTAGGTGTCTACACCCCAGAGTCTGCACACGGAGGTGTATCCTCCGGCATCTGTTACAACGTATCCGTCCGGCATGTAGGTATTGTGAAATGCCTGCAGCACCTCATCCACAGTTGCATAGCCCTTTTCGTTGGCCTCCACGGTCACAGGCACCTGCGCCATGGCTCTGCCTTCTGCATAGGCGATCTCGCCTCTATTGCTCAGTGTCACATAGACTGTGATGTCCTCTTTCTCTGCAGCCCAGCCCAGGCAGGTCATGGAAGTCAGGACCATTGCCAGGACCAGGAAGAGAGCCAATCCTTTTCTTTTCATTTTTACTCCTCCTCGTTTACTTATAGATTCCGTACTTGATCTTGATGCGTTCCAGCTTTCTGATGATGCTGTCGCCGAAGAAAAAAGCACACAGGGCTGCCGTACCTGCATGGTACAGATCGTACGGCATTCCGGATATATACAGCGCTCTCAGACCGGCAAGGTCCAGGGTATTGCCCCCCGGGATTCCCGCCGATGTGACGAGGGCGCAGATATTCATAACCCCGCCGTATATGACGAATACGGTCAGGAAAGTATAGACTGTCAGCGTGATTCCGTCCACCGGAAGCCTTCTGCGCTGGATCAGAACTCCTGCCAGCAGGCCTGCGGCGCCGAAAACATAAAGCCGCCATCCGCCGAAGACTTCATCTTCCCCCGGCCACAGCTGATAGCTGATCCATGCGGCCAGCATGGCGAAGATGATGCAGACCACCGGCCCCATGATGACCTTGAAGTTCCGGGATTTGAGCTGATCCAGGTCCACTTTGTTGAAGGCCAGACCGGCCAGAAATCCCAGCAGACCCCAGCAGAACATCTGCCACGGCGTCCACGGTCCCTGCCCCATATAGAAGTTGCAGACGAACCTGGAGATGGCGCCGATGAGGAAGCCCGCCTCCGGTCCCAGGGAGATCCCTGAGATGATGACCATGGCTGTTCCGATCTGGATGGGGATGGTCATATGGAAGAAGATCTGGGCGCACACCGTCAGAGCGCTCATCATGGCGATGAGGACGATTTCTCTAGCCTTGGGCTTTCTCTTCTCGAAGACCATGAAGAACGGAAGCATGGTATAGATGAGGATCAGCACGCTGATGACCATGTACCGGCTCTGGTCAAAGAGCATGCCCAGGGCGATGGTCACAGGCATGGCTATGATGATTAGTGCGGCGGAAAACAGGGTCCGCTTTCTGCGGGCCGCTTCTGATCTGGTCAGATCACGGTTCTGAGCCATGCGGACACCTCCTCGCAGGTTATTGCATCCGGTTTCCACTCCCTGGCAATCTTGTTGGCCGTGGTGGTGTAGAAACTGTTGCCTGAAAAGAATTCTTCCGGTGTGCCTGATGATACGATATCACCGTCAAAAAACATGGCGCACCGGTCTGCATACTCGGCGCAGAATTCGATGTCGTGGGACACCATGAAGACGGTCACGCCGCTGTCTGTAAGTTTGCGCAGTATGCCGGCCAGAGTCCTTTTGAAGAATGGGTCCAGTCCCTTGGTCGGCTCGTCCAGAAGCAGAATCTCCGGTTCCAGGAGCAGGATCTTGCCCAGGGCAAGGCGCTGCTGCTCGCCGCCGGAAAGGTCGTACGGGTTGGCTTTCCGCAGGTGGCTGATCTCCATCAGTTCCAGCATATCATCTGTTCTCTTTATCTTTTCTGCATCTGGCATTCTGGTATAGCAGAGTGCCTCCAGCAGTTCTTCTTCCACTGTGATCTCAGTGAACAGAGCCTGAGGATTCTGGGGCAGCATGCTCAGGTGCTCTGTCTCCGCCTCTGTTTTTCCTCTCTGAGGTCTGAGGATACCGGAGATGATCTTCAGTGTGGTGCTCTTTCCGGCTCCGTTTCCGCCCAGCAGGCAGTACCACTGGTTTCTTTCCACTTCCAGGTTCAGCCCCCGGAGCACATCTCCGCTTTCGCGGCTGTATCTGAACCAGACGTCCTTCATGCGGATGACGATGTCCTTCGGAGCATCGGTCTTTTTTTCGGTGAGAGGTGGTCTGACGTTCCTCGCTGCTTCTTTGAGTTCGTCTCCCCTGCCTGCCAGAAGCTCCTCCAGCCGCAGTCTGCCCTGGCGTATGGTCAGCGGATTGTCCTGATCCGGGCAAGCGTCGGCAAATATACGCATCACCGACGGCAGACCGTAAAACATAGGGTGACGGCTGCCGGTTTCCGCAGGAGCGGTGCTCTGCTTCGCCCCGCCGGACAGGAATCGACCGATTTTCTCCGGCTCATCGAAGGCCAGAATCCTGCCCTGATCCATGACCATGACTTTGTCCGCCATAGGGAACAGCTCCTCCAGCCGATGCTCGGAAATGATGACGGTGGTCCCCAGATCCCGGTTGATCCTGTAGATGGTCTGCAGAAATTCAGAGGCGGCGATAGGGTCCAGCTGGGATGTGGGCTCGTCCAGAATCAGCAGCTTTGGCTGCATGGCCATGATGGAAGCCAGGTTCAGCAGCTGCTTCTGTCCGCCGGAAAGTTCATTGACGTTTTTGCGGAACCAGCCCTGTATATCAAAGTAGCTTGCCATCTCGGCAACCCGCCTTTTGATGGCGGCATTGGACAGCCCCAGGCTTTCCAGTCCGAAGGCCAGCTCATGCCACACCTTGTCCGTGACGATCTGGTTGTCCGGATTCTGCTGTACGAAACCGATCTCGCTGACACTTCGCCGGTCATCCAGTTCTGCGACCGGCTCTCCGCAGTAAAGGACTCTTCCCTCTGTACAGCCGTAAGGCACCAGATTCTTTTTCATCTGGCGCAGCAGGGTGCTTTTGCCGCATCCCGATTTGCCGCACAGAACCACGAACTGGCTAGGCTCTACGGCAAAGCTGATGTCCTCCAGGGCATTTGACTCTGCCAGAGGGTATGAAAATGTCACGTGTTCAAATCTGATTGTTTCCATTTGATTTCTCCTGCGATATCTATGATGACCGGTGTCAGCACCAGTATGATGTAGCATATAAGGGCAAGCAGCGTCGGCAGGTCAAGTTCGGGCATGACGGTTCTCGGATAGAAATACATATCTGTCAGTCCGAAACATGCAGCCGCGGCGACCGCGACGCCTGTGACTGTCATGACGGCCAGCGCCCCGTAGTCTCTGTGCGAAAATCTGAACAGGTGGAAACTGGTCCGCCCTTTCAGTCCATATCCTCTTGCCTCCATGGAATCGGCGCTTTCTATGGACGCCTCCAGCGACCAGGCTATGAGGATGGACACTTCCTTGGTCAGCTGCCGCGCTCTCCTGACGATACTGCCGCTGCTGTGGCTTCTCCCCATGCATTTCTGTCCCAGGGATATCTCCGCAAAACGGCTTTTGAGCAGGGGAATAAAGCGGAATATCATGGACAGGGTCAGACCCAGCACCGGTGCGACTTTGCCGAACAGGTAGATCAGCTTGTCCGCCGTCATGATGACGTTGAAGCAGCTGAACCATATGATGACCGACACCAGCATCAGCCCGCCTGCTATGCCGTAGCATATGGACTCCAGAGTTATCCTGCTGGTGTTGATGTACAGAAGTACGGTCTCTCCGTTGTTGTTGAAGAACATGTTGATGATCACCATGAGCAGCAGCATGACAATGCTCATGGACAGATTCAGTTTCAGACAGTTTCTTCCTTTGAGGAGAGCCGAGTAAACCCAGGCTCCCGCAAAGGTCACCGCGAGGAAGTAAGGCGACAGAGAAAACATGGTGATACCTATCACGAATATGAAATACACTGCGTTGACAAACGGATGAAAACTGCAGAATTCCGCTTTTTCACCCAGTCCGTTATGATCCATCTGTTCACCTCCTCCGTCTTGTTTTTC
Source organism: Emergencia sp. (assembly GCA_051882975.1). GTDB lineage: Bacteria > Bacillota > Clostridia > Peptostreptococcales > Anaerovoracaceae > Senimuribacter. The sequence continues at coordinate 15,695 of JBJESV010000023.1, forward strand.
TCCTGTATGCAGGTGAATGGTCACCTGAAAAATATCCAAATAAAAAGACCGCGGCAAATATGCCACAGTCCGTTTTTTCTGTTTATGATTCTGTACAGGCTGACCAGATCACCGTCGGTCAGTCTGTCTCTGCATGCAGGTCTTCTGGCTCGGATGTCAATACACCAGCTGCCTTCCCGGAAATCTTCCAGTGGCCTGTCTGCTGATGCTCTTTCCTTACAGCGGCGGCAACCGCGCGGGATTCTCACCCGCTTCCCTCTTGGCCGGCGACTATGCCGGAACATGAAGAGCATTCACTTTTTACCGTAATATTATATCACTGGATGCGGTCGGAGTAAAGAGAAATTCCCAAGGCGGGCAGAATCAGCTGACGGATGTCTGTTTCTCGTCTGCCATGCGGTCCAGTCTGCGGTTTCTGTAATACAGCACCACATCTGTCGTCACCATGACCAGATTGATAATGTAAAGTATCAGCACATAGTTGATGCTTCCTCCAGTGATCTTGCTGAGAATTCCGCAGATGTATCCCAGAATGATCGCGTAGGTGAAGACCACGCTTTTTCCCTTCGCCGTCCGGCTGCGCCACGACTTGACAACGGAAATCGGCCATGAGCATCCGAAGCATATCAGCATCATCGTTTCAAAAATCTGTGCCATTTTAATCCCTCCTGCTTTTCATCTTTTTTGATTTCATCTACTTTATCTTATCACCGGTTTGTGGTAATGTATAATATATAGATTTTATTATTTTCATAACTTTAAAATTATATATTGGAGGTATCTCATGGAACTTCTTCAGCTGAAATATTTTCTGGCTGCGGCCGGCTTTGAGCATATGACAAAGGCGGCTGAAAGCCTTCATATCGCCCAGCCTGCTCTGAGTCAGGCCATCCGCCGCCTGGAAAAAGAGCTGGACACCACTCTCTTTGTCCGCCAGGGTCGCGGCATCCGTCTGACGGAACAGGGGAAACTCCTTGCTGACCGGCTTCAGCCTCTGATGCAGTCGCTGGACGAACTCCCCGGCCTGCTTCAGGAAGAACAGGCGGCAGCAGCCCGAACCATACGGGTCAGCATTCTGTCTGCATCGGAACTGGTCACAAAACTGATCATCCGCTATAAGGAACTGCATCCGGATGTGATCTTTCAGCTGTCCCAGAATCCGGATGCCGATGACTGGGATGTGCGTATCTCCACCGTTACGCCTCTGCGGCAGCCGGAGGATTCCCACACCGTACTGCAGGAGGAGATTTTTCTCGCCGTCCCTGTGGATTCCCCATTTGCCTCTTCTGACTCTGTCCGTCTGCAGGATGTCCGCCGTGCATCCTTTATCTCTCTGGAAAAAAGCAAACCCTTTTCTGTTCTGACAGCCGGTTACTGCATGTCCTGCGGCTTTTCTCCCCAGATTGTCTTTGAAAGTGACAGTCCGGCCACGGTCCGGAATCTGATCGGCGCAGGTCTGGGTGTCGCCTTCTGGCCTGCCTATTCCTGGGGACCCCAGAAAAGTCCGAAGGTGCGCCTGCTTCATATTGCAGAGCCTGTCTGCACCCGCCAGATCTATGTGGCCCGACGCATTGAAAAACCGTCCTCCGGTCTGAAGGACGATTTTTATCAGTTTGTTTCCTCATATTTTCTCGATCTGCAGACGATCTGAGCCGTCAGTATGCGCC